>DATFQN010000001.1:0-17812 GCA_035264165.1 Gaiellaceae bacterium
GCCGCGATCGCGTTCGCCGGACGGAGCCTTCAGGCGCGCCGTTGGCGAGTTAGGGCCGCGGAGGCCTAGCGAGCCAGCCGGCCGCTCGGCCTGACGACGAGCCACAGGCCGCCGAACTCGTCGACGTTCTGGCAGAGGATCACGCCCGGGCGTCCCTTCTCGCCGACGTAGTAGTAGAGCGGCCAGCCGTTGTAGGTCACCTGGCGCTTGCCGTTGTTTCGGCGTACGGCCCCAAGCAGCGACTGCTTCACACCCGTGCCGGCGCGTAGAGCCCCCGCGCGAAAGTACACGGGCCACGCTGCGGCGCACGCGCCGTAACAGCGGCTCGGGCCGCCGCGTCGGTCGCGGGTGAACGCGTAGAGGGCGTAGCCGCGCCCGTCGAAGAGCACGGGGCCGTACTTCGAGTCGCGGACGATCAGCGTGGAGCTGGCTTGCGCGGTCGTCTGCGCGGCCCCCGTCGGAACGAGAACGAGGAGGAGCGCGATGAGGATGAAGAGTGTTGGTCGCATGTACTCCTGTCTCGCCATCGCCCGTATGCGTTACAAGGGCTAATCAACGTAGCGGCAGCTGCCGATATGCGTCACATGCTGCGCAGCGTGGCCGCCATGGCTGTCGTAACCGCTCTGTTCGCAGGAACGCTCGTCGGCGGGCTGCACTATATGGGTGCGCTCGATCCGGCGATGCTCAAGGGGCCGAAGGAAGATCATCCGGGCGCCGCGACCTACGGCTGGAAGACGCACAGCCTTCCCGCCGCGGGCTTCAAGATCATGCTCCCGCCCGAGTGGTCGGCGGTCACGCCTCACGGAAAGGTCGTCTTCCAGGAGCGGCCGGGCAAGAAGGTCGTCGCCACCCTGAGCGTTGTGAAGGCGAAGCACGCGACGAAGCTCCCGCGGACTGCGACGACCAGGGCGTACCGGCAGGGCGAGCACGTGCTGACGTTTACAACGTCACAGCGCCTCGCCGCCGCCCACGCGCGGATGTTCGAGTATGCCGCGCGCTCCTTCCGCGAGTTGTAAGGCGCCGCTTGCGGTGCCGCCCTCAGGGCACGTGGTCTTCGAGCGCGTGCCCGTCGGAAACCACCGGTCGATCCGCGGGTAACGCAGTGCGGCTGTAACGAACTGCGTACCTCCGCGGACTAGACCTCGTCAACCGAGGGGTCCGAAGGAGAGCGATGACCGCAGCGCTATACGTCCAGACCAACGAGCCCGAGAATCGGGTGCTCGCGTTTCGCCGTGAGGCGGACGGTGCGCTCACGCAACTCGGCGCGTACCCGACCGGCGGGGCGGGCGACGCGACGCCGCACCTGACGTCGCAGGGCTCCGTCGTCCTCAGCGGCGACGGCCGTCACCTGCTCGTCACGAACGACGCCAGCCACGACGTCAGCCTCTTCGCCGTCAGCGAGGGCGGGCTCTCCCTGCTCGAGACGGTGGAGAGCGGCGGCGAGGCACCGAAGAGCGTCGCCGAGCACGACGGCCTGGTCTACGTCCTCAACACGGCAACGCCGTCACTGGCCGGCTTTCGCATCGGCGAGCGCGGGTTGGAGCCGATCGACGGCTCCGAGCGCGCGTTGGGCCCCGACGCCGACCCGGCCCAGGTCGGCTTTCGCCGCGACGGCGCGGCGCTCGTCGTCACCGACCGCGGCACGGATTCGATCGTGATCTACCCCGTCGAGCCCGACGGCTCGCTGGGCCCCGCCGCAGTCCACCCCTCGGCCGGCCCGACGCCGTACGGGTTCGCGTTCACTCGCAACGGCACGCTCGTCGTCACCGAGGCGTTCCGCGCGCAGACCGGCAAGGCCGCTGCCTCGTCGTACGCGCTCGAGAACGGGTCGATCGCAACGGTCACGAGCTCCGTCGGGAACGGGCGGAGCGAGATCTGCTGGGCAGTCGTCTCGAACGACGACCGCTACGCGTTCACGACGAACTTCGCCGACGGCGCCGTCTCGCGGTACGCAATCCGCGACGACGGCACGCTCGAGCTCGAGGATGCCGCTGCGGCGACGGCCGTCGAGGGCCAGCCCGGGCTCCGCGACGAGGATCTGAGCGGCGACGGGCGCTTCCTGTACGCGCTCGACACTGACGCCGGGCGCATCTTCGGCTGGAGCGTGGGCGACAAGGGCGCCCTGACTCCGATCGGCTCATGGGAGGGAGTGCCGGCGACGGCCGCCGGGCTCGCTGCCTCTTAACCGCCGATTAATCCGGGGCAATGCACAGGCAATAAAGCGAGTGCTAGAAGAAGTCATGTGCTGAGACCTCCCCGCGCAGTGAGTAGCGTGGCTCCGCTGCTCATCGCTGCGGTGGTGGGCGGCGGGGCTGCGCTGGCGGGTGCAGAGGTCCTCGGTGTTCTCGACGACAAGCCGGCGACGGTCGAAACGCCGCCGGCGACGGCAGCCTCGGCGCCGACGGTGTTCAAGGAGTCCGACCGGCTCAGCGTCAACCAGATCTACCGCGACAGCGCCCCGGGCGTGGTGCAGATCACGACGACGAGCGTCACGACCGTCGAGCCGGATCCCTTCCTGAACCCGTCCGGCGTCCCCGAGGAGCAGCGGCAGCAGGCGCTCGGCTCGGGCTTCGTGATCGACAAGTCCGGCCACATCGTCACGAACGCCCACGTGGTGGAGAACGCAGAGGAGATCGAGGTCAGCTTCTCCAACCGCGACAGCGTCGAGGCGAAGCTCGTCGGACGGGACCTCTCCACCGATCTGGCGGTGCTCAAGGTCGACGTCGACGCCCAGGCGTTGACGCCGCTCAAGCTGGGCGATTCCGACCGCGTGGAAGTCGGCGATTCGGTCGTCGCGATCGGGAACCCGCTCGGGCTCGAGCGAAGCGTGACGGCGGGGATCGTCAGCGCGCTCCACCGTCCCCTGACCGCGCCGAACGACTTCACGATCGACGATGTGATCCAGACGGACGCTGCGATCAACAGCGGGAACTCCGGCGGGCCGCTGATCGGCGCGAACGGGAGGGTGATCGGCGTGAACACGGCGATCGCGACGGGGAACACGGGCGCGCGCGGCAACATCGGCATCGGCTTCGCCGTTCCGGTCAACACCGTTCGCGACGTGGCCTCGCAAGTGATCGACGGCGGCCACGTCGAGCATGCATTCCTCGGCGTCCAGGCACAGCCGCTCACGAAGGAGATCGCGAAGTTCTTCAACCTGCCGGTGGACCAAGGACTGATGCTGATCCGTGTCTACGAGGGGAGCGGCGCGGCGAAGGCGGGCCTCAAGGCGGGCACGACCGAGGTCGTCGTCGCCGGAGAGAGCTATCGCCTCGGAGGCGACATCATCGTCGCGGTCGACGGACGCGCGGTGCAGACGCCCGAGGCCCTGCGCGAGGCCGTCTCCGCGAAGAAGCCGCGCGACGAGATCAAGGTCGAGGCCTACCGCGGAGACGACAAGCGCAGCTTCGAGGTCACGCTGGGACGGCAGCCGCAACAGGGGTAGACGCCTGCTCGGCCGCGGCCTTCACCCCCTCGGCGAAGGTGGGGAAGGCGTGATGCATGCCCGCGATGTCGTCGACCGTCGCTCCGAGCTTCATGGCGAGCCCGAAGCCCTGGACGATGTCGCCTGCGTTGCGCGTCAGGACGTGCAGCCCGAGCACGCGGCGTGAGCCGCGCTCCCACACGAGCTTGTAGAGCCCGCGCTTCCTGTCCGTGTACGAGGCGCGCTGGACGAACTTGATCGGGTGGACGGCGGTCTCGTAGTCGAGCCCGGCGCCCGCCGCCTCCTCCTCGGTCATGCCCACAGCAGCCAGCTCAGGGTCGGTGAAGATCACGGTCGGCAGGAACTCGTACTCGGCTCGTGCGCCGTTGCCCGCGAACATGTTCTCAACCGCCACACGGGCCTCGTACTGCGCGACCGGGGTGAACTGGTAGGAGCCGGTGACGTCGCCGCATGCCCAGACGCCTTCGACGGAGGTTCGCAGCTCGGCGTCGACCACGATGCCGGCGCGCGTCCGCTCGATCCCGACGTGGTCGAGATCGAGTTGCTCGACGTTCGGCAGCCGCCCAGCCGCCAGGAGGATCTGCGCGACGCGGACGTCGTCGTCGCCGATCGTCGCGACGATGTCGGCGTCCTCGCGGCGCACGCGCGAGACGGAGACGCCGGTCCTGATCTCGATCCCCTCGTCCTCGAGCGCCGCGGTCAGCTCCGCCGTCGCGGTCGCATCTGAACGCGGCGAGATGCGATCGGCGGTCTGGACGACGATCACCCGGGAGCCGAAGCGCGAGAAGATCTGGGCGAACTCGAGCCCGACCGGGCCCCCGCCCACCACGAGGAGCGACGCGGGCAGCTCGGTCAGCGCGAGGGCGCTGACGTGGTCGATCCAGCCGACGTCGTCGAGGCCGTCGATCGGAGGCACGGCGGTGCGTGAGCCCGTCGCGACGAGGATTCGCTCGGCGGAGATCCGGTCGCCGTTCACCTGGATCGTCTGAGGATCGACGAAGGCGCTGACGCCGTCGAACGGCGTGTGGCCGGCGCTGCTCAGACGTTCCATCCACACGTCTTCCGAGACGATCAGCGAGTCCTTCCGCGCCTTGACGCGCGCCAGCTCGGCCCGGGCCGATCCGACGTCGATCCCGAGCCTCGGGACGAACGTGTTGATGTCGTGGACGTAATCGGCGGCGACGAGGTACGCCTTCGTCGGCTTGCAGGCGACGTTCGGGCAGCTCCCGCCCCAGCGTGTCGACTCCACGAGCGCGACGTTCGCGCCGAACTCCTCTCGTGCCCTGTTGGCGCCGTCCCTGGCGCCGGATCCCGAGCCGAGGACGATCAGATCGAATTCGCGATTCATGGGCCTCCGTCTCTTCCTTGGCGGAATGCGTTACAAGGGAGTGGTGGAGATCTTCGACGTCTCGGTGCCGGTGCGCTCGGGGATGCCCGTCTATCCCGGCGACCCGGAGGTGCGGCTCGAGCGCGTGAGCGAGTCGCCGGCGGTCAGCCGCCTCGATTTCGGCGTCCACATGCGACGCTGATGCTCGCCGCCTTCGTCGGGATCTCGGTCGTCGTCATCGTCACCCCGGGCCAGGACACTGCCTTGACGATCCGGAACTCGCTCCTCGGCGGCCGGCGCGGCGGTCTCCGGACCGCGCTCGGCGTCGCTGCTGGGCAGGCGCTGTGGGCGCTCGCGACCAGCATCGGCCTCGCGGCATTGATCGTCGCGTTCGAGCCCGCGTTCGTGGCGCTCAAACTCGCAGGCGCGGCTTTCCTCGTCTACCTCGGCGTGCAGGCGCTGCTCAAGGCGTGGCGCGGCGAGGTGACGGAGCCGCCGAGCAGCAGGCGTAGCTCTCCGTTCCGGCAGGGGCTCCTGAGCAACCTCGGGAACCCCAAGATGGCCGTCTTCTTCACGAGCCTGCTCCCGCAGTTCGCCGACTCGTTCCCCCGCCTGCTCGTACTCGGCCTCCTCTTCTGCTCGATGACGCTCCTCTGGCTCTCCGCCTATGCGTCCGCCGTCGCGAAGGCGGGCGATGTCCTGCGGCGGCCCGCCATCCGCCGTGCCTTCGACGCGGTGCTCGGCACCGTTCTCGTCGCTCTCGGAATCCGTCTTGCAACCGACCGCCGCTAGAGACGAGCTCGCCGCCCTCCGCGCCGGTGACGAGGCCGCGTTCCTAGCGTTGGTCCGGCAGCACCACGGTTCGATGATCCGCGTCGCACAGATCTACGTCGGGAGCCGCGCGATCGCCGAGGAGGTCGCCCAGGAGGCATGGGTCGGCGTCCTCAAAGGACTAGACCGCTTCGAAGGGCGCTCGTCGCTGAAGACCTGGGTCTTCCGGATCGTCACCAACCTCGCCAAGACGCGCGCCGTGCGCGAGGGGCGCACGATCCCGTTCTCGTCGCTGCGCACACCCGAGAACGTCCCCGAGCCGGCCGTCGAGCCGGCGCGCTTCCGCCGGCACGACGACCCGCGCTGGCCAGGGCATTGGGCGGTGAAGCCAAACGAGTGGCCGGAGGAGAGACTCCTGGCCGCGGAGAGGGCTGCGATCGTCGACGGCGCGATCGACGCGCTCCCGCCCAGCCAGCGCGCCGTAATCACGTTGCGCGACGTCGAGGGCTGGAGCTCGGACGAGGTCTGTAACGCTTTGGAGCTCACGGAGACCAATCAGCGCGTCTTGTTACACCGCGGCAGGTCGAAGGTGCGCAAAGCGCTGGAGGAACACCTGGGATGACCGAGACGACTGCCGAAGCGATGAGCTGCCAGGAGCTGGTGGAGCTCGTGACCGCCTATCTCGAGGACGCGCTGTCGGGCGAGGAGCGCCGGCGTTTCCAGGACCACCTCGCCGACTGCGCGACGTGCCAGGTGTACGTCGAGCAGATTCGCGCGACGATCCGCGTGGCGGGCCGTGTCACAGCCGAGGACCTCTCGCCCGAGGCCGAGCGCGATTTGCTGGCAGCCTTCCGCTCCTGGCACGGATAGAAGCGCACTTCGGCGAGAGCTCGCCACTCTCGATCGGCGTCGAGGAGGAGGTCATGCTGCTGGACGCCGACACCTTTGCGCCGGCCCCGGCCGTGCGGCAGCTGCTCGCCGACGCCGACGGCGTAGAGCTGGGCGGGCAGCTGAAGACCGAGCTGCACGCGTCGATCGTCGAGCTGAACACCGACGTCTGTGGAACCGTCGACGAGGCCGTCGAGACGCTCCGCGCGCTCCGCGGCGCCGCTGCGGAACTATTGGAGCGTCGAGGCATGCGTCTCGCCGCGGCGGGGTCGCACCCGTTCGCGGAGCCGGAGGAGCTCGAGGTCGTCGACGAGAAGCGCTACGCGGAGTTCGTCGCGTACGTGGGAGTGACCGCGCGCCGCCAAGGGGTCAGCGGGCTGCACGTGCACGTCGGGATGCCGGGAGGGGACGAGTGCATCGCGACGCTCGAGACGATCCTCCCGTGGATGCCGCTCGTCCTCGCGTTGTCGGTGAACTCGCCCTACCTGGTTGGGCGGCGCACCGGGCTGGCCTCGAACCGCGCCGAGATCCTGGCACAGCTCCCCCGCAGCGGCGCGCCGCCGGCGTTCGCGTCCTACGCCGAGTGGGAGGCGTGGATCGAGCGCTTCCTCGGAACGGGGCTGGCGAAGGACTACACGCAGTTCTGGTGGGACGTCCGGCCGCACCCGCGGTTCGGCACGCTCGAGATCCGGATGCCGGACCAGCCGACGTCGCTCGCCATCAGCGCCGCGTTCATCGAGCTCCTGCGGGACCTTTGCGAATGGGCCCTGGAGCACCCAGCTGCCGCGGCCGCCGACCGCGGCGTCTACCAGCAGAACCGCTGGGCGGCGTCGAGGTTCGGGCCCCGGGCGGAGCTGATCCACGACGGACGGCTCCTCGCCGTCCCCGACCTCGTTGCGGAGCTGCCCGTCGAGCTCGCGGGGCTCGACGCGACTACGAGCGAGGCCGACCTCCAGCTCGCGGCAGGCGATGCCCAGGCAGCCTGCGCAGATATCGTGGCGCGCACATGGCCGTCGTAAACGAGACCCTCGAGGTCAGCGGGATCCGCTGCGAGCGCTGCGTCAACCGCCTCGCCGCCGCGCTTCGCGGCCACGAGGGCCTCGAGTTCGCGAGCGCCAACCTGATGGGCGAGGTGACGCTCCACTGGGACGAGGAGCTGACGTCGCGCGACCGCCTCGTCGCCGCGCTCGAGGGCGCTGGCTTCCGCCGCCGCGATCCGGTCGCGGAATAGCGGCGCGCAGCAGGGCGTTTCCGTTCCCGTAAGGCTGCTACGGTCGAGCCGATGAGCGAGGCGACGCCCGAGAGCTCTCCGCGGCAGCTGGCAACCGATGCGCGCGACCGCGTGCGCTTCGAGGAGGAGGCACTCGAGCTGTCGGATCAGGTCTATTCAGTGGCGAGACGTCTGTCCGGCTCCCGCGAGGAGGCGGAGGATCTCGTCCAGGAGACGTACGCGCGGGCGTTCCGCGCCTGGCGGTCGTTTCAGCCGGGCACCAACCTGCGCGCCTGGCTCTTCCGCATCCTCACGAACCTGAACATCGATCGCGGCCGCCGCATCCAGCGGTCGCCAGACACGCAGCCGCTCGAGGAGAATGACTACTTCCTCTACAACAAGCTCGAGGAGTCGACGTCGGAGTCGAACCTCGACGAGCGGCGCGTCGTCGAGCGCTTGTCCCAGAATGACACCGTGACGGCGCTGGCCGACCTGCCGCACGACTTCCGGGATGTCGTGCTCCTCGTCGACCTTGCCGACTTCACCTACAGCGACGCCGCGCAGATCCTCGACATCCCGATCGGAACCGTGATGTCGCGACTGCATCGCGGCCGCCGGATCCTGAAGCGGACGCTCGCGGACTCCGCGTCGGGCGACGGAGGCGGCGGTTGAGCGGGTTCGCCTTCGATCCGTGTGACAAGTGCGAGCAGATGATGCAGCCGTACCTCGACCGCGTCCTCACCGAGGAGGAGCGGATGGAGGCGGAGGTGCATCTCGACGGCTGTGACTACTGCCGGAGGCGCTACCGCTTCGAGGCGGAGTTCAGGAAGTTCGTGCGGCTCGCTGCCGCCGAGCCCATGCCGCCGGACCTGAAGGCCAAGCTCGCGGCTCTGCGGACGCCTTTGTAGGGTCGGCCCATGAGCTTCGACGACTGGGCCCTCGCGCTGCACGTCGTGAGCGCGTTCGCCCTCGTCGCCGGCATCGTCTGCTTCTGGGTGATCACGGTCGCCGCGCGCAGCGCGGACACGCCTGAAGCAACGCTCCGCTTGGGGCCGGTGGCGCAGATCGCCGGCGCCGCGATCGGGATCGGCATGGGCGGCACGATCATCCTCGGGATCTGGCTGGCGTTCTCCGTCGGCGGCTACGACATCTGGGATCCCTGGATTGTCGCGGCGATCGTCCTCTGGTTGCTGGCAGCCGCCCTCGGCCGGCGGGCGGATCAAGCCGCCAAGCCGGCCGTGCGGAAGGCGCAGGAGCTGCAGTCAGCGGGCCGTACGGGACCTGATCCCGAGCTTGCGGCCCTGAACACGGCCTCCGGGGGCGTCGTGGTGCAGGCGCTCACTTCGCTCGTCGTGCTGCTGATCCTCGTCGACATGATCTGGAAGCCGGGCGCATGAGCGTCCTCGCCACGGTCCGTCCCGACAGCTGGAACTTTCCGCTCTTCCTTCACGTGCTCGGGGCGACGGTGCTCGTCGGCGGCCTGCTCGCGGCGGTCGCCGCACTCGTCGCCGCGCGGAGCGACGCCAGGCTCCTGCGCCTCGGATACTGGTCGCTCCTGGCCGTCTCGCTCCCCGGCTGGCTCCTGATGCGGATCGGCGCGCAGTGGATCTTCTCGAAGGAGGGCTGGGACGACGTTCCGGACGACTTGGTTCCGACCTGGCTCGGCATCGGCTTCGCGACCGCGGACATCGGCGGCCTGGTCCTGCTCGTCTCGCTCGTCGTCGGCGGCATCGGCATCTACCGGCTGCGCGAGGGCAAGGGCTCAGGCCTGCTCCGGGCGATACTCGTGCTTGCGCTGGTGCTCCTCGCCGCCTACATAGTCGCCGCATGGGCCATGGCCGGCAAACCCGACTAGCCGAGCCGTTGTCCACACCGGTGTCCGACACCGGTTCGTGTCAAGGAAAAGGTGTGCCGAAAGTGTGTCGACTCGGCGGAGTGGCTCAGCCGAGGGCGCGCGGCACTGCGATTACGACGAGCCGGCGCGGGTTCTTGCCGGACGGCAGCGGCCGCGCCTCGACGCCGAGCTGAGCCGCGAGCCGCTGACCGATCTCCTCGCCGCCTGGCGGAAAGTACACCGCCGTCTTGGGATAATCGAAGCGGTCGGCGCGCGAGACATGCTTGATTTGGTAGGCCATCGACCCGATCCGGTCGGCGAGCCGCCGCGTATGCGCGATGTCCCCGCCGCCGTTCAGCACGTCGACTGAGATCTTCCACGTCGGCGGCAGCCCCTGCGCGCTCGTTGCACCGCCGCTGGCGCGGTCGATCACCCGCGGCAGCTCGAAGACCCCCGTCACGGCGAGCGCGACCGCCGCGATCCCGGCGAGCACCAGGAGCCGGTTTTTGCTCGTCGCCTCGAGCAGCGGCAGGCCAGCGAGACGGCGGGCCTCACGCCGGGAGATGTCGAGTGCCGTCGCGTAGAGCAGGAGCGCGAGCGTCGCCTTCTCGCTGGACCCGAACCGGTAGAGGCGGCCGTCCTCGATCCAGGCGACCTCCTCCGGCGTGAGCCCGGCGCGCCTCGCCGCTTCCTCGGCGGTCAGCCGGCGCTGGACGCGCGCGCGCGCGAGCGGAGACGGCTCCGCGTGTTGCTGTTCGACTGCCTCAGCTTCCGCCAATGCGTTCATTCGCTCGAGTCCTCTCGCAACCTGCCCGGGACTTCATCGGCAAAATCGACGTCTCCTGGAGCACCGAGATCGTCGCACGGAACGAGGACGGGCTCCAGGCTGCGGGCCCCCTCGTCCGGGACGAGCGGCCACACCGCTCGGCCGAGGACGACGGGGTGGCCTCTGACGCCGCCGTAGGACGCGGCGACGACGTCGCCGGCCCCTCGGCGCCAATGCTCAACGATGCGGTCGACCGCGGCGGGCGAGAGGTCGGGCCCGTCGGCGAGGACGACGACGGCGGCCTCGGCCTCCGCGGCGAGTGCCGCCAGACCGCAGCGGAGCGACGCGCCCGGCCCGCGTTCCCACTCCGGGCAGTGGACGACGCGCGCGTCCACCTCCAGCGGATACGCGCCGACCACGGCGACCACGTCCTCCACGGAGCTCTCGGTGAGCGCCGCCAGCACCTCCGGCAGGAGCAGCGCCTGCTTCGGGGCCCCGAACCGCGTGGCCGCTCCCGCCGCGAGGACGACCGCCGCGATCATCTACAACCGTTGAGGCGCCGCCAGAGGGCGGTCACCTTCCCCAGGTAGGTGACCACCTCTAGAGGCCCGAAGCCACCGCCCGCTCGATCACGATCCGCTGCGTCGGCTGCTGGGTCGTGGCATCGCCGAGCTTGCCGATCTTCTCCACGACCGGCATGCCCTTGACGACCTTGCCGATCGGGGCGTAGTCCGGCGGGAGCATCACGTCGGTCCCTGTGACGACGAAGAACTGGCTGCCGCCGGTGCCCGGCGGGTCGACCTCCGTCTTCGCCATCGCGACGAGTCTCTTCAGGTACGTCGTATCTGCGGGCGGCGTGTCGATCGTGGTGTAGCCCGGACCTCCGTCGGGCGTCTTTTCGGACTGGCCGGCCTGGATCACGAATCCCGGCACGATGCGGTGGAAGACGATGCCGTCGAAGTAGCCGTCCTTCGCAAGCTGGAGCATCGAGTCCCCGTTGCAGGGCGCGAGGCTCTCGTCGATATCGACCGTGAAATCGCCGTGGGACGTCTGGAACTCGATCGAGTAGTCGCCCGGGCCGAGCGGCTCGATCTCCTTCGCCCGGTTTTCGTCGGTGACCGTGACATCGCAGCCGTTCGATTCCGATTCCGACTCCGACGAGGTGCCGCAGCCGGCGAGCAAGACGAGGCCCACGATCACGATGGCGAGCCTCAGGCGACCGCCTCCAGGGCCCGTCTGACGAGCGCCGTCGCGATCTCGAGCTTGTAGGCGTTCCGCGGCAGCGGCGTCGCCCGCTCGAGGTCGGCCGGGGTCTCGATCACCCACGGGATCGGCGCGACCCCGGTGAGGGCGAGCCGCGTCCCGCTCTCATATCGCGCCGCGGCCACGCCGACGAGCGCGAACGCATACCGATTGCGGTCCATGGCCTTCAGGTAGGTCGATGCGACCGGCGGCTGGTACTCCAGCTCGAGGATCAGCTCGCCGGTCTGGATCGTCGTCGTGCGGCGGTCGTCCTCGCTCGGCAGCCGATAGACCTCGGCGATCGGCAGCCGTCGGCGATCCGTGACGACGGTCGCCGAGAGGGCGTGCAGCGCCGCGGCGACGTCGGAGGGATGCGCCGAGGCGCAGAAGTCGTTCGCCAAGATGGCGTGCTCACGGTGTTCGCCTTCGCGGGCGAAGCAGCGGTCGCCCCCGTGGAGCCGGCACGGGAACCGGAGCCGCCAATACCAGCAGCGCGTGGCCTGGAGAAGGTTTCCGGCGATCGTCCCCATCGCCCGCAGCTGTGGTGACGCAGCCAGAGAGCAGGCCTCGCGCAGAGCGGCGGGAATCTGGGGATCCACCTCGAGCTCGCCGAGGGTCGTCCCGCCGCCGATCCAGCCGCTCCGGATCCCCTTCGGCACCACCTGGTCGATCTGGACGAGCGTCTCGGGCGCGAGGATCCCCTCGCGGATCAGCGGCACGACCTCGGTCCCGCCGGCGAGCGCGACGGCGCCGTTGGCGAGTGCGGAGGCCGCCGCCTCCGCGGACTCAGGCCGCAGGAGCTCCAACGCGTTCCGGCCGGCGGTCGCGGGCTTCGCGCAGCGCGCGCAGCATCTCTTCCCGTGTGATCGGGAGCGAGCGGATATCCGCGCCGGTCGCATCCCGGATGGCGTTCGCGATCGCCGCCGCGACCGGGATGATCGGCGGCTCGCCGAGGCCCTTCGAGCCGAGGTTCGTCAGATGCTCGTCCGGCCGGTCGATCAGCTCGGTGACGAGCTCGGGGACGTCGGCGATCGTCGGCATCCTGTAGGCGTCCAACGTCTGCGTCAGCACCGTGCCGCTGCGAGGATCGAGCAGCCGTTCCTCCGACAGGGTGTGGCCGAGCCCCTGGATGATCCCGCCCTCGACCTGACTGGACGCGCCGAGCGGGTTGATCACGCGCCCGACGTCGTGGATCGCGGCGATGCGGTCGACGCGCACCTCGCCCGTCTCGACGTCGACCGCCACCTCGGCGACCTGGACGCCGAAGGTGAGGATGCGCATGCCCGTCGGGTTCGGTCCCCGGGAGCCCTTGCCGAGGATCTGGCCGTCCTCCAGCAGTCCCGTGATCTCCTCGAGCGGCCATGAGCCGCCGTCCGCTGAGACCACATTGCCGCCACGGAGCGAGAGCACGCGCTCCTCGAGGTGGTGGCGCTGCGCCGCGATCTCGAGGATCTGGCGCGCGGCGTCGGCCGCCGCGGCGCGCACGGCCGGGCCCATCGAGGGGATCGTCGACGAGCCCGCGGAGACGGTCGCGTAAGGCCCGCGAGCCGTGTCGCCGAGCGAGACGTCGACGTGCTCCACCGGCAGACCGAGCTCCTCGGCGGCGATCTGCGCCATCGCCGTCGCGCTGCCCGTCCCGATGTCCTGCATGGCGGTGATCACGACGGCCCGTCCGTGGGCGCCGACGCGTACCCAGGCGTAGGAGGGAGGACCGCCGCCGCCGTACCAGATCTGGCTCGCCATCCCGACGCCGCGCTTCCACGTTCCGTCGGAGCGGGCGCGCACCTCGTCGCGCCGTGCCCAGTGCGGCTCGGCGCGGCGGTAACACTCGAGCAGGTTCTTCGAGGAGAACGGCCGGCCGTCCACGGCGTCGTGGTCGGAATGGTTGCGACGTCGAAGCTCGAGCGGGTCGAGATCGAGCTGCGCGGCGAGCTCGTCCATCAGGCACTCCAGCCCGAAGGTCCCCTCGACGAAGCCGGGCGCTCGGAACGCCTTCATCGGCGCGGTATTGAGCTTTGCGCCCGACTCCTCGATCCGCACGTTCGCGCAGCCGTAGAGCATCTCCATCGGCCCCCCGGTTGAGGAGAGCCATCCGCTCCAGCCGGTTGAGTTCACGAACTCTCCTTCGAGGGCAGTCAGAGTGCCGTCCGAGCGGGCGCCGACGCGCAGGCGCTGGATCGTGGCGTTGCGGTTGCCGGCAGCGAGGTTCTCCTCGCGACGCGTCAGCATGCACTTGACCGGGCGGCCGGTCTCGCGCGCGAGGTCGGCGGCGATGAACGTGTAGTCGTCAGGCCCGTTCTTCGCGCCGAAGCCGCCGCCCATGAAGCGGCAGACGACGCGAACCTGGTCGGGCGGGAGACCGTACTGCTCCGCGACCTGCTCACGGATGCCCCAGATGAACTGGGTCGAGATGTAGACCGTCAGGCGGTCACGCGCTTCCCACTCGCACACGGCCACGTGCGTCTCCATGGCGTTGTGCAGCACCGTCTGGGTGCGGTACTCGGCCTCGACGACGACGTCCGCCTCCGCGAAGCCGCGCTCGACGTCGCCGCGCTCGCCCGTCCGCTCGCCGACGAGCTCGCCGCGGCTGACGGCGTCGTCGGGGTCGAGGAGCGGCTCGAGCTCCTCCCATTGGACGCGGATCAGATCGAGCGCGGCGCGCGCCTGCCCGAAGGTCTCGGCCGCCACTGCCGCAACCGCTTGGCCGGGGTAGCCGATGTCGTCGCTCAGCGGACCGACGGCGGCGCGTACTCCTGGCGCCGCAAGCGCCGGCTCGAGATCCAGGTGCTTCACGCGCGCGCGTGCGTGTGGACTGCGGAGCACCGCGGCGTGGAGCATCCCGGGGAGCTGGATGTCGGCGGTGTAGCGCGCCTCGCCGCGGGCGCGCTGGAGGCCGTCGATCCGCGCCGCGGGTCGCCCGACCTCGTCGAGCGGGCCTTCGGGCCAGCGGTCGAGCGTGTCCTCCTCGACCACGATCCACTGCTCGGTGTAGCGGCCCTCGACCTCCTTCTCGGTACGGATCAGCCTCGCCATGTCGAGATCGCCTCCTCGATCTTGGGGTACGTCCCGCAGCGGCAGATGTTTCCGGCCATGCCGTGCCGAATCTCCTCGCGGCTCGGCGACGGGTTCGCTGCGACCAGCGCGGCCGCGGAGACGATCTGCCCAGGTGTGCAGAAGCCGCACTGGGTCGCGTCCGCTCGGACGAATGCATCCACGAGCGGGTGGTCGCGCAGCCCTTCGATCGTCGTCACTTCGCGCCCCTCCACCGTGTGGACGAGCATCAGGCACGACAGCACCGGCACTCCGTCCAGCTGCACGGTGCAGGCGCCGCAGTGACCCTCGTTGCACGCGATCTTCGTGCCGGTGAAGCCCAGCTCCTCGCGGAGCACCTGGGCGACCGAGGTGCCCACGGGCACGTCGACCGCAAAGGGTTCGCCGTTCACCCGAAGCTCAGGCACCTGGCGTGACCGCGATGATGTCGGCGAGGTGGACGAGGGCAAAGGTGACTCGCCGCGTGGCCATCAGGTCGCCCTCGTCCTCGATCTCCGGCAGCGTCCGCCAGAGGTCCTGCGCGGCCGAGAGCAGCTCCTTGATCTGCTCCAGCTCCCCCGGGTATCCGTTCTGTTCGTAGCACGCGTTGAGTGCGAGCCCGAGCACGCCGATCGTGTCCTGCTGCCGCGTCCAGAGGAGGGGCGTCGCCATCGAGAGGTACTGGTGGATGCGCGCCAGGGCCAGCGTCTGCGAGAACTCGTCGATCCCGCTCGGCGTCGACGGCTCGAGCGGCTCCTCGCCTGATGCGATCCGCTTCGCGTTGCCGGCCAGCATGTCGCGGAGCTGGCGCTCATCGAGCCCCGCTGTGATCGCCGTCCGCAATCCGATCAGGAGGGACTGCGGCTGGCGCCCGTAGGGATAGTCCGACGCGTACAGGATCTGCTCCGGCGGCACGTGGTGGAAGAAGTCCAGGAGGTCGACAGGGCTCCAGACCGACGTATCGAAGAAGACGCCCTTGCGGCCGGCGAGGTGGCCCGAGAGCGCACCGAGGTCGGCGATGCCGGCGTGCGCGATGATCAGCTGAGCTTCGGGGTAGGCGTCGACGAGCCGCGAGAGATCGTCCGCGATCGGCGGCAGCCCGCGGCCGCCGTGGATCAGGATCGGAACGCGCCGCTCCGCGGCCAGCTCGAAGACCGGCGCGAGCCGCTCGTCGTTCAGCAGGAAGCGCTGCGCGCGAGGATGCAGCTTGATCCCGCGTGCGCCGCGGTCGAGGCAGCGGCTCGCTTCCTCGATCGGCGCCTCGTTCATGTCGAGCCGGACGAACGGGATCAGCCGGCCGCCGGAGCGCTCGGCGAAAGCGAGCGTGCGGTCGTTCGGCGCGCGGAATGCCGGCTCCCGGTCGGGCTCGTCCATGCAGAACATGAAGGCGTGGGAGACGCCGTAGGCGTCCATGATCCGCTCGAGCTCCTCGTACTGGCCGCTGAAGCCGTCGATGTCGTTCCCGAGGTGGACGTGGGCATCGAAGAGCTCAGCGTCCTGCGGGAGCAGGCGCCGAAGCTCCTCGTCATAGCTCTGGAGCAGCTGCCGTGCACGCGAAAGCGGCTCGTCCACGGCTCGTCAGTGTATGCGCGGCTAGGATCCACGCCGGAATGAGCGACGTCCTGATCTACGCGGACTCCATGCACGACGCCGCGATGCGCCACGAGGTTCCGGTTCCGGTGCCCGACCCCTTCCTGTACGTCGAGCGGAACGGCGACCGACAGGCGGTGGTGACGTCGTTCGAGGTCTCGCGGCTCGAGCCACTCGGGATTGCGGCCCATCCGTATGAGGAGTTCGGCTACGACGAGCTGCTCTCACAAGGGCTGCCGCGGCGCGAGGTCGTCCTGCAGGTGCTGGAGCAGGCGGTCGAGCAGCTCGGCATCGCGGAGGCGATCGTCCCGCCCAACTTCCCACTCCTGCTGGGTGACCGAATGCGGGCGAAAGGGATCGCGCTCACGCCGGATTACGAGTACTTCGCGGAGCGCCGGCGCGTGAAGAACGAGGTCGAGCTCGAAGGGATCCGCAAGGCACAACGCGGGACGGAGGCGGCGATGGCCGCCGCGCGGGAGATGCTGCGTACGGCAGAGGCCTCGAACGGCACCCTGATGCTGGACGGCGAGCCGCTCACGTCCGAGCGGATCAAGTCGCGGCTCGTCGAGGTCTTCAACGAGCACAACCTCGTCGCCGACGAGTTCATCGTCGCTCACGGCGGCCAGGCGGCGGCGGGGCACGACATGGGCTCGGGCGCGATCGCTCCGGGCGAGGCCGTCGTCGTCGACCTCTTCCCACGCGACCGCGAGACCGGGTGCTACGCAGACATGACGCGCACGTATGTCGTCGGCGACGTGCCCGAGGAGCTCTCCGACTACCACAAGCACGTGTACGAGGCGCTGCAGCGCTCGCTGGAGGCGGTCAAGCCCGGTGCCGAGGGCAACGCGGTCTACCGCCTCGTGTGCGACGTCTTCCACGAGGCCGGCTACCCGACACAGCTCTCGAAGCAGCCGGGCGAGGTCCTCTCGAGCGGCTTCTTCCACGGGCTCGGCCACGGCGTCGGGCTCGAGGTCCACGAGCCGCCGTGGCTCTCGCGCGACCCGAGCAGGCTCGTCGCGGGCGATGTGATCACGCTCGAGCCCGGGCTGTACCGAGAGGGCTACGGCGGCGTGCGGCTCGAGGATCTCGTGCTCGTCACCGACGATGGCGCGGAGAACCTCACCGATTTCCCGTACGACTTGAAACCGTAGTCAAGAGCGGTTTCTTCTCCTAAAACCACGGGTAGGACCGGACCCTACGAGCCGGTCCGGCCGGGTCTCGAGCCTCGTGTAGACGCTGACGACGCCGCGCTCGAGGCCGTCGCCGCCAGGCGGTTGCGGGTGGCGCTCGGCCTCACCGGCGCGATGCTCGTCGTCTACTTCGGCTTCATCCTGCTCATCGCGTTCGCGAAGGGCTTCATGGGCGAGCTCATCACCGACGGCCTCTCCGTCGGGATGGCGCTTCTCCGGAGCGCTGGTCATTCTCTCGACCTGGGCCCTGAGCTTACCGGCTGAAGCAAACTCCCGTGCGGCTCGCGGCCGCGGTCGGGACGCTCTCTGTGGCGACCTTCTACCTGATCGCCCAGATGGTCGGAGCGGGCACGCTGATCAACCTGATCTTCGGGCTCAACTACGCCCTGTCGGTCGTGATCGTGGGCGTCGTGATGCTGACGCTCCTGCTGCTCGGCGGGATGATCGCGACGACCTGGGTGCAGATCGTGAAGGCCGTGCTGCTGATCGGCGGCGCGACGGCGATGGCGCTGCTCGTGC
>DATFQN010000002.1:0-3126 GCA_035264165.1 Gaiellaceae bacterium
CGGTCGAACTCGAGCACGAGCATCTGGACCGGTCCGAAGGTGCGGTCGTGAGCACTCATGACGACAGCAGCTTCCGCTTCTGCTGCTCGAACTCCTCGTCGGTGAGGACGCCCTGGTCCTTCAGGGCGGCGAGCTGCTTGAGCTGCTCGATCGCGGCGTCGGAGATTCCCCCGGCCGCGGGCGGAGCGGGCTGAGCCGGCTGAGCCGGATAGGCCTGCTGGCTCTCGAGGTCCTCGAGCCGCGCCTCGGTGTCGGCGTCCTGCGCGCGCCCCTGCTGCACCTTCTTCCCCGCGTGGTATGCCACGCCGCCGACCACGGCGGCGCGCATCAGCGGACGTCTTCTGCGCATCATCGCTATCTCCTAGACGCCGACCGGCTGCTCTGCAGCGGCGCCATGTAGTTCTTCCTGCAATGCCTGCTCGGCCTCGTGCGAGAGCGACGACTTGAGCACGGTGCCGCCGAACTTGCTCATCGCCTCGATCGCCTTGTCGGGCGTCGCCTTCTCGAGCACGAGGAAGAGCGCGGAGGTCCCGGGCTGCAGCATGTCCCGCACCTGCTGCTGGAACTCCTTGTCGATGCCGGACTTCTCGAGCTTCCCCATCAGCGCGCCCAGGCCGGCTCCGATGGCCATTCCGAACACGGGCACGAAGAACAACAGCCCGAAGAGGAAGCCCCAGAACATGCCGTACGTCGCACCTGCGCCGACGACGTGGTGGTTCGTCGTCACCTTGAACTTGCCGTCCTTCGTGCGAACGATCGCGGCGATCGCGTCCGGCTGGATGATCAGCTCCTCGGCAAGCCGCTGAGCCTCCTCCTCGGCCTCGAGCGCCGTCGTCTCGTCCGGATACCCAATCGCAATGAGCTCCGCCAACTTGACTCCTTCCATCGCGGTGACCAGTCCGTGCCGGCCAGCGGCATGCCGACGGTCCGGAAGGACCGTCTTCGTTTCAACCGCTGCGAGCGTCGCGAATCCGTCGTTCGCGAGCATCGTCCGGTTGGGGTGAACGAGCCGGTCGCCCGCCGGAGCGGCTTCCGAGCGCGGCCTCCGGTGGGCGCGGCTCACCCCATCGGGGCGATGGGAGGCGTCCGCTCGTTCGATTGGCTCCCGCTTATAGCCGCGCCGGCCGTCGTGAGCGTCACGAGCTCCGACAGCACGCGACCCGTCGGGCCTGCGCCGGGAACGGGACTGACAGTCGAGAAAGGGAGTGGGAGTGATGAGAACTGCGCAGGACTACCAGCTGCAGGCCTACGACTCGGTCTCCGACGAGGCTGCAACGCGTGGTGTCGGCTGGGTCACCTTCGCGGCCATCATGCTCGGCGTCGCCGGGACGTGGAACTTCATCGACGGGATCCTCGCGATCGGCTCCTCCCACGTCTACACCGCGAACTCCACCTTCGTCTTCAGCGATCTGAACACGTGGGGCTGGATCGTGATGGGCCTCGGGATCATCCAGGGATTGGCCGGGCTCGCGATCCTCTCCGGGAGCGAGTGGGCGCGCTGGTTCGGCATCGGGGCCGCCGGCCTCAACGCGATCGGCCAGCTGATGTTCGTGCCCGTCTACCCGTGGTGGGCGATCGCCATGTTCTCCGTCGACGTGCTGATCATCTACGCGCTCACGGTGTACGGCGGCCACCGGCTCCGGCAGTCGGTCTAGCGCGGGGAGGCCGAGCTTCCCGTGCACGTTCGCCGCTCTCGCTCGGTCTCTCCGCCGCCTCCTGTCGCGGCCGGTGACCAAGAGCGGATCGAGATCGACGCGGCACAGCTGCGCGAGCTGTCGACGGTCTTCTCGCCGCCGCGGTGGCTGCGTGACCTCGGGCGGGGCGCCTGGCTCGTGGTCGGGATCTTCGCGCTCGTCGCCGCCGTCTTCTGGCTGCTCGGTACCGCGTCGACGATCGTCGGTCCCGTGGTCGCGGCGGGGATCGTGGCGACCGTGACGTCGCCGCTCGTCGCCGCGCTCGCGCGGCACATGCCGCGTGCGGCCGCGGCCGCGATCGTCCTCCTCGGGCTCGTCGCAGTCGCCGTCGGGATCGTCGTGCTCGTCATCGCGGGGATCGTCGGCCAGACCGACGAGCTCGGGAGGCAGGCCGGCAGCGCGGCCGACACGGCGCAGAGCTGGCTGGAGAGCCTCGGGGTCGACATGTCCGGCGCGCAGAGCGCGAAGTCGGCGCTCGAGGCAGACGTCCCGAACCTGATCTCGAGCCTCGTGACCGGCGTCATCGGCGGGATTCGCGGCCTGACGTCGCTCGTCTTCGGGCTGTCGCTCGGAGCGCTGAGCCTCTTCTTCCTGCTCAAGGACGGACCGTCGATGCGCCGCTTCCTCGAGCGGCATCTCGGCGTGCCGCCGTCGGTCGGGCAGACGATCGCCGCCGGCGTGATCACGTCGCTCCGCGGCTACTTCCGCGGCGTCACCGTCGTCGCGGCGTTCAACAGCGTCGTCGTCGTGGTGGGGGCGCTGCTGCTCGGCGTTCCGCTCGTCGGGACGATCGCGATCGTCACGTTCGTGACGGCGTACATCCCCTACATCGGCGCGTTCGCCGCCGGCGCGTTCGCCGTGGTCATCGCGCTCGGCGCCAACGGAACGACGACGGCGCTGATCATGCTGCTGGTCGTGCTCCTGGCGAACGGCCTGCTGCAGAACCTCATCCAGCCGTTTGCGATGGGCGCGGCCCTCGACCTCAACCCGCTCGTCGTCCTCGTCGCGACGATCGCCGCAGGCTGCATCTTCGGAGCCGTCGGACTGATCCTCGCCGCGCCGCTCCTGTCGGCGGCTGTGCACATCGCACGCGACCTCGCGCACGCCCGGGCGCTCGCGGGGCTCGACCGGCCGGACGCCGCCCCTGTGACCGAACCGGCGCCGGACGAGCCTGCCGCCGCGAGCCCTTCCGCGCCCGCCCCGGCGACGTAGGCCTCGTCAGTCCGAGTCGTGGACGCCGCACTCCTCGAGTGCGGCGGTGATGTCGTAGCCGAGCGCGAGCGCCAGCTTCGGCGTTGCGGCCACGACGTTCGCGACGCCGAGCGCGGGCAGCGTCGCGATGAGGCACCCGGCGATCTCGTCGTCCGACGCTCCGCACCGGCGCGCGGCCTCGACGCTCCACATGTAACTCGGGGCGGTGGCGTCGACCGCG
>DATFQN010000003.1:0-4337 GCA_035264165.1 Gaiellaceae bacterium
CATGCGAATGGCCTCGTCGTACGTATCCACGCGAGAGACGCCCAGCACGGGGCCGAAGATCTCGTCCTTGTAGGCGTCCATCTCCGGTGTGACGTTGTCGAGCAGCGAGACGCCGAGGAAGAACCCGTCGCCGTCGGGAGATGTCTCACGGCCATCCGCCACAAGCGTGGCGCCCTGCTCAGGGCCTGACTCGAGGTACGACGCGACCTTGTCTCGGTGCTCCCGGGTGACGAGCGGCCCCATCTCGACCCCGGGCTCGGTCCCGTCGCCGACCTTGATCTTCGGCAGGCGCTCCTTGATCGCCTCGACGAGCTTGTCGCCGGCTTCCCCGACCGCGACGACGTGCGAGACCGCCATGCAGCGCTCGCCGGCAGAGCCGTACGCGGCCGAGACCGCCGCGTCGGCCGCCATGTCGATGTCGGCGTCCGGGAGCACGATCATGTGGTTCTTGGCGCCGCCGAGCGCCTGGACGCGCTTGCCGTTCTTCGTGCCCGTCTCGTAGATGTAGCGGGCGATCGGCGTAGAGCCGACGAAGCTGACCGCGGCGACGTCCGCGTGCTCGAGGATGGCGTCGACCGCGACCTTGTCGCCGTGGACGACGTTGAAGACGCCGTCGGGAAGACCTGCCTCCTTGAGCAGCTGCGCCGTGAAGGTGGCGGCCGAGGGGTCCTTCTCGGAGGGCTTGAGCACGAACGTGTTCCCGCAGGCGATCGCCGGCGCCCACATCCACATGGGCACCATCGCGGGGAAGTTGAACGGCGTGATCCCGGCGACGACGCCGAGCGGCTGCCGGATCGAGTAGACGTCGATCCCGGTCGAGGCCTGTTCCGAGTAGTCGCCCTTGAGCAGCGTGGGGATCCCGCACGCGTACTCGATCACCTCGAGGCCGCGCTGGACCTCCCCCTCTGCGTCCGACAAGACCTTCCCGTGCTCCTCGGTGAGGATCGCGGCGATCTCGCCCTTCCGCTGGTGGACGAGCTCGCGGATCGCGAAAAACAGCTCCTGGCGCTTCGAGAGCGAGACCTTGCGCCAGCTCGCGAATGCCGCCTTCGCCGTCCGGACGGCGCGGTCGATCTCCTCGGCGGAGGCGAAGTCCACCTCTTTGGCCTGGATCCCCTTGGCCGGGTTGTAAACGGGCCCGCTGCGGCCCGACTCGCCCGGGACGATCCGACCGCCGATCCAGTGGCTGACGCGGCCTACCTCGGTGCCTTTTTCGTCCTTCTTCTCCAGGAGCTCAGTCATCGTTCCCTCCTAACGCTGCTGGCGCCCAGGGTACACCGATGAGGTTTGGACGTTCGAGCAGTCCTTACTGAGGTCCGTACACTGCCCGAATGGATTGGAGCCCGAATTGAGCACCGACAGGCGCGCCGCACACGAACGGCTTTCGACCGGAGCGCTCGCGCGCTGGACGCGGGCCTGCGCCACGCATCCGTGGCGCGTGGTCGGTGGCTGGCTTGGCATCGTCGTCCTCCTGGTGGTCCTCGTCGCGACTGTCGGAGGCTCGCTCCGCGATGAGTTCGAGATCCCGGGGTCGGAGACGCAGAAGGCGACCGACCTGATCAAGGCGGAGTTCGCGACCGAGCAGGGTGGCGTGCTGAACGTGGTGTTCGCCGCGCCCCCGGGCGAGCGGCTCGACACACCGGAGCGCAAGGCGGAGATCCAGAAGACGGTCGCCCTACTCAAGTCAGCGGAGTTCAAGCCCGGCCCTGGCAAGGCAGGCGTGGAGAGCGTCGGCAGTCCGTTCAGCAACGACACGTTCTCGGATGACGGCCGGATCGCCTACATGGAGGTGCAGTTCAGCGAGACGATCGAGCCGAAGGATCGGGACGCAGTCGTCGCGGTCGAAGACGCCGTTCGCCAGGCAGTCGAGCCCGTGGGCGTGACCGCGGAGTACAACGGCGAGGCGGAGTTCCCACCCATCAAGCAGGGGACCGAAGAGGGTCTCGGAATCCTCGCGGCGATCATCGTGCTGCTCGTGGTCTTCCGGACCTTCGTCGCGATGCTGATTCCGATCGCACTCGCGATCGTCGCGCTGGCGGGTGCGTTCTTGCTGCTGTTCATCCTCGCCGGCCTGACTGACATCAACACGATCACGCCGATCCTGGTCTCGATGATCGGGTTGGGGGTCGGCATCGACTATTCGCTGTTCATCGTCACGCGATTCCGACAGTTCCTCCACGAGGGACTGTCGCCACGGGACGCGGCCGCCGAAGCGGGCGCCTCCGCCGGCCGGGCCGTACTCTTCGCAGGCCTCACGGTCGCGATCTCGGTCAGCGGCCTGGCTCTGATCGGGCTGGACTTCGTGACCAAGCTCGGCATCGGCAGCGCCCTCGGCGTGCTGACGACTGTGCTGATCGCGAACTCGCTGCTGCTGGCGGTACTGGCCATGCTCGGTCATAAGATCGACCGGCTCAAGGTGCCGTTCCTCCGCCCCGTGGACGACTCGGATGCGGGTCGAGAAAAGACCCTCATCGCCCGGTGGGGCCGGTTCGTCACAGCTCACGCCCGGATCGTGTTTCCCGTCGTGCTGCTGCTTATCCTGGGTATCGCGGCGACGTCGACGCTCGTCCGGCTCGGCGCCGCCGACCAGGGGACACAGCCGAAGGAGCAGACGAGCCGCAGGGCCTACGACCTGCTGGCCGAAGGCTTCGGCCCCGGATTCAACGGCCCGATCCCGATCGTCGTCGACGTGAACGACGACCGGCAGGCACCGGAGAAGATCTACGAGGAAGTGCGGACCCTGGACGGCGTCGCTTCCGCCAGTAAGCCCCAGTTCAACGACGAGAAGAGCGTCGCGATCGTCTTCGTGACTCCCTTGTCCGCGCCGCAGGATGCAAAGACCGACGAACTCGTCGACACGTTGAGGAAGGACGTCGTGCCGGCGGCCACGCGGGGTGGCGACGCAGTCGCGTACGTCTCGGGCCAGACGGCCGCGTTCAAGGACATCGCCGACCAGATCCTCAGGCGGATGCCGATCTTCCTGCTCTACATCATCGGCGTCACCCTGATCCTGCTCGCCATGGCGTTCAGGTCGATCGTGATCTCGGCGACCGCCGCGGTCACCACGATTCTCTCCGCGTTCGTCGGCTTCGGCGTGCTCACGCTGGTCGTGCAGGAGGGTCACCTGCTCGGGCTGACCGGGCTCGACAAGACCGGGCCGATCGAGACCTTCGTCCCACCGATCGCTTTCGCGATCCTCTTCGGGCTCTCGATGGATTACATGGTCTTCCTGATGAGCCGCATCCGGGAGGAGCACGTCCACGGCCTGAACACTCGGCTCGCGATCGAGCACGGGATCTCCGCGATCGGCCGGGTGGTTGTGGCCGCGGCGCTGATCATGGGCACCGTCTTCGCCGCCTTCATCCTGAGTGCCGACCGCATCCCGAAGGAGTTCGGGCTGCTGCTCGCAGTTGCGATCCTCACGGATGCGCTGATCGTGCGAATGACGCTAGTGCCCTCGTTCTTCACGCTGCTCGGTGAGAGGACGTGGTACATCCCGCGCTGGCTCGACCGGTTGCTCCCGAACGTCACGATCGAGCCGCCCCACGAGCGGGAGAGCCCGGTCGAGGCCCAACCCGCAGGGGCCGCCGGCCGGCCTAGGTGAGCTTCACGCCCGGGCGCTAGGATCGAAGCCGGTGGCGACGGTCGAGGAAAACACCCAGCTCGGGCAGCAGATCGTCGAGGACGCGAAGCGCTACGTCCTCTACTCCTGGTCGGTGCAGGACGCGATCTCCCCGATCGCCGTCGCGGGCGGCGAGGGCCGGTATTTTTGGGACTACGACGGCAAGCGCTACCTCGACTTCGCCTCGCAGCTCGTCAACCTCTCGCTCGGGCACCAGCATCCGCGGATCGTGGCCGCGATCAAGGAGCAAGCCGAGCAGCTCTGCACGATCGGCCCCCCAATGGCGAGCGAGTCGCGCTCGAAGCTCGGGCGGCTCCTGGCGGAGGTGACGCCCGGCGACCTGGCGATGTCGTTCTTCACGAACGGTGGCGCCGAGGCCAACGAGAATGCGATCAAGCTCGCCCGCTGGTACACGGGCCGCCACAAGATCATTGCCCGCTACCGCTCCTACCACGGCGCGACGGCGGGCGCGATCACGCTGACCGGCGACCCGCGTCGGTGGTATGCGGAGCCGGGGTTGCCGGGCGTGACGCGGATGCTCGATCCCTACACCTACCGCTGCCCCGCCGGACATCCGGATCCCTGCCCCGTATGCACCGGCGGGCCGCACCTCGAGGAGCTGCTCCAGTACGAGGGCCCCGACAAGGTCGCGGCGGTGATCCTCGAGACGGTCGTCGGGACGAACGGGATCATCGTGCCGCCGGATGGCTACCTG
>DATFQN010000004.1:0-4656 GCA_035264165.1 Gaiellaceae bacterium
CTTACCAGGGTGAATCACAATCGACGAAACGTCAGCGTTCGATTCACCCCTGGGGAGGAACCCGTGAGCGAGAACCTTGCGAGCTTCGTGACCGAGTCGGCCGAGAAGTTCGGCGACCGGCCGGCGCTCAAGCTCGACGACACAGTCGTCAACTACGCGGTGCTCAACGAGGGCTCCGCGCGGATCGCCAAGCTGCTCAAGGACAAGGGCCTCGAGCGCGGCGACCGCGTCGGGATCATGCTCCCGAACGTCCCCTACTTCGCCGTCGTCTACTACGGGATCCTGCGCGCTGGCGGCGTGGTCGTCCCGATGAACGTCCTGCTCAAGGGCCGCGAGGTCGCTTTCTACCTCGAGGACCCGGGTGCCAAGATCCTCTTCGCCTGGCACGACTTCGCCGAGGCCGCCGGCACCGGCGCCGAGAAGGCCGGCGCCGAGCTGATCTCGGTCAAGCCGGGCGGGTTCGAGGAGATGCTCGGCTCCACGGAGCCCGACCACGACGTCGCCGACGTCGACGCCGAGGACACCGCCGTGATCCTCTACACGAGCGGCACCACCGGAACGCCGAAGGGCGCCGAGCTCACGCACGGCAACCTCAAGAAGAACGCCGAGGTCAACGTCTCGACGCTCGCGGAGACCACCGAGGAGGACGTCGTCTTCGGCGCGCTGCCGCTGTTCCACTCCTTCGGGCAGACCTGCGGGCTGAACTCGGCCGTCCACGCGGGCGCGTGCCTGACACTGCTGCCGCGCTTCGACCCCGAGAAGGCCGTCCAGATGTTCGAGCGCGACAAGGTCACCGTCTTCCTCGGGGTCCCGACGATGTACGTCGCGATGCTCAACATGCCCGAGGACAAGCGCGGCGACGCGAGCAGCCTGCGCCTCTGCTGCTCGGGCGGCTCCGCGATGCCCGTCGAGGTCATGAAGGGCTTCGAGGAGGCGTTCGGCTGCAAGGTGCTCGAGGGCTACGGCCTCAGCGAGACCTCACCGGTCGCCTCCTTCAACCATCCCGACAAGGAGCGCAAGCCGGGCTCGATCGGCACCCCGATCGAGGGCGTCGAGATGAAGCTCGTCGACGAGGAGGGCAACGACGTCGAAGGCGACGACGACGTCGGCGAGATCGCGATCCGCGGCCACAACATCATGAAGGGCTACTGGAACAAGGAGGACGCCACCAAGGAGGTCCTCGACGCCGACGGCTGGTTCCGCACCGGCGACATGGGCAAGGTCGACGAGGACGGCTACTTCTTCATCGTCGACCGCAAGAAGGAGATGATCATCCGCGGCGGCTACAACGTCTACCCGCGCGAGATCGAGGAGGTCCTCTACGAGCACCCCGCGGTGGCCGAGGCCGCCGTCGTCGGCGTGCCCGACGACAAGATGGGCGAGGAGGTCGGCGCGGCCGTGGTGCTCAAGGAGGGCAAGGAGGCCGACGCCGACGAGCTGCGCGAGTTCGTCAAGGAGCAGGTCGCCAGCTACAAGTACCCGCGCAAGATCTGGTTCCCCGACGAGCTCCCGAAGGGCCCGACGGGCAAGATCCTCAAGCG
This sequence comes from Gaiellaceae bacterium, assembly GCA_035264165.1. Taxonomy (GTDB): domain Bacteria; phylum Actinomycetota; class Thermoleophilia; order Gaiellales; family Gaiellaceae; genus JACDAN01. The sequence goes on from DATFQN010000004.1 coordinate 1,542, forward strand.
CGAGGTCGAGATCCCCGAGGAGGCCAAGACCGCGTAGCCGGCCCGTGATGGCGACCGGCACGCCGACCGGGCCGGTCGCCGCGCAGGGAAGGCCGCAGGTTCCGGGTTGCTCGTCGGGCGACGTCCGGACCGGGGCCTAGTGTTCTCGGCCCGTGTCGACCTCCGGCTGCGCGCATCTCCACGTCCACTCCGAGTACTCGCTGCTCGACGGCGCCTGCAAGATCGACAAGCTGGCGGCGCGCGCCGCCGAGTTCGGCCAGCCGGCCCTCGGGCTGACCGATCACGGCGTGATGAACGGCGCGATCGAGCTCTACAAGGCCTGCAAGAAGCACGACATCAAGCCGATCCTGGGCCTCGAGGCCTACTTCGTGGACGACCGCTCCGTCCGCGAGGGCAAGATCGAGCGCAACCACCTGACGCTGATCGCCCAGAACGACGTCGGCTTCCGCAACCTCGTGAAGCTCTCCAGCGGCGGGTTCCTCGAGGGGCTCTACCGCGGCAAGCCGGGCGTGGACATGGAGCTGCTCTCCCAGCACGCGGAGGGCGTGATCGCGCTGTCGGGCTGCCTGGCGTCCCGCAGCTCCCGCAGGATCGTCGAGAACCGCCTGGACGAAGCCCGCGCGCACCTCGACGAGCTGGTCCAGGTCTTCGGTCCCGAGGACGTCTACTTCGAGATCCAGCACAACGGCGTGCCGGAGCAGGAGAAGGTCAACGAGGCCATCCAGCGCTTCGCGGCCGAGATGGGCCGGCCGCTCGTCGCCACCGCGGACGTGCACTACCTGCGCCGCGAGGACTACCACCACCACGCGGCGCTGCTGTGCGTGCAGACGAAGAGCACGCTGGCCGCACCGAAGATGTCCTTCGACACGAACGAGTTCTATCTCAAGAGCACGCAGGAGATGCAGGAGTCGTTCGCGGCCACGCCGGAGGCCATCGCCTCCACGCTGGAGATCGCGGAGCGCGTGGACGTCGGGATCGAGCTCGGCAAGCAGCTGATCCCGCGCTTCGACTGCCCGGACGGCAAGGACGAGAAGGCCTATCTGCGCGAGCTGGTGATGGCCGGCCTGCGCGAGCGCTACGGCGACCCGACGCCGGCCGAGGCGGTCGAGCGGATGGAGATGGAGCTCGGCGTCATCGACAAGATGGGCTTCAACGCCTACTTCCTGATCGTCTGGGACTTCGTCAACTACGCGAAGAGCAACGGGATCGCCGTCGGCCCGGGCCGCGGCTCGGCGGCCGGCAGCCTCGTCGCCTACTGCCTGCGCATCACGGACGTCGACCCGCTCCGCTACGACCTGCTGTTCGAGCGCTTCCTCAACGCCGAGCGCGTGTCGATGCCGGACATCGACATCGACTTCTCCGTGCGCGGCCGCGAGCGCGTGATCCGCTACGTGACCGAGAAGTACGGCACCGAGCGGGTGGCGCAGATCATCACCTTCGGCAAGATGTTCCCGCGCGCGGCCACGCGCGACGCGGCGCGCGTGCTCGGCCACGAGTACGCGGTCGGCGACAAGCTCGCGAAGCTGATCCCGGACCCGCAGCAGGGCCGCCCGCCGAGCTTCGAGGAGTGCCTGCAGCCCGGCGCCGACCTCGCGGCGGAGATCTCGCGCGACCCGGTCGCGAAGCAGATCGTGGACGTCGCGCAGGGCCTGGAGGGCATCGTCCGCAACGCGTCGATCCACGCGGCCGCCGTCGTGATCGCCGACCGGCCGCTGACGGACGTCGTGCCGCTGCAGCTCGCGGACGCCGGCAACGGCGAGAACGGCCAGAAGATCTACCGCACGGTCACGCAGTACTCGATGAAGCCCATCGAGGAGATGGGCCTGCTCAAGATGGACTTCCTGGGCCTGCGCAACCTCGACGTGATCGAGGACGCGCTGGACATCATCGAGCGCTCTGCCGGCGAGCGCCCGAACATGACCACGCTGCCGCTCGACGACGAGAAGACGTACGAGATGATGGCCAGGGGCGACTCGGTGGGCGTGTTCCAGTTCGAGTCCGAGGGCATGCGCGAGGCGCTGCGCAAGGTCTCCCCGACGGAGTTCGAGGACCTCGTCGCGCTCGTGGCGCTCTACCGCCCGGGCGCGATGGACCAGATCCCCACGTACGCGCGCGGCAAGCGCAACCCGGACTCGATCTCCTACGCCGACGACCGCCTGCGCCCGATCACGGAATCGACGAAGGGCGTGATCCTCTACCAGGAGCAGGCGATGCAGATCGCCAAGCAGCTGGCGGGCTTCAGCGGCCCGAAGGCGGACGACCTGCGCAAGGCGATCGGCAAGAAGAACCGCGCCGCGATGGCCGAGCTCAAGCCCGAGTTCTTCGACGGCTGCAAGGCCTCGGGCGTCGCCTACGACGTGATCGAGTCCCTGTGGGCGACCAACGAGCGCTCAGCTGATTACTCCTTTAACAAGAGTCATGCGGCATGTTACGCGCTGATCTCCTACCGGACCGCCTGGCTGAAGGCGAACTACCCGGCCGAGTACATGGCCGCGCTGATCAGCTCGGTCATGGACACCAAGGACAAGGTGCCGTTCTTCGTCAACCAGACGGAGGCGATGGGCATCGAGATCCTGCCGCCGGACGTCAACGAGTCCGACCACGAGTTCATGGTCGTCGAGGGCAACATCCGCTTCGGCCTGGACGCCGTGAAGGGCGTCGGCTACGCCGCGGTGGAGGCGATCAAGCGCGCACGTGAGGAGGGCGGCCCGTTCAGCTCGCTGTGGGACTTCTGCGAGCGCGTCGACTGCCGCACGGTCAACAAGCGCTCGATCGAGGCGCTGATCAAGTGCGGCGCCTTCGGCTCGACCGAGGCGACCCGCCGCGGCATGCTCGAGGTGCTGGACTCCGCCCAGGCCGCCGGCCAGAAGTCCCAGCAGGACGCCGAGATCGGCCAGGGCTCGATCTTCGACCTCGGCGGCTTCGGCGACGACGCGAGCAGCTCGAACGCCTTCGCCGCTCCGAGCCACCCACCGATCCCGACGCACGAGTTCGAGCGGCCCGAGCTGCTGGCGATGGAGAAGGAGTCGATCGGCGTCTTCATCACCGAGCACCCGCTCAAGCGCGTCCGCGAGGCGCTGCGGATGAAGGCCGACTGCGCGATCGCCGAGATCCC
>DATFQN010000005.1:0-46625 GCA_035264165.1 Gaiellaceae bacterium
AGCAGCCCGGAAAGAAGCTTGGGGTAGAAGTACGTGGTCTTCTGCGGGAGCGTCTCGCCGCGCTCGGCGAAACGGAAGACGTCCTCGATTCGTGTCGGGCGGACGATGAACGCGCCACCGGCGCGCCCGCTGTCGACCGCGGCGACCGCCTCCTCGACCGACGGGGTGTAGCTCACGCCCTGCGGCGCCATCGACTCGACGAGCTGGACGTCGAGCTCGCCTTCGCGTCCGTGGACGACGGCGATGTCGTCGGCTCGCCGGTAGAGCACGGCGGCAGCCCGCTCCGCCGGCTCGGCCTCGAGCTCGGCGAGCGCGCTCGTGAGGTCGGCATGTGCCGGCGCCGGACCGTTCACCTGCTCGGCGACGCGGTGGGTCGGAAAGATCGTCAGCCCGGGATCTTCGGTCGACACCAGCACCACCGGGATGGACTCTGCGCCGTAGGCGATCGCGGTCTCGTAGCGGTGGTGCCCGTCCGCGATCAGCAGCTGCTCGTCGGCGAACGCCTGCTCAATCCCGTCGCCGGGGATCCGCCAGAGCCTCGCCCCCTCGGTCTGGACATCCGGCGGGCCCGAGGGAAACTCGAGCGGCGGCGGGTCGTCGTAGAGGAGGAAGATTGGCTCGAAATAGACGTTCGTCGCGCGCAGGAGGCGCAACCGGTCCTGCTTCGGCTCTGCATGAGTGCGTTCGTGCGGCAGGACGACGCGGTTCTCGTACGGCTCCGGCCGAAGCGACGCGAAGAGCCCTCGGCGCGTGCGCGGAACGCCGTCGGGCCCGACATACGCCTGCTCCAGCGCCCAGAACGACGGCTCCGGCTCGCGAACGACGACGCCGTCCGACTGCCATTCGCGCCACAGGCGCGCGGCGTCGTTTGCGTCGTCCGGGAGGGTCAGGTGGACGGCGTTGAAGGGGCTTCGCGCCTGCAGCTCCTCACGCTGCGCGTCGTCGATGACGTCGTACGGCGGGGCGACGAGCCGGTCGAGCGGCCCCGCGACGTCCTCGTCGTAGCGAAAGGCGCGAAACGGCTTGACTACGGCCATCGCGGACGAGCGTACCATCCGTTTTCGTCCCTAGACTCGGGCCGTGAGCGCTATCGCCGAGCTCCAGGAGGACCGCGTTGTCGAGGGCGTCTATGCAGTGGCCAGGAAGGAGCGGCGGCGCACGCGCACCGGCTCCGATTACCTCGCGCTCGAGCTCGTAGACGCGAGCGGCAGGATCGAGGCGCGGGTCTGGAGCGATGTCGCGCTCCTCGACGGCCGGTTCGGCGAGGGAGACGCCGTCCGCGTCCTCGGGCGGGTCGACCGCTTCCGCGACCGCCTCCAGCTCGACGTCCGCACGCTCGAGCCGGCGGAAGCCGACGCCGCCACGCTGACCCCGGCATTGCGCCGCGACGCCGACGAGCTCGACGGCTTCCTCGAGTTCCTCGGCAACGAGCTCAGGCATCCCGGCCTAAGCGCCGTCGTGCTCGGTTTCCTCGCGGACGAGCGCTTCAGAGCCCGTCTCCGCGAACTGCCGGCGAGCCCGGACGTCCACCACGACTACGCCGGTGGGCTGCTGGAACACACCGTCGCGGTCGCGACGATCTGCCGCGACGCCGCACAGGTACATCCACGCCTCCGCAGCGACCTACTCGTCGGGGCCGCGCTACTCCACGACGTCGGGCGAACAGTGGAGCTCGGGCGGGCGCCGGCATTCCGCCCCACCGAGGAGGGGCGGCTGCTCGGCCACGTCCAGCTGGGGATCAGGCTGATCGAGTCACGCTCAGCCGAGCTCGACCGTGACGCGCTCGCAGAGCTCGTCCACGCCGTCGCCGTCCACCACAACGGGCGCCTGGCGAAGACGGCTGAGGCGGCTGTCCTCTACCACGCGAATCAACTCGACGCCGTCGCGGCGACGAAGCCCGCGACCTAGGCCTAGGCGAGGTTCCGCCGCACGAGCAGGAACGAGAGCGGCACGAGCGCCAGCAGCAGAACGTAGGGCCCCAGCGGCTGGATGTCGACCGTCTTGACGCTGATCGTCGACGAGCCCTGGCCGAATTGCGCCTTCGCCGCCTGGACCGCCGCGCCGAGCTCGCTCTCGTCGAACCTCTCACCGTGTACGGCGCGCGCGTAGATCTGCGCGTAGGCGGCGCTGCTCTCCTCCGGGACATACCCCTGCTCGACGCCTTGGGGGCCGTAGACCCGCTCGCCGGGCGCCCAGAAGCGCACCAGGATCGTCTTGACGCCGCTGTCGACGAAGGCTCCCGTCAGCCGCTCGACCTCGAAGCGCTTGGTCTCGGCGTCCGTGAAGATCACCAGCAGGCGCCGCTTGGCGCCGCGGAAGTAGTTGCCGACGGCGAAGAAGCGGGTCGCCGCGAGATCGGTGGCCCGCGTGTTGTCGGCGAGGTCCGAGGCCGGCCGGTCGACGCCGATCGAGTAGCGGAGGACCGCGTCGAACGCGTCGCGGTTCGTGGTCGGGAAGAGGTGCGGCAGCACGCGGTCCGTCATCGACGCGATCCCGACAGGAACGTCGCCGAGCGCCTCCCGCATCTCCCGGCCCGCAGCTGCTGCCCGGTCCCAACGGGTTGCCTTGCCGGCCCCCGCCGAAGCCATCATCGAGCGTGACGTGTCGAAGGCGAAGAACGCCTGGGCATCGACGCGCTCGGGCCGCTCGTCGAACCGCTCGATCACCGGCTGTGCGGCGGCGATGCCGACGAAGACGGCCAGCGCGGCGAGCGCCAGCACCGTCAGCGTGGGAGTCCCGCCGGGGGCAGCGAGCCGCAGGAGCGAACGGACGTGCTCGGCGCGGCGCTCGGTCCGCACGAACGCGATCAGCGGAAGGATCACCGCGAGGGCGACGAGCCCGGCGCCGGGCGTGAGAAACGTAACCCGCATGAGCTAGTAGCCCTGGCCTCGCCGGTCGCCGCCCCCGCCCGGCGTCGAACGAGCCTGGATGTTGGCGGGGACGAATTGCCGCTGGCGAGCCTGGTTCGAGTTCGGGTCGACCAACCGGAGCAGGTACTCGAGGTTGTACTTCGCCTCGGCGTTCGTCGGGTCGGTCTTCGCGGCCCGGTGGAAGTGCTCGAGCGCCTGGGCCGCAAGACCCGACGCGTCCAGCGGATTGGTCAGCGTCTCGTCGTAGCCCAGCAGCCCCTCGAGGTTCGCGAGCACCGACTTCCGCGCCGGTGAGAGCTTCGAGTTCTCGGCGATGCTCAAAGCGGCCTGCGCCTCGGCGCGAAGGCCCGGGCTGGAGAAGTTGAAGCGGCCCTCCTGGCGGCGATCCTCGGCCGCATATTTCCTCAGCGCGTGGCGGTAGAGGAGGTCGTCCTCGAGCCCGAAGAACCGCGCCGGATACGGCATCCTCGTGTCGAGCCGCCACAGACGCTCGTACACCGGCTCGCCCTCGAGGAACGTCAGGTCGCTGTGCGCGACCTCCCGGCGGACCGCACCGGCGTCGCGCGCGACAAGGGCAGCACCGAGCGCGAGTGCGAGCAGGAAGACGATCGGGCCGTACTTGCGAATGCCGCTCCAGTGGCGCGTCACCCTCATCGCCGTACCCTCCAGGCAAGACGGCCGCAGTAGTGCTCGTTCAGCGCGAGCAGGATCAGCAGCACGAGCGCGAGCCCGGCGAGGCCCTCGGGAACGCCCGCGCGCTGCGCCCGGCGCCGCGCGTCGAGGCCTGGCGTCATGTCAGCATGGTTCACGAAAGCCTCCTTGCCGAGGATGCGCTCGAAGAAGAAGCGGTCGTCGTCGAACGGCGCGAGCGCGACGAGGTGGAGCGGTATCTTCAGCTGGCGGTAGGTGATCAGCTCGCGCGTCAGGTTGGGAACGTCGAGCGTCGCGTCGTCGAGGTCGCTGATCAGCAGGACGCCGTGCTCCCGCATGTGGTGCCGGTCGAGCATCTGGCGAGCGAGGCTCAGGCCCTTCGAGATCTCGGTGCCGCCGCGGAAGTTGCTGTCCCAGGGCGTCACGGACAGGCGGCGGATGTTCTGGCCCTCCTCGCTGTTGGGCGAGACGCGATGCGTCCCCTTCGGGCACTGGATGTCGGCGCGGGCGAGGCAAAGGTCGGGAAACGGCAGCAGCGCGCGGATGATCGGGCGGAGCTCTGCGGAGCTCGTGCCGGGAGGCAGGACCTCGTAGGCGCGACCCGAGAAGATCGCGAGCCCGAACTCCTGGTCGGTATCGGCGAGGTACTCGAACGGGTCGACGACCGAGCGCCCCGGCGCGCCGATGCTGGCTGACAGATCGAGCACGACGACGCCGCTGTCGGCGCCCTTGACGAGCGTCCGATCGCCCTCGCCCGGCCGCTGCGCGAAGAGGATCGCGCCGGCGAGCGAGGCGAGCAGGCCTGCGGCCAGGACCACGCGCAGGATCGTCTGGCGCCGTGCGGGCATCGACATGTTGCCGGCGTCCGCAAGTGGGATTGCCTGCCGGTCGGGACGCTTGAGGAACCTCATGCGCCCGCGCCCTCCTTGATCAGCCGCTTCACCTCAGCCGACAGCGACGTCAGTCGCCCGTCAGCGGGATAGTCGCGCGACCAGGCCAACCGGCTCGCGGCGCCGGCGAGCTCCGGACTGCGCACCCGTCGAAGCTCGTGCGCGAGCCGCTCGAGCGCGCGACGCCCTTCGTCGGGCTCGGCGTCCGCCGTCTCCTCAACCTGTGCGAGTGCACGCTCCAGCGACGTGCGGCGGTCGACTGTCTTCAGGCCAAGCCGCTCCGCGATTCGAGCGAGCGGCAGCAGCCGCAGGATCAGCACGAGCGCACCGGCCGCGAAGAGTACGGCGAGCACGAGCGCTACGACCTGGACGAGCGTCGGCGAGATGCGATACGTCGGCGGTCCCAGATCGCGGTACTCGGAGCCCTGAAGCTTTGCCGCCCACATCCGCGATGCCGGGATCCGACCCGCTACCTCGAGCGTCGGCCAGTCGATCGCTTCGGTCCGGCCGGTTTGCCCGGAGCGCGTCCGGTACTCGACCGACGCGTTGTGGAGATCGAACCTGCGCAGCCCGATCGGCAGGCAGCGGTACCCCAGGCACGAGAGGGGATAGTCGAAGCGGAGGCGGGTGATCGAGCCCGACGAAGTCTCGACGCGCGTCGGCTGCCTGAGGGGGCGATACGGCGCGAAGTTCGCGTGCACCTTCACCGTGTCCGGATCGATGCGCTTGGAGTCGAGGATCAACTCGACGCGGGCGCGGATCGGATCGCCGAACATGTGCTGCTGCGGCCCGATGGTGGCGTTCACGGCGATCGGCTCGGACAACGACCCTCCCTCGCCGCCGCTCCAGGCTTTCCACGCGAGGAAGCCTGCGAGGGCCAGGATCAGCACGCCGATCGCCGCGACGCCTGCGAAGTGACGGCGCTCGATCATGACCAGACCCTCGTCGCGAGCCGCCGCAGCTCGTGCCACTCGAGGAACGCGCTGTAGATGTGGTTGCGATCCGCTGTCGTCAGGATGATCGGCTCCAGCCCCAGATCGTTCAGGACGACGATCGTCTGCTGCGCGCGCTCCTCGTTTGCCAGCCGCCGCTCACGCGCCTCCTTGCGCGTCAGGCGGACGAGGCGGAGCCGGTTGCTGCCGGGCTCGGCGAGTGGGACGACGACCGACGAGACATCGGGGAAGCTCTGCTCCCAAACCGGATCCTGGATCACGACCGGCACGATTTCCCAGGGGAGCTCGACGACCATCGCCCAAGAATCCGGCGAGGGCATCGCGAGGAAGTCCGAGAGGATGAAGACGAAGGTGCCGGCGGGGAGTGCGCGCCGGAGGGGCGCGAGGAACTCGAACGCGCGCTGGAGGTTGTCCTCGGGCGCAAGGTAGTTCGGCCAGATGAGGTGCGACTCCTTGACCCGCCAGAAGTCGGTCTGGCCGTGGGGCGGACGCCAGAACGGGGGGCCGTTGCCGTTGCCATCCTGCCCGTTCGCGAAGTCGAGGTAGCCGATCAGCCCGCGGGCTTTGGCCGTGCTGTCGGCGATCATCGAGCCCGCCTCGAACATGACCGCGGGCTTCGAGAGCCATGGATAGCCGGCGGGGTAGAGCGCCATCGACGGGCGGCGATCGCACAGCAGCACGACCCGCGGCGCCTCTTCCGCATATCGCTCGCGAACGATGAACTCGTCTGTGCCGTGCGCGGCCGAGAGCTTGGCCGAGGCGGCCCAGTCGATCGCGTCCACGTCGTCGCCCGGCTGGTACGGCCGGGAGCTGGCGACGTCGGAGCCCTTGCCTCGCTTGGCGCTGTGCGCGCTCCCGAAGGCGAGACCGATCAGCCGGCGGCGAGGAACGAGCGGAAAGCTGAGCTCAGTCGGCCCGCTCACCGTGCGAGAGGCGGACGACCTCGCCGTCGCCGCCCAAGGTGGCTTCTGGCCGCGGCACCATGCGGAGGCAGCGAGACCGGAAGTCCTCCAGCGCCTGCGTCCGCCCGATCTTCCGCAGCTCGACGAGGAATGACGGCGTGAACAGGATCCTGTGTCCGAGCACCGGCAGGAAGAGCAGCTCGATGTCCTCGGGCAGGACGTAGTCGCGGCCGGACAGGAGTGCCCAGCTGCGCGCGGCACGTTCGAGCGCGAGGCTTCCGCGCACCGAGGCGCCGATCGCGACGATGTCGAGCTCGCGCGTGACCCGGACGAGATCGATGATCCAACGCTGGAGCAGGTCGTCGACGTAGACATGCGTCGTCGCCTCCTGCAACTGGGTGACGTCCTCGACCTGAACCGCGGTCTCCAGCTCGCCGAGCGGGTGGCCGTGGAGCTGGTCGCGCACGATGTGGAGCTCGTCGTCTCCGCCGGGGTAGCCGAGGGCGGCGCGGATGAAGAAGCGGTCGAGCTGGGCCTCGGGCAACGGGAACGTGCCCTCGAGCTCGATCGGGTTCTGCGTCGCGAGCACGATGAACGGCTCGCTCAGCTCACGCGTGACGCCGTCGATCGTCACCTGCCGCTCGGCCATCGCCTCGAGCAGCGCCGACTGGGTCTTCGGCATCGCGCGGTTGATCTCGTCGACGAGCACGACGTGGGCGAAGATCGGCCCGGGGCGAAACTCGAAGTCCCGCGTCTGCTGGTTCCAGATCGAGAGACCGGTGACGTCCGTGGGCTGCAGGTCCGGCGTGCACTGGATGCGGGACGGCTCGGCCCCTTCGATCGATTGGGCGATCGCACGTGCGAGTACGGTCTTCGCCGTCCCGGGAACGTCTTCGAAGAGGACGTGGCCCTTGCAGGCGAGCGCGGCGAGGACGAGCTTGATCTCCTCCCGCTTGCCGCGGATCGCGAGCTCGATGTTGTCGAGCAGGCGTCCGGCCACGTCGACGGCTCGCTCGAGCCGCTCGTCCGTGCGTTCGGCGGTCGGCCCGACGCTACTCATCGACAGTCCAATACTCGTTTAGCGCTCGTTCAGGTTCCATTAAGAGGCCTCGCTTGAGGTCGTGGTGGGGTCCCGCTCTTCTTAGACGTTGAATCGCACGTTGAGGACGTCCCCATCTTGTACCGCATATCCCTTTCCTTCGAGGCGCTGCAGCCCCCGCCGCGCTGCCTCGGCCCGCGACCCGGCGTCGACCAGGTCTCTCCAGCCGATCACCTCGCAGCGGATGAAGCCGCGCGCGATGTCGGTGTGGATCGACGCGGCAGCGTCCAGCGCGGTGGCGCCGCGCCGTAGCGTCCAGGCCCGCGCCTCTTTATCCCCGGCGGTGAAGAAGACGACCAGATCCAGCGTCTCGGCGAGTTGGCCCACGACCTCCTCGAGTGCCGAGCCCCTTCCGTCGCGGAACTGTGCCGCCTCGTCCTCCGGAAGCTCGCGGAGCTCGGCCTCGAGCGCGAGGTCGACCCCGCCCGGGCCGTTGACGATCGGGATCAGCGGCTTCGCCGTCAGCGGCTCGAGCTCGCGCGGCAGCTCGTCCGGCCACTCGCGAACCGGCCGCTCCTCGTCGATGTGCCCGATGAGGCGCTCGAGCGTCGCGACCTCCGCGCGCAGCTCGGCACTGCCGGACTTCGCCTCCTTCCGGACGCGCTCGAGCCGCCGCTCGACGTGGTCGCGGTCGGCGACCAGGAGCTCGAGCTCGAGCGCAGGAAGCTCGTCGGACGCCCGTACCACGGCGAGGAGAGCGTCGGCCCGCCGCACGCCCCCGACCTGCGCCTCCGCCGTCCCGGGGACGTCGATCAGCTCGATCGTCGCCGGCGTCCGCTTGGCCGAGCCCTCGACCTCGGCGACGGCGTCGAGCCGCTCGTCCCGGATCGGCGCGATGCCGACGTGCGGCGTCCCGTAGCCCTCGGGCACAACGCCGGTCAGCGCGGTGAACAGCGTCGTCTTCCCCGAGCCGGGCGGCCCGACGATTCCGACGTTGAGCGGCACGCCGCGGTTTTACCGGGTGACGTGCTTCTGCAGCGAGGCGAGGGCACGGTGCTGCAGTGACTTCACGGCGCCCTCGGTCTTCCCGAGGATCGCCGCCGCCTCGCCGTTCGAGAATCGGAAGACGAACTTCAGCGTCAGCACCTGGCGCTGCTCGGGCGAGAGCCGCTCGATCATTTCGAGCATGCTCGTCTCGCCGAGCGACACGAGCGCCTGCTCCTCTGCAGACGTCTCCTCACCCTGAATGGCCTCCGGGATCTCCTCCTCGGGCTGCCAGCGCCGGTTCGCTCGGAAGTGGTCCATCGCGAGGTTGTGCGCGATCCGGAAAAGCCAGGCCGAGAACGGGACCGACCGCCACTGGAAGCGCCCGATCGCCTCGAGCATCTTCAGGAACGTCTGCGTCGTCAGGTCCTCTGCGTCATGCCGGCTCCCGACGCTCATGTGCAGGTAGCTGTAGATCCGGTCGAAGTGGAGGAGGTAGAGCTCCTCCAACGCAGCGCGGTCGCCGCGCTGCGCACGCTCCACGAGCTCCCGCACGCTCCCGTTCTCTTCGCGCCGCTTCGAAGCAGGCGCGGCCACGATGCCGTTTTCCCGCATCAGTGAGTGGATGCCCCGGAGGCGTGCGAACGTAACTCAGGGATTGACGAAGCCGAGCCGCCCCTCGCGCGCGAAGCGCTTGAGGTAGACGACCCTGCCCAGCGCCACCGTGTAGCGGCCGTCCTCGGCGTCGAGGACGAGCGTGCCGCCTTTGCCCTGGTCGAGCGCGCCCTCGAGCTCGTCGGCCGCTTGCGCCGTGACGAGCGCGCTCATGATCTGGCTTCCTTCGAAGCCGAGCTCGATCCGGGTGTCGTGCTCGTTAGTGGACATCGACGACCAGCTCGGAGAGTACGCCGTGTGCGGAGTCGGGATGGACGAAGGCAACCTGCAGGCCGAAGAGGCCGGCGCGTGGCTTGGCATCGATCAGCTCCGCGCCACGGTCCGCGAGTTGGCGGAGCGCGGCGGGAAGGTCCGGCACCTCGTAGGCGACGTGGTGCATGCCCGGCCCCCGCTTGGCGAGGAACCTGCCGACCGGCGTGTCGTCGCCCAGTGCGGACATGAGCTCCACCCGCCCCTCGCCAAGCCGAAGCGACACCGCCTCGACGCCCTGGTCCTCGAGCGTCCCATGATGCTCGAGAGTGCCGCCGAAGAGCCGCTCATAGGTTCCGACGGCGCCGTCGAGGTCCTCGACCGCCATGCCGACGTGATGAATCCGGAGCGCTTCCACGCCCCGAAGATGCTAGTTAGGACGACCACGCCGGCAGAAGCACGGCCGTGGCCTTCACTGGTCGGCGCCGACGACTCGGCGCCTTACGCCTGTTCGCGCTGCGGCAGCACACGCACGGTGCCGACGGTCTCGCTGGAGCGCGACTCCGGCTCGACGTCGGCGAGGAGACTATCGAGGTCGGTGCGGCCCAACGTCTCCCTCTCGAGCAGCCCGCCGGCGACGCGGTCGAGTGCGGCACGGTGCTTCTCGAGCAGCCGGATCGCCTCCTCGTACGCCCCGTCCGTGAGGCGCCCCTGCTCCTTGTCGCGAAGCCGCTTCGTCTCTTCGGAGAGGGCGTAATTGTCGGCCCGCATCGTGCGCGACGCAACGCCTTCGCCCATGCCGAATTCGAAGACCATCGCCCGGGCCAGCGCAGTGACCTTCTCCAGGTCGCCGGCGGCTCCGTTCGTCACCCGGCCGAAGACGACGTGCTCGGCGCCGCGCCCGGCGAGGCCGATCTTCATCCAGTCGATGAGCTCCTCGCGCGTGTGGAGGTACCGCTCCTCCTCCGGGAGATGGAACGTGTAGCCGAGCGCCTCACCGCGGGCGACGATCGTCGCCTTCTGGACGGGGTCGCCCATCAGGTACGCCATCACGGCGTGGCCGGCTTCGTGGTACGCGAGGATCCGCTTCTCCTTCTCCGTGACCACACGGCGCTGCTGGAGGCCCGCAACCACCCGCTCCATGGCGGCGTCGAAGTTCTCCGCCGTGATGTCGTCCCGGCCCTCGCGGCCGGCGAAGATCGCAGCCTCGTTGACGATGTTGGCGAGATCGGCGCCAGTCAGACCCGCCGTCTGGCGCGCGACGGTATGCAGGTCGACGTCTGCGGCGAGCGGCTTTCCGCGGCTGTGGACCTTGAGAATCTCTTCGCGGCCGGCGAGGTCGGGCGGCGAGACCAGGATCTGCCGGTCGAAGCGGCCCGGGCGCAGGAGCGCGGGGTCGAGGTTGTCGAGCCGGTTCGACGCGCCCATCACGATGACCTGACCGTCGGTCTTGCTGAAGCCGTCGAGCTCGACGAGCAGCTGGTTCAGCGTCTGGTCGTGCTCGCGGTCGCCGCCGCCGCCGCCGGTGCGCTTCATGCCGACCGCGTCCAGCTCGTCGATGAACACGATCGCTGGCGAGTCGTTGCGCGCCTGCTCGAAGAGCTTGCGGATGCGGGCGGCGCCGAGGCCGGCGAACATCTCGACGAACGCGGACGCGCTCTGCGAGTAGAAGCTGGCGCCGGACTCGTGGGCGACGGCCTTCGCGAGCAGCGTCTTGCCGGTACCCGGCAGGCCGTGAAGGAGGATCCCCTTCGGAACGCGCGCGCCGAGCCGTTCGAAGCGCTTGGGGTTGCGCAGGAAGTCGACGACCTCGCGCATCTCGGCCTTGGCCTCGTCGAGCCCCGCGACCTCGTCCCAGCCGACTTCGCTGAGCGAGCTCTGCTTGACCTGCGTGGTCTTCACGCGGGGCATCACCTGCAACGTGCGCCAGAGCAGGTAGATGATCAGGGCGAACATGACGATCGGAAGCCAGACGAACATAACGGCCCCGAACCCGCGCAGCACCTCCACCACGTCGAACGGCATGGACCGCCTATCGGCAGATCACGCCGGCACATGAAGTCTTTCTGACTAGCCTGCAGCCGTGCGCGAGCTCCCGCTGCCACCCCATTACGACGGCGAGCGCGTCGGGGAGATCTGGCGCGTGCCGTACCAGGAACGGGCAGACGCCGCCCACGCGTGGGCGGAGGAGCACGGCCTCCGCCCGGCGCTCGAGAACGGCTTCCGCATCTGCCTGGTGCTCGTCGACATCCAGAACACCTTCTGCATCCCCGGCTTCGAGCTCTTCGTCGCCGGCCGCTCGGGGACGGGCGCCGTGGACGACAACCGCCGGCTCTGCGAGTTCCTCTATCGCAACCTCGCCTCGATCACGGCGATCATCCCGACCCTCGACACGCACCAGGCGATGCAGATCTTCCACGCCGCCTGGCTCGTGGACGCGGACGGTCGGCATCCGGATCCGTACACCCTCGTCACCGTCGAGGACGTCGTGTCGGGCCGGTGGCGGGTCAACCCGGCCGCGGCCGAAAGTGCCGGGATCGAAGCCGACTACGCTCAGCGGCAACTCCTCGACTACACGCAGAAGCTCGCGCAGCGAGGCAAGTACGACCTGACGATCTGGCCGTATCACGCGCTGCTCGGCGGCATCGGCCATGCGCTGGTGCCCGCGGTCGAGGAGGCGGTCTTCTTCCACACGATCGCGAGGTCCAGCCAGCCCGCCTTCGAGGTCAAGGGCGACAACCCGCTCACGGAGCACTACTCGATGCTCGGGCCGGAGATCACCGAAGGACCCGACGGCGAAACGATCGCCGGGAAGAACGACCAACTCATCGAGCACCTCCTGCTCTACGACGCCGTCGTCGTCGCGGGCCAGGCGAAGAGCCACTGCGTCGCGTGGACAATCGACGACCTCCTCGAGGACGACGACGAGCGCGAGCGCGCGCTCGCGCCGCGGACCTACCTCCTGGAGGACTGCACCTCCCCGGTGGTCGTGCCGGGAATGGACTACACCGCCGAGGCCGACGCCGCGTTCACACGCTTCGCGGCGGCCGGCATGCACGTCGTACGCTCGACGGAGCCGATCGCGAGCTGGCCGGGGATCCCGGCTCCGGTCAGCTAACCAGCTCGAGCCGCGGGTTGGGCCGGTACCAGCGGCCCGCCTTCGCCGACGGACGGCCGTCGGTCAGCACGACGTCGGCGGTGAAGTCGTTCTCGCCGCGGATCAGCGCCGAGCCGACCCCGTAGGAGTCCACCGGCACGCCTTGCTCCTCGAACTCGGCGATGCGCTCGGCGTTCATCCCCCCGGAGACGACGATCTTGACGTGCTCGAAGCCGTCGTGGTCGAGCGCGTCTCGCACCTTTCGCACCAGCCGCTCGTTCACCCCGCGCGGGTCGAAGTCGCCCAGCTCGTCCCCGAGCGACCGGTCGACCATCGTCCGCGAAGTGTCGAGCCGCACGCCCCACAGCCGATCCCGCAGCGCCCGGGCGACCTCGAGCGCCGTCCCAACCGAGTCGTTCTCGAAGTCCACGAGGACGACGATGTTGGCGTCGGCGTCCGTGTGCTCGGCGAACTTCGTCGCCGCCAGGACCGTATTGCCGCCGTACGACGAGATCAAGGCGTGTGGCACGGTCCCGATCGCCCGGCCGCCCCACCACGACGCGTTCGCCTCCGTCGTGACGCCGATCGGCACCCCGATCGTCGCGCCGGCGACGTAGGCCGCGTACCCGTCCCCGCTCTGGACGCGGTGATGGTCGTAGCGCGCCGGCATGAAGAGGATCGGCTTCTCCTTCGCCGCCTCGACGACACGTTTCACGTTGGTCGCGATCATCGTCCGCCGCGCGAGGACGCCCAGGTAGACGGTCTCCAGGTGTGCAAAAGCGGTGTAGTCGCCCTCGATCGTCATCACGGTCTCCCACGGCGAGATCTCGTCGCCCTCGTAGAGGGCGTGGACGGTGAGCGCGTCCCAGTCGTCGGAGCACAGCTTCAGGACGGCGATCGCCTCGTCCATGCCGGCGAGGAGGGCCTCCTTCTTCTGGAAGACCTGCATCACGACCCGCGGATGCCGCTTGTCCTCGAGCAGTACACGCCGAGTCCGGTTGAAGTACTCGTCGGTGTAGTGGCCCTCCCGCATCTTCTCCACGGGGAGGTCGAAGATCTCCGGCGGGAGCCGCTTCCGCCGCGTCTCAACCGTCAATGACGCTCTCTTCGAGGCGCAGGCACTCGGCCAGCGCCGTCTCCGCGACCTCCAGTTGCTCGGGCGTGGGCTCCTCGGTCGCGAGCCGATGCTGGAGCTCGTGCCCCGGCTTCGCCAGCAGCTTCGAGATCCGGCTTTCCGGGTTTCGCGCCATCCACGCGAAGAGCTCGGTGGAGGTGGCCAGTGCGCCGATTGCGGCGGCGGCGCGGGCGGGGCCGCGCATGTTCTCGGGCGCCTTCGCCGCCAACGAGTTCCCCGCGGCCATCGTCACGAGCAACGGCCCGACGAGATGAGTACCGCAGCGCTCGTGCTCCTTCTCCCGCGGCTCGCCGTGCTCGTACGTACCGATCGAGATGTGCTCGGCGCCGTGGTACGCCGCGATGGTCGTTCCACGCAGTGCAACGGCAGCCGGAGCGAGGGACGCAAGTCCGGCGACGAGCTCCTTGGCCGCGGGACCGAGCGCCGAGCGGCGAACGACCTGCGTCACGACTGCTCCGGCGAGCATCGCCGCCATCACAACCGGCCGCTCGAAGGGCAAACGCGACTCGGGGAGCCGCCGCCGGACCTCCGGCAGCAGCGCGAAGACCTCGAGCACGCGCGCGGGGCCCCGGAGCAGGGGCTGTTCCACGCGCGCGGCGCGGAACCGCTTGAGCGCCGAGGCGTGCTTCAGCGTCCCGTCCGGGAGACGGACCGCACACGCCCACGCGTTCGGCCCGTGGACGAGCACGCCGTTTGCGAGCGCCATGCCGCCGAGCCTGACCTTCTCCTCGGGCACGGGACTACGGTAGCGAGGACATTCGGGCTGCCGCGTGCCGGAGGAAGCGAACGCCGAGCTCGAGGTCGTCGAGCTCGATGCGCTCGTCCGCCGAGTGGATCAGCCGGGCCGCAAGCTCGGGCTCCATCGTCCGCATCGGGAAGAAGCCATAGGCCACGGTTCCGAAAGCCTCCCGCACCCAATGGCTGTCGGTGAAGCCCGAGAGCAGCAACGGAACGGTATGGGCCTCGGGCTCGATCTCGTCGACGAAGGACTCGATCACGTCCCACAGCGGCGACTCCACGGGCGAGCGCGTGCCGCCCTGACCCTCGATCCACGCGAAGTCGTACGCCGCACCTTCGAGCTGACGGACGACCTTCGCCTCGACCTCAGCCTGGGTGTGGCCCGGGAGGATCCGGCAGTCGACCGTGATCTCGCAGCGGTTGGGGATCACGTTGCGCTTTTCGGAGGCGGAGATCATCGTGGGCGTGAGGGTCGTGCCGAGCAGCGGCTCGACGATGTCGCCCGCCAACGGGTGGACGCCGCGTGCCGCGGTGATCGCCTCCCGCGGCGACGGGACGGTGCCGCAGACCGCCCGGAGGAACGCCTCGACCTCAGGCCCGACCTCGGGCTCGTCCTCGAAGTCGCCCAGCCGCTCCACGAGCGGAGCGGCCTTCACGAGCGCGTTGTCGGCGATCCCGGGGCGGGACGCGTGCCCGCTGCGCCCGTGAACGGTGAGCCGGAACGGCGCGCTCATCTTCTCGGCCGTCGAGCACACCCAGAAGGCGCGCGAGCCGAGGACCAGCCGGTCACCGCCGCCCTCGTTGATGCAGTACTCGGCGCGGACGGCGTCCGGGTGAGCCTCCACGAGCCATTGGAGGCCGAACCCGGCGCCGACCTCCTCGTCGGCGCAGGCGGCGAAGATCAGGTCGCCGGGCCCTTGGAATCCCTCGCGCGCCAGCGAGGCGATCGCGACGGCGCTCGCCGCGACCTGGCCCTTCATGTCGAGCGCGCCGCGCCCCCAGACCTGGCCGTCGCGAAGCTCGCCCGACCAGGGATCGAGCTGCCACTCACCAGGGTCGGCCAGCACCGTGTCGGTGTGCGACAGCAGCAGGAGGCGGGGGCCGTCGCCGCTCCCGGGGATCCGCGCGACGAGGTTCGCGCGCTCCGGCACCTTCGCGTAGAGCTCACATGCGACGTCGTTGGCTTCGAGGTACCGGCGCAGGTGCTCCGCGACAAGCGACTCGTTGCCGGGCGGGTTGACGGTGTCGAGCCGGATCAGCTCTTGCAGGAGAGTCGCGGCCTCGTCCCGAAGGGATCGCACCGCCAGTTCGGGACTCGCCACCGCGGGAGCATACTTTTCGCTGCATTGGGCGATCTCTTCTCAGACGCAGCCGATCAGCGGCTGCCCGACGTCGCCCCACTCGCGCTGCGCCTTCGGCCTCAGCGCCTGGAGGACTTCGTCGGCCAGGAGCACGTCCTCGGTAAAGGCTCCGGGCTGCGGCTTGCGATCGAGGAGGACCGGGTCGGCTCGATGATCCTCTACGGCCCCCCGGGCTCCGGCAAGACGACCCTCGCCCGGATCGTCGCCAACCAGACGGGCGCGGCGTTCGAGGAGCTCTCCGCCGTGTCAGCGTCCGTCAAAGACGTTCGCGAGACGATCGCCAGAGGCCGCGAGCGGCTCGGCGCATCAGGCCAGCGTACGATCCTCTTCCTCGACGAGATCCACCGCTTCAACAAGGCGCAGCAGGACGCGCTCCTGCCTGCGGTCGAGGAGGGGATCGTCACGCTGATCGGCGCGACCACGGAGAACCCCTACTTCGAGGTGAACTCGGCCCTCCTCTCCCGGACGCAGATCTACGAGCTCGAGCCTCTGTCGGAGGACGAGCTCCTGGTCGTCGCGGGCCGTGGAGTCGCCGAGCTCGAAGCCGAGGCGTCGGATGAGATCGTCGAGTTGATCGCACGTCGCGCCGGTGGAGACGCCCGGAACGCGCTCAACATCCTCGAGCTCGCCGCGCAGACGGCGCGCGCCGAGGGCGGCGCGATCACCGAGGAGCAGGTCGAGGACGCCGCGCGCAAGCGGCCCCTCGTGTACGACAAGGGCGGCGACGCCCACTACGACTTCATCTCCGCGTTCATCAAGTCGATGCGCGGTTCCGATCCCGACGCCTCCCTCTACTACCTCGCGGCGATGCTGGAGGGTGGCGAGGATGCTCGCTACATCGCGCGGCGGATGATCGTGCTCGCGTCCGAGGACATCGGCAACGCCGATCCGAGGGCGCTGCAGGTCGCCGTGGCCGCCGCGCATGCCGTCGAGCACGTAGGGCTACCGGAAGCGCAGCTCAACCTCGCGCAGGCCGCGATCTACCTTGCACGTGCGCCGAAGTCGAACGCCGTGATCGCGGCGCTGCGGGAAGCGCAGAAGGATGTCCGCGAGTACGGGCATCTCCGCCCTCCGGACGCGCTGCGCGACACGCATTACTACGGCGCGAAGAAGCTCGGGCGCGGCCAGGGCTACATCTACCCCCACTCCGACGCGCGCGGATTCGAGGTCGACAACTTGCCCGACGAGTTGAAGGGGCGGCGGTACTATCGCCCGTCCGGTTCCGGCGAGGAAGAGGGGGACGACGATGGCGGTTGAGCGGACGGCGAAGGCGACGTGGGAAGGCGACCTGATGGGTGGCTCGGGGCAGGTCTCAACTGAAAGTGGCGTCGTGCAGGACGCGACGGTGAAGTGGAGCTCGCGAGCTGAGCAGGCCGACGAGAACACGAGCCCGGAGGAGTTGATCGCGGCAGCCCACGCGGGCTGCGTCTCGATGGCGCTTGCGCACGAGCTCGCGCAGGCGGGGACGCCGGCGTCGCGAATCGAGAGCGAGGCGACCGCGAGCTTCGACCAGACCGACGACGGCTTCCGTCTGACGAGCATGCGCCTGAGGATCCACGGCGAGGTCGACGGCCTCGACGAAGACGCGTTCCGCGAGGCAGCCCAGAACGCCAAGGACAACTGCCCGGTCTCGAAGGCCCTGGAAGGGAACGTCGAGCTGTCGCTGGATACGTCGCTCGGCTAGTCGGAACCCTTGAGTATCCGGCTCGCCGCCGTCTCGCCGAACTCGCCGCCGAGCGCGCGGTAGGCGGCTGCGGCCCGCTCCACGTCGAACTCGGTCCGGCGGAAAGTGAAGTCGCCGTCCCACGTCGCCCATGCTGCGCGGACGTCGCCGTCGAGCGGCATGCCGACGCTGCCAGGATTCACGAGGTCCGTGTTCCGTGGGCCTTCCCGTCGGAACTGCTGGTGGCTGTGACCGAACACGATCGTGCGGTCGTGTTCGTCACCGAGCAGGCGTTCGTCCTCGGCGCTCGGCTGCGGCGGAAAGCTCTCGTCATCTGCGATCGGGCAGCCGTGGACGTAGAGGATCCCGTCAAGGTCAGCACGGGGCGGCAGGTGGTAGAGCCATTCGACTTCCTCCTCGGGGATCGTGCCCTGGAAGGTTTCGTAGGCCTCCCGCACTTCGACCCGGTCAGGGGGCTCGCGGAGCCACCGTTCGCCGTTACCCCGGATCCACGTGGCGCTCGGCAATGCCCGCAGCCGCTCGAGAACCTCGAGCGGCGCCGGACTCGGCGTCCCGTAGTCGCCGCCGAGCAGATATTGATCAGCGCCTAGATCGTCCGCCTCGCGGAGCACCTCGTCGAGGGCTGCGGTATTTCCGTGAATGTCGTAGAGGACCGCGAACACGTGGGTTCCATTCTCTAGCTGATGCGTTAGTGTCGCGGCGGGTGACCGAACTGCGGAGATCGCCGGCTGAACGGCGCATCAAGGTCCTCCTGGCAGACGACGACGGGTTCTTCGTCGACTCCCTGAGGAAGATGGTGGACGAGGAGCCGCGCCTGTCGGTGGTCGGTGTGGCAGGCGACGGGCTCGAGGCAATCGAGCTCGTCGAGGAGCTCGACCCGGAGGCCGTCGTGATCGACCTGCACATGCCGCGACTCGACGGCGTGACCGCAGTCGCACGCATGCGTCAGGACCACCCGGGCCTGTCGCTGATCGCGATGACGGGGGATCGTACGCCCGAGCTTCATCGCGCCGTCGCCGAGGCCGGCGCGGACGCCGTAGTCCTCAAGCACAGCAACCTCGTCGACGCCCTGACGGACGAGATCCTCGCTGCGCGCGAGCGTCAGCGCGCGGTGATGTAGTCCGTCAGGTACTGGATCTCGAAGCTCTGCTGCTTCGACTTGAACTTCACGACGTCGCCGATCGAGACCACGCCGACGACGCTGCCCTCTTCGACCACGGGAAGGTGCCGGATGCGGCGATCCGTCATCAACGCCATGCACTCGTCGATCTCCGTCTGAGGCGTGACGACAATCAGGGGCGCGGACATCACTTCGCGCACCGGTGTCGTCTTCGCGTCGCGCTCCTCGAGCGTCATCCGCCGGAGGTAGTCGCGCTCGGTGAAGATCCCGGCGATCGTGCCCGTGTCGGTCACCAGCAGGGAGCCGACACCGGCGTCGACCATCTGCTTCACCGCATCGAGCACCGACGCGTCGCCCTCGATCTGGAGGACGTCGCCACCCTTGTCGTCGAGGATCTCCTTCACGCGGTTCATGCCGACGCGCGTAAGCGTAAGCGAGATGAGATGGCGAGGGCCGGAATCGAACCGGCGACACCACGGTTTTCAGCCGTGTGCTCTACCAACTGAGCTACCTCGCCCGGAGCGGTCAGTGTAGCCAGGCGCTCGCGAAAAAAGAGACGTCCGGACCGGTGCTACCGCGTCGCGAACGCCTCTGTTGGCTCGGAGATTAATCCGCTTCCGGCTTGCGGGCAACTACCGCTTTTCCGCGGCTCGTTGTGATTTCCGCAAAGTCCGTCAAACCCCGCCGCCCGAGCTCGCGCCGCAGGATGGCGGGCTCGACCCAAATCGGCGTGTCCGGGCCCGCGGAGAACGCGAAGAGCGTCCAGCCGCCGGGACGCAAGACGCGCGACGCCTCGGCGACGAAGGGGATCATGTTCGCGTGCGTGACGAGGTCGAAGGACTCGTCGTCGAATGGAAGCCGCGCCGCGTCCGCCTCCACGAACTCGATGTCCGGCGCGTGTTTGCGGGCCTCGGCGAGCATCGCCGGAGAGACGTCGGCGCCGACGACCTCGGCCTCGGGGTAGCGCTGACGCAGCACCCGGGCCCCGGCGCCCGTGCCGGTCCCGACGTCGAGCGCGCGCCGGACCGGAGCGCCGACGTGGTCGAGTGCCGCCTCGAAGGGCGCGAACGTGTCCTCCATCCGGATCGCCTCCCAGGCCGGCGCGATCCGGTCGAACACGCGGCGCACGATCGGCCTCATCAGCGGCCAGAGCCGCGGCCAGCGGACGACGAGGTTCGTGATCAGGCGGATCAGGCGTTGCCCGATGGTCATGCCTAGGCGACCCGCAGCCGGACGTCCATGCCCGGGCGGACGCCAAAGGTCTCCGCCGCGTTGCCGCGCGAGATCGCGAGCGCGATGTTCCGGTAGGCGTCCTCGTAGAGGATGATGTCCCCGGCTCGCGCATCGGCGAACGTCCGTGCCGCGAGTGCGTAGAACCGGTCCATGGCCAGCTCGACCTCCACCTGCTGCCCGGGCACGATCCCCAGCGGCTGGACCTGCGTCGCATGGAGGTTCAGCTGAATGTTTCCGAACCGGTCGACGTAGAGGCACTTCGCGCGCACACGCCGCTCGCCGATCTCGGGCTGCGGCAGCTCCGGCCGGACGAGCTCGCCGATCGCGAGGGCGCCACCAAGCTCCGACGGTTCCACCCCCAGCGAGAGGTGCGCCGCCGCCGGCGAGAAGACATCGCGTCCGTGGAAGGTCGGCGACACCGGGTCGAGCGCGTAGCGACGGTTGGTGATCTCGTAGGCCGACCCGACGCCGCCGAGCCCTTCGGCTGCGGGGATCAGCAGGCCGTTGTCGGGCCCGACCAGCACGCGGCCGTCGCCGGTACGCAGGGCCAGGGCGCGACGGGGTGTGCCGACTTCCGGGTCGACGACGGCCATGTGGACGCCCTGCGGCATGTACGGCAGCGTATTCGCGAGCACGAGAGCGCCCTGCAGGATGCTCTGCGGCTCGATCCCGTGCGTGATGTCGATGATGTCCGCGTTCGGCGCGATGCGCTTGATCACGCCGTGGCATGTCCCGACGAAGTCGTCGCCGAGGCCGAAGTCCGAGAGGAAGGTGATCACCATCCGCCGGACGCTAACGCGTCGAGCAGACCGTCGACGTCGTGGGTGGAAGCCTCGCGGACAACGCGGATTCCGGCGCCCTCCGCCGCCCTCGTCGTCTCGGGGCCGATGGACACCGCCGGTACGTCACGCCCGACGGCCGCAAAGGCGCGCGCGGCCGACGGCGAGGCGAGCACGACGACGTCGGCTTCGGGCACACGCTCCGGACGCAGCTCGCGGGTGCGGTAGAGAGGGAGAAAGTCCGCATGGAGCTCGTCGACGAGCAGCTGCCGCGCGCCCTCGGCTCCGGCGAAGAGCACACGGCCGGCCGGGCGGGGCACCTCCGCCAGCAGCCCTTCCTGAGTCGAGACAGCGGGGATCAAATCGGCGCCGCCGAGGGCATCAGCCGTCGCCTGGCCGATCGCCGCGACCCGTTTCGGCCGACCGCGCGCACGGCGCCTGATCTCGCTCGCGCCTGTCGGGCTCGTGACGACGAGCAAGTCGTAATGGTCGAGGTCGATCGGATCGTCGCCCAAGGGCTCGACCGCGATCATCGGCTCGATCGCCACCTGGTGCCCGCGCTCCATCAGCGCCGCGGCCAGCCGCTCGTTGCGGCCCGCGGGGCGCGTGAGCAGGATCCTCAATGCGCCAGCGCGAGGAGCTCCGCGGCGAGCGCGGCGGGATCGTCGCCGGAGCGGCGCTCGAGCCACGAGCCATCCTCGGCCGCGACGAGCGCGGTCAACGTCGCCCCGTCGTGGTGCGCCGCAACCGGCGCGAGGCAGCCGCCGCCGATGACCGCGACGCAGGCTCGCTCCGCTTCGACGCGTCGACGTGTTTCGGCGTCGTCGGCGTACGCCACCCGCTCCTCTTCGCCCGCCCTCACCTGCAACGCCAGTGCGCCCTGGCCGGCCTCCGGAAGCAGCTCCTCCGGCTCGAAGCGGCGACCGATCTCTCCGCCGAGCCCGAGCCGGTCGAGGCCGCAGGCGGCGAGCACGACGGCGTCGAGGCCGCGCTCGCCGCGCTTGCGCAGCCGGGTGTCGATGTTGCCGCGGAGCGGCTCGATCCGCAGGTCCGACTCGAGCGCGAGCAGCTGCGCACGGCGGCGGATGGAGGCTGTGCCTATTCTCATCCCCGGGCCGAGCTCCGAGGCGCCGCAGAGGGCGTCACGCGGGTCCTCCCGCGGCAGGTAGGCGCCGACGGCAAGCCCCTCCGTGTCCGTCGAGGTCATGTCCTTCGCGGAGTGGACGGCAACGTCGATCCGATCGGCGAGCAGCGCCTCTTCCAGCTCCTTGACGAAGACGCCGCGGCTCCCGATCTCGCCGAACGGCTTGCTCCGGTCCCGATCCCCCGCGGTGGTGACCGGGACGAGGGCGAACTCCACCCCCGGCTGCCGCAGCTGCTCGACGGCGAGCTCGGCCTGCGTCAGCGCGAGGCGGCTACCCCTCGACCCGATTCTCAGGACCACGTCGCTCCTGGGCGACAGCCGCCTCCTTCAGACGCACGATCGGCTCGTGCAGGACCTTGTTGACGATCTGGCTCGTCAACGACTCGACCGCGTCCCGCTCGCGCTCCGAAAGCCCACCGAGCCACCCGCTCGCCTTCGCCAGCTCGCCACACCGGATCTGCTCGGCCCGCTCGCGAAGCGACGCGATCACAGGAACAACGTCGCGCGTCGCCAGCCAATCGCGGAAGCGGGATGCCTCGGCGACGGCGATCGCCTCCGCCTTTGCGAACTCGGCCTCGCGACCGGCAAGCGTCTCCTGGACGACGGCCTCGAGGTCGTCGATGTCGTACACGTAACAGTCCGGCAACTCGTTGATCACCGGATCGACGTCGCGGGGAACGGCAAGGTCGATCAGGAGCAGCGGGCGTCCCCGGCGCTCGTTGACATGCTCCGGCGCGACGACGTAGTTCGCGGCGCTCGTGGACGAAACGACGATGTCCGCCGCGGCGATGGCCTGACGGATTCGATCAAGCGGGACCGACGTTCCTCCGAGCTCCGCCGCAACGTGCTGCCCTCGGTCTTCGCTCCTGTTGGCGACGAAGCACAGCTCCGCGCCGCGCTTGATCAGGCGGCGAGCGGCGAGCGCACCGATCTTCCCCGCCCCGACGATGGCGATCCGTGAGCCGCTGAGATCGCCGAAGACCTGAGCCGCGAGCGCCGCGGCCGCGGACGACGTGGTCCCGGGGCTCTCGGCGATCGCCGTCTCAGTCCGGACCCTCTTCCCCGTATGCACGGCGTCGCGGAAGAGGCGGTCGAGCAACGGACCGACGGCGCCTCCCTCGTAGGCGCTTCGCACCTGCCCGAGAATCTCGCCCTCGCCTGGCACGAGCGAGTCGAGGCCGGCGGCGACGCGGAAGAGGTGCACGACGGCCGGCTCGCCTTCGAGGCGGTACAGGTACGGCTCGAGCTCCGCCTCCGAGACTCCCGCGAGGTCGGCGAGAGCCCCCGTCGCGCGCTGCTCCGCCTCGTCGCCCTCAGCTGTCGCCAGATAGAGCTCCGTCCGGTTGCACGTCGAGAGGCAGACAGCCTCCCCGTCGGCCGCGAGCTGCTCGGCGAGCGCCGCGGCGCGATCGGCATCCACGGCCACGCGCTCGCGGACCTCGACAGGCGCGAGCCGGTGCGACGTGCCGACGAGCAGCACGTTCATGCGACGTGGGTGAGCATCAGCCCGAGCTGGAGGACGAAGACGACCCCGACGCCGGTGAGGGCCAGCCGCGCGGCGAGGGCGCGACGGCCGGTACGGAGCCGGAGATAGAGGACGGAGGCGTAGAGGAGCCAAGCAGCGACCGCGCCGGCGATCAGCGGGTCCAAGCTATGCCCGGGCATCCGCGCCACTCCGGCCAGCAGAGCGATCGTCAGCGCGCCGAGCGAAACGGCGACGGTGGTGACGGTCAGCCGGTCGAGCGCGACGAGGGACGGCAGGCGTAGCTGCAGGATGCCGGCGCGGCGGCGTTTGAGGAGGCGCTCTTCCCAGAGCTCGAGTGCGGCCAGCCCGGCGGCCACGGTGAAGCCGGCCAGCGCGGCCAGCGCGAAGGCGATGTGCCCCACGAGGAGCACGTCGTGCCACGCGGTCGTCGTACTCGTCTCGGTGCCGCCGGCCACATACGACACGGCGAGGAGTGCCGCGGCGATCGGCATCACCGCGAGTCCCAGCAGCCGGAACCGCGGGCTGCAGCCCCAGATCAGATAGGCGCCGACGACGAGCCAGACGAACAGGTTGAGGGACCCGGCCCAGGTGCTCCAAGGGAAGCCGTCCGCACGCGCAGCTTGCGCGACGAGGAGCGCGGTCTGCGCGAGCCAGCCCACCCGCACGCCCCACGTCGCGAACCGACCCAACGCACCCGGTGTCCTCGCGTTCCCCGCGTACGCAACCGCAGCCTCGCCGTAGGCGAAGAGAACCGGCCATACGAGCTGCTCAGCCACCGGCCCTCTCCCGTGCGGTGCGCGTGAGCTCGTCGAGCTCTCGCTGGATGCGGCCAACCTTCAGGGCGATCAACGCCATGTAGAGGAGCAGTGTCCCGAAGAGCACAAGGTAGGCGGCGGCGACGTACTTCTCTCCCGTGCTCACGCGAGCAGCTCCCTGAGCTCCCGAAGTCGCGCGTCCGCGCGCTTGCCGGCGAGCTCGACGAGGTACAGCGCGCCGCCGAGGGCGAGCGTCCCGCCCAGGCAGACGAAGAAGCTGAGGAGCATCTCGCTCTCGATTTTCGGGTCCCGCGTCAGGACGACAGGGTGGATATAGCGCTCGGCCAATCGGATGGCGAGAAAGCTGACGGGAATCAGCGCCACGCCGAAAAGCGCGTAGACGGCGGACGTGCGCGCCCGGCGCGGTCCGGCGGGGGTGGAGAAGCGCAGCATGAAGTACGCGGAGTAGAACAGGAAGAGGACGAGGAAGAGCACGAGCTGACGCTCGTCCCACGTCCACCAGACGCCCCAGGTGTAGCGGGCCCAGACAGAGCCTGTGACGAGGGTGAGGAGGCCGAAGATCACGCCCATGTGAATCGCGACGTAGCTCTCGAGGTCGTACCGGTCGTCCCTCGTCCACAGCAGTCGCAGGGCCTTCCAGCCGCCCCAGCCGAACGCCGCGTACGCCGTCAGCGCGACCGGAACGTGGAGGTAGAAGATCCGGAACGCCGGGTCGCCCTGCGCTTCGGGAGCCCAGAAGAAGGCGAGCGCGAAGCCCGCGACCAGAAGGGCCGCCGCCAGCAGCGAGAGGAGAGCGGCGCCGTTATTCCGTAACGACGTACTCAAAGCTTGCCCAGGAGAGGATCGCAAAGATCAGGTCGTACAGAGCCAGGAACCCGAGGTAGCGGCCGGGATCCTCGGCCAGCGTCGCGCCGACGCCGCCCACGATCAGCGGGATGGCGAGCGGCATGAACAGGAGCGGCAGGAGGAGTTCTCGGGCACGAGCCGCCGCGGCCATGGCCCCGAGCAGCGTCCCGACCGCCGCGATACCGATGTTCGCGAGCGCCACACCGGCGACGAGCTCCCAGGTCACCGGCTCGTAGAAGAGCGCGAACGCCGGCAGGGCGACGAGCTCGGCGAGCGCGAGGAAGGCGACGACGCTGAGCGTCTTTCCCAACCAGATCGCGCTTCGGTCGCATGGTGCGAGCAGGAGGCCGTCGATCACCGCCTCGTCACGCTCGGCGACGAAGCTGCGGACGAGGGCGAGCAGGGCCGTGAACAGCAGCGCGATCCAGAGCATCCCAGCGGACGCAAGCCTGGAGGAGTCCTCGGCGAGCGCGAAGTGGAAGACCACGAGGCCGCCGACGACGAAGAGGAGCATGGCCGGAACCGTGTCGCGAGAGCGGAGCTCGACCAGGAGGTCCTTGCGCGTCAGCGCCGCGACGTCGGAGAGGTAGGCGGTCATGTCGGCGCGAGCGAGAGGCGGGCGGTCGGACGCTCTCCGAAGCGCTCCGGCTGGTGGCTCGCGACGACGATCGTCCGTCCCTGCTGATGGTTGAGCTCGTCGAGGAGCAGCTTTGCGCCGGTCGCATCGAGCGCCGTGAAGGGCTCGTCGAGCAGCAAGAGCTCGGGTTCGTGCAGCAACGCGCGGCAGAGGGCGAGGCGCTGGAGCATCCCGCGCGAGAGTTCATCGGTGCGTTCGTGGCGCGCGTCCCAGAGGCCGAAGCGCTCGAGCAGCATCCCGATTCGCTCGCGCCGCTCGCGAACGCGGTAGAGCCGTCCGTACAGCTCGAGGTTCTCCAGTGGCGTGAGCTCCCGGTAGACGAGCGGCTCGTGGGCGAGGAAGCCGATGCGCGAGCGGTCGGCCGCGACGTGGATCTCGCCCGTCGTCGGAACGATCAGTCGGGCGATCAGTCTCAGCAGCGTTGTCTTCCCGGCGCCGTTCGGCCCGGTGACGAGCAGGAACGCGCCGTCACCGATGTCGACGTCGACGCCTGCGAGGACGCGCTTCTCACCGAAGCGGCGACCGACTCCGCGGGCGCGAATCATCGCGGCAGGACTCCTACGTCACTTTGACTCGGCACGCCCGACCTCCTCCCCACTGCGATCGTATCCGCGGGCGGCGCACGCGTGGCGCGCGGATTCGTGTCGACTCGGTATCAGCCGGGAAGGCGACGGCCTGCGTGCTGCGGGTCACGTCTGCCTGTGGCCTCCCCGCTCGCCCGCGAGCAGGCGAAGCGCGTGGGGCAGAGCCGCGCGGAGCACCTCGAACCCGTCGCGACACGCGCCCGGCGAGCCGGGGAGGTTGACGACAAGCGCCGAGCCGCGGACCCCTGCCACCCCGCGGGAGAGGAGGCCGTGTGGCGTTCGGCGGGCGGCGTCCGCGCGCAGGGCCTCGGCTATCCCCGGCACCTGCCGCTCGAGCACCGAGGCCGTCGCCTCGGGCGTCACGTCCCGCGCCGCGACTCCCGTGCCGCCGGTCGTCAGCACGAGCGGCGCCTCGTCCGTCAGCTCCTCGATCGCCTCGGCAATCTCGCTCCGCTCGTCGGGCACGACACGACGTACGACCTCGTACTCCTCACGGGCCAGCAGCTCCGCGAGCACCGCACCGCTCTCATCTTCCCGCTCGCCCCGCGCGACGCCGTCGGAGATCGTCACGACGGCGGCCTTCAGACCGGTTCCTTCATCTTGTCGAGCAGCCTGACCTCCGACACGGACATCCCCTGGTCGACCGCCTTCGCCATGTCGTAGATCGTGAGCGCTGCGACGCTCGCAGCGACGAGCGCCTCCATCTCGACGCCGGTCTGGGCCGTCGTCTCGACCGTGGACGTGACCTCCGCTCCGTTTTCTACCATGGCAACCTGAACATCGATCGACGTCAGCGGGAGCGGGTGACAGAGGGGGATGAGGTCAGCGGTCCGCTTCGCCGCCATCACGCCGGCGAGCTGAGCGGTCGTGAGCGCGTCGCCCTTCGGCAGTTCGCCGAGCCGAGCTGCGGTCTCGGGCGCCATCGCTACGCGCGCGCGGGCGCGCGCTCGCCGCCGTGAGCGCGGCTTGTCGCCGATATCGACCATTCGCACGCCGCCTCCGGCGTCCAGGTGCGAGAACTCGTTCAAGAGCGAGCACGCGCGTGCGACGAGCGGACGCGATCCAGGTCGAGCAGCTGGGCTTCGACCCACTCCGCCAGGTCGTGCTCGCGAATGTGGGCGCGCAGGCCTTCGAGGCGCTCGCGCCGCTCAGCTGGCGGCATCTCGAGCGCGTTCCGGAGCGCCTCCGCCTGCCCCGCGACATCGAAGGGGTTCACGGTCAGCGCCCACTCGGCGAGCTCTTCGTGGGCGCCGGCGTTCTCGGACAGGACGAGCAACCCATCGCGCTCGTTGATCAGCGGCGCCTCCTTCGCGACGAGGTTCAGGCCGTCGAAGATGGCGTTGACGAGCAGCACGTCGTACTGCTTGTAGGCGGCCACGGACTCCAGGAAGTTGTCCTCGATCCTCAGCTCGATCGGCGTCCAGCTCTCGGTCTGGAAGTGGTCGTTGACCGAGCGCGCCGTGCGCTGGATGGCGCCGAGGTATTCCGCGTACTCGGGGATGTCCTGCCGCGTCGGATCGAGAAGCGCCAGCATCCCGACCTTGCCGTGAAGCTCCGGATGGTCCTCGAGCATCCGCTCGAAGGCGCGAAAGCCGCGAACCACGTTCTTGGACGGGTCGGTTCGGTCGACGCGGAGCACGAGCTGCTCGGGTCGGCGTGCCTCGAGCTGCCGCTCCAGCTCGAGCACCTCGCGGCTCGAGGCGAGCTTGTCGAACTCCGACGGATCGACCGAGAGCGGATGCGAGGTCGCGAATGCACGGCGGCCGTCGTAATCGGCGGTCCCGTCGTCGAAGTTGCATTCCGCTCCGACGATGTCGGCGCTCGAGCGCAGGAAGTTACGGCGCCAGCGGTCGGTATGAAAGCCGACCACGTCGTTGGCGAGCAGCCCGTCGTGCAGCGCGACGCGGATCGCCTCCGGGAGCACGCGCCAGTAGTCGGGCTCGGGCCAGGGAATGTGGACGAAGTGCGAGAGCGCGGCCTCGGGTCGCCGGGCCCGAACGAGGCGCGGCGCGAGGTAGAGGTGGTAGTCGTGGAAGCAGACCGCCGCCTCCGGCTGTGACTCGAGCTCCGCGACGACAGCGTCGGCGAAGCTCGCGTTGACGGCAACATAGCCCTCATCCCAGGCGAGACGAAGCCCGCGATCGAGGTTCGGCGCGTGCGCGAGGTCCCAGAGGTAGTGCTGGAGAAACCAGAGCGTCGGATTCGAGACGACGTTGTAGAACCAGTCGTACGCCGCTTCGTCGTGCGCGAGGAGGCGCAGACGGTACGGCGAGCCGTCTTGAGCCGTCTCCGCGATCGCCTCCCCGCCGGCGTCCTCGGCGACGACGCGGTCCTCCTCGCTCATCGCGCTCGCGATCCATGTGACGTCGTGAAGCGCCACCAGGCTACGGAGGGCCGTCACGAGCCCGCCGCCCCCGCGTCGGGCGACACGATTTCCGTTGTCATCGCGGCCGAACGCCACCGGCGGCCGGTTCGAGACGACGATCAGCTTGCGTCGAGTCGGCACGGCCGTGACCCTACCCCAGGCCTCCTCGGCCGGAACGAGGCGCTCAGGCGGGGCTACCGGAAGCGGGGACGAGCTGGGTCTCGCCGATGTCGTTCCCGACCAGAAGGTTGAAAAGCGCCAGCCAGTCCCGCAGCAGGCGAGGCGTCAGGAAGTTCATTCGAACGTACTCCTTGCCCTTGCGCCCGCGCATCGCCGCGGCGGCGGGGTCGGCGAGGATTTCGCGGCACGCGTCGGCGCACTCCTCGACCGAGTCGACGAGCCATCCCGTCTCGCCCTCCTGGATCTGAGATGGGATGCCGCCTGCCCGGCCGCCGACCATCGGCCGCCCCTTCCACAGGGCCTCGGTGACGGTCAATCCGAAGCCTTCCCGAATCGACTTCTGCAGCACGGCGGCCGAGTGCACCTGGAACGCGTTCACCTCGATCGCGCCGATGTTGTTGAGGTTCGAGAGGATGAAGATGTCAGGGTCGCCGGCGGCGTACTCGACGGTCTGGTTGTAGTACTCCCAGCCCTCCGGATCGTCGTGCGCCATCGAGCCCACAAGCGCGAGCTGGAGCCCGGGGTAGTCGCGCCGTGTCAGGCGGAAGGCGTCGATCACGCCGAGCGGGTCCTTCCACGGGTCGAAGCGTGAGACCTGCGTCAGCAGCGGCCGCTCGACGTCGATCCCGAACTGGTCGACGATGTAGGCGGCATCCTCGGGCGAGAGCGCCATGTTCTTCGGCGACAACGGATCGATCGCCGGGGGCCAGATGAACGCCTCGGGAAGGCTGTCCGTGGCGGGTACGTACTCCGGCCGGTGGAAAATCGCGGCGTCGTAGCGCGCCAGCGACGGCAGCAGCGCGTCGAGTACGTCGCGGTTCGGCTCCGACAAGTCGATGTGGCAGCGCCAGATCCAGTGCGCGGCGCGATTCGGATAGTGGTCGATCATCGCCACGGGCTGCGGGTCGTGGATCAGCACGAAGTCGTAGTCGCGCTCGTCGAACTCCTCGGCGTTGAGCGCGTTGTAGCGGTGGAAGATCTCCTCCTCCTCGGACGTCAGTCCGACCGGACTCCCCTGCAAGCCGTTGTGGATCTTCTTCGTGACGTTGAAGAACTCGTCCTCCCCGTGGATGATCCGCCACTCCGCGTCGAGGCCGACGCTCCGCATCAGCGGCACGAGTGTGTAGTTGATCTCGGCGACGCCGCCGCCGAAGGCCGTCGCGGAGAGGTGCACCACGCGCTTCCCCTTGAGCGGCTCGAACAGCCGCTGGATCTCGGCGACGAGCCCCCGGCCGAGAATGGTGGCGTAGTCGCTGAGCGACTTCTGTCCGACGTTGACGGGATGCAGCATCAGGGGTTCCGAAGGCGCCGCGCGGGCGAGGATACAGCGGGTCTTGTCCTACTCTTGGATGAACTTTACGAAGCGGAGGCGAGATCCCTTCCCGCTCGCTCGAGGACCCAGCTCGAGCTCGTCAGCGAGCTCCCGAATGATCGCGATGCCGAGTCCACCTTCGGTCAACGAGCCGGCCGGTACGGAGGCGTCGTCGTCCCGCGCAAAGCCCTGTCCGTCGTCGCAGACCTCGACGACGAGCCGATCGCGATGGAGCTCGTAGATCACCTGCACCTCGCCTTCGCGGCCATCGCGATACGCGTGGCGGACGGAGTTGGAACAGGCCTCCGTGACGGCGAGCTTGAGGTCACCGAGGGTCTCGTCGGACAGCGGGCGAAGCTGTGACAGGCCGCTGAGCGCGAGGCGCACGAGCGTGATGTATTCCGCCTTCGCCGGGATGGTCAGCCGGACTGTCCGGGAGTCGCCGTTCGAGGTCGGGCTCGCTGAGCTGGGGGGCATCGGCGCTCGCTTTCGCAACATTCCGGGAGAATTCAACCGGAACGCCGTCTCGGATTCCGTCCCCTTCGACTATCTCCTCGGGCGCAAGCGGCTAAACGCGCCGTCGCAGCTAGCACTGCGGCGTCGGCTGCTTCGGACGCTCGCCGAGTCGGACGGGAAGGACGAGGCGCCTGCCACCCCGCACGATGGTGAAGTCGACGACCTGGCCCGGGAACAGCGACTCGCTGACGACGCGCACGAGGTCGTCGGCGTCCTGGAGCTTTGTGTTGCCGATCTGGACAACGACGTCTCCTCCATAGCGGAACTCGAAGCCGTTCAGCTCCTGCTTCTCGCTGCCGCCACGCAGGCCGGCGTCGGCGCCCGGGCTCTTGGGCACGACGCACGCGACCACCGCGCCCCGTTCCACCGAGTAGTCGAAACGGCGCGCAATCGTCGGTGTGAGGTCCTCGGCGTTGACGCCGACGTAGGCGTACCGGACGCGCCCGTTCCTGACGAGCTGCTGCAGCGTGCGCTTGCCCGCGTTGATGGGGATCGCGAAGCCGACGCCCTCGGCCTGGCCGGAGTCGCTGCGGATCTGGGCGTTGATGCCGATCACACGCCCCCTTGCATCGAACAGAGGCCCGCCGGAGTTGCCGTGCGTGATCGGCGCGTCCGTCTGGATCGCGTCGGCGACGGTGTACTGCGAGGTCAGCGACTCGATCGAACGATGGGTCGCCGACACGATCCCGACTGCGAGCGAGTTCTCGTTGCCGAACGGGCTCCCCATCGCCGCGACAGGCTCCCCGACGAGCGCCCGCGAGGAGTCGCCGAGCGGCACGGGCTCGATCGCATGCGCGCGCGGATCCACTCGGAGCACGGCCACGTCGTCGTAGAGGTCCCAGCCGACGAGCTTCGCCGGGACGCGATCTCCGTCGGAGAAAGCGACAAAGACGCGCGTTGCCCCCTCGGGATCGTCGTCACCGCTGCCGGCCGTCGTGACCACGTGGGCGCTCGTCAGGATCTCGCCCCGCTTGGAGACGACGAACCCGGAGCCTTGCGCCGCGTGCTCGGACGGCGGGCGCTGGTCGAAGTACGAGTAGACCGTGAGGACTCCGGCGCTGCGCGAGCGGTAGATGGCCGCCGGGTGAAAGCCGTTCCCGACCAATGGCCTTGCATCGCTGTCCGGCACGCGACGGTCGATCGAGAACGCTCCATCGCCCGAGACGACGACCGTCTGCGTCGCGCCGTCCACCAGTCCGGTGCGATCCCCGATGAGCAGGGAGACGAGGCCGCCTACGAGAGCTGCGGCGAGGGCGACGGCTGCGACAGCTCCCGGGCGCACGTGGACTCACTGTAGCCAGCTGTCCCTCCAGGACAGCGCGTTTTCACGGGAAAAGGCCGACCTACCGGGCGAGCGCAGGCTCGCGCTCGTCCGCAGGCACCTGGACCCGCGGGAGACGCAGCGTGAACACCGTCCGCCCGGGCCTCGACTCGAGCTCGATCTCGCCGCCCATGAGCCCGGCGAGCTCTTGCGCGATCGCGAGGCCGAGACCGCTCCCCGCCTTGGCCGTCCCTTCCGAGCGGAAGAAGCGGTCGAACACGTGGTCCCGGTCTTCCGGCCGGATCCCGCGGCCGTTGTCCTCGATCCGCAAAGCCGCTGTCGTAGCGTCGCTCCCCACCGCGATGCGCACCTCGGTGCCTGGAGGCGTGTGAACGATCGCGTTCTCGAGCAGAATGCGCCCGATCTGGTGGACGCGCTCCTCGTCCGCCCGCGCGACCGCCTCGCTCGAGCCGTCGATCACCAACGTGTGGTCGCTGCCGCGCCCGACGCCGCTGAACTCGCGGACGAGCGACGTGGCGACCTCCGCCAGCTCGACGGAGGCGAGCTCGATCCGGAGGCGGCCCGCATCGAGACGGGAGAGGTCGAGCAGGTCGGTCGCGAGCTTCGTCAGCCGCTCCACCTGGAGCCGCATCTCCTCGAGGAACTCGCGGCGCGTCTGCTCGTCGACCTCCTCGTCGGTGAGCAGCTCGATGTGCCCTCCAAGTGCGAAGATCGGCGTGCGGAGCTCGTGCGACGCGTTGGCGATGAACTCCCGGCGGGCACGCTCCAGGGCCGCGAGCCGCTTGCGCATGTCGTCGAAGGCGGTCGCAAGCTCTCCGAGCTCGTCCGCAGCCGGATCGATCACCGGCTCGTCGAACTGCCCACCGGCGATGCGGTCTGCGGCCCGCTCGAGCCGCCGAATCCTTCGCGCGAAGATCCGCGCGAGCGCGAAACCTACGAGGGCGGCCGCCGCAAGCGCGATCACGCCCGCGAGGAGCAGCCGGCGCTCGACGAGACCGACGGTGTCGAGGGTGTCTTCGGTTGGGGCGGCGACGAGCAGGATCCGTGGCGGATCCCCGAACGGGACGGCGACCTCGGCGAACTGCTGGGTGCCGCGCTGGACGAGACCACGTTGCGGCTCGCGGCGCTCGGCGGCACGTTGCGCAACCGAGTCGACTCCGAGTGCCTCCCCGAGCTGCCGCGAGTCTCCGGTGACTCCCAGGCGGACCGGCTTCTGCTTGAGGTACTCGTAGACGGCGAGCCGAACGCCGCGGTCCTGCGCCTCGCTGGAGAGGATCAGATCAAGCGCGAAGGGGCCCTCGGCGCCGAGGATGCTCGTGATCACCGGCGGCACCGTCTGCTCGAGCTGGTCGAGGCGGCTGTCGATGAGCCTGTCCTTCAGCGACGGGACGACCGCGACGTACACCACCGCCAGCGCGCCCGCGACGAGGCCCACGAGCGCGAGGGTCAGCTTGACGCGGACTGAGTAACGATTCGGCTTCACTCGTCGCGAAAGCGGTAGCCCGCGCCGCGGACGGTGAGGATGAACTCCGGCTGACTCGGATCCCGCTCGAGCTTCTCGCGCAGGTGACGCACGTGCACGTCGATCGTCCGCGGCTCGCGGTAGGCCGAGTCGCCCCAGAGCGACTCGAGCAGCCGGCGACGGCTGAAGACCTGGCCCGGATTGGCGGCGAGCGTGCGCAGGAGCTCGAATTCCACGTACGTGAGCTGGATCGGGCGGCCCTGCGCCTCGACCGTCCGGCGCGCCGGGTCGATGCGAACCCCGTCGACCTCGATCGCCTCCGCGCGGCGCTGGTCGAGCTGCGACGGCAGCGACGCGCGTCGCAGGAGCGCCCGGACGCGACTGCGAAACTCACGGATCGAGAACGGCTTCGTGATGTAGTCGTCGGCGCCGAGCTCCAGGCCGAGCACCTTGTCCAGCTCGTCGTCCCGGGCGGTAAGCATGATGATCGGCACCGTGCTCCTGGCGCGCAGCCGCTTGCAGACCTCCAGACCGTCCACCTTCGGAAGCATCAGGTCGAGCACGACGAGATCGACGGCTTCCGCCGCGAACTTCGCGAGGGCCTCTTCGCCGTCGCGGGCCGCGAGCACGCGGAAACCATCGCGCTCGAGCGGGTACGACAGAACCTTCTGGATGGAATCCTCGTCGTCGACGAGGAGGATGGTCGAGGACTCGGGCACGGGCGCTTCTCCGCCGGCATTGGGCGAGGCCGACCGGCCCTCCCTACTATAGCCCGGCCAGATGGCGGCGCTCCGGCCCCAACCTGCGTCGAGGCGGCCGCGCCCGGGCTCGCTCGAGCGCCCTGTGAACGGACGGACGTATCGCGGCACCGCGCTCCTCGTCGCGATCCCGTTGCTGATCGCCGCATTCACCGTCTCGCGCCCCGACGAGCTTCCTCCGTCGTCGCTGCCGCCGACCTTCGACCAGCAGGCTGCAGTCGAGGCCACGCGCGAGCTGGCGCTCCAGTTTCCGATCCGGCCACCGGGCAGCGAGGACGCACGGGCTGCTGCGGACTGGGTCGCGGAGCGCCTGCGCTCCTATGGCTTCAGCGTCCAGCGCGACCGCTTCGACGGCTCGATCCCCGGCCGCGGCACGCTGCCGTTGGAGAACGTCTACGCCGTGGCGCCGGGGCGATCGGGCCTCGCGCTCGTCGTCATGGCGCACCGGGACAACGTCGGGCTGAGCGCGGGCGCAAACGACAACGCGTCCGGTACGGGAGCCCTGCTCGAGCTCGCGCGCGGGTACGGCGTGCGGCGGCAGCCGGCGCCGGGCGGAACGACGTCGCCGATCAATCCGGCGCGTACGATCGTCTTCCTCTCCACCGATGCCGGCGCTTTCGGAGGGCTCGGCGCCGTCCGGTTCCTCGAGCGCTCGCCGTACCGAAACCGCCTGGAGGCGGTCGTCAATCTCGCGGCGATCGGCGGGAGGCGCTCGCTCCGGCTCGAGCTGGCGGGTGACCGACCCCGCTCGCCCGACGCGACCCTGGTGGAGACGGCTGCCGGCCGAATCCGTGAACGCGCGGGCGCGGAGCCACGCAGGACGAGCGCGCTCGGCCAGCTGATCGACCTGGCCTTTCCGTTCAGCCTCTACGAGCAGGCCCCCTTTGTCGGCCGAGCAGTGCCGGCGATCACGGTGACGAGCGCGAGCGAACGCCCGCCGCGGCCGATCACGGATGGGCTCGGGACGCTTACCCCAGAGCGAATCGGACAGGCCGGTGGCGCCGTCGAAGGCATCCTCGGATCGCTCGACGAGGGTGTCGCGCTGCCGCGCTCGAGCGCCTCGTACGTCTATCTCGGCCCGAGGATCATCCGGGGCTGGGCGATCAAGCTCGTCCTGATCGCCGCGCTGCTGCCGTTCCTGCTCGCCGCGGTCGACCTCTTCGCGCGCTGCCGGCGGCGGCGGATCCCGCTCGCGCCGGCGCTGCGCAGCTATCGCAGCCGCCTCGCGTACTGGCTCTGGACCGGCGCCGTCTTCGGCGTGCTGGCGCTCCTCGGTGTCTGGGGCGAGGGCGAAGCGCGTCCGATCTCGCCCGACATCGACTTCGCCGGCGACCGGCCGCTGCTCGCGCTCGGAGTGTTCGCCGGCCTCGCGCTGGCCGGCTGGCTCGTCGTCCGCGAGCGCCTGCTTCCCCGTCGTGAGGTCACGGTCGAAGAGGAGCTCGCGGGCCAGGTCGCGGCGCTGCTCGCGCTGGGAGTACTGGCGCTTCTCACCGTCGCGACGAATCCGTTCGCGCTCATCTTCGTCCTCCCTTCGCTGCACGCGTGGCTCTGGCTCCCGCAGGTCCGCCACCACCGCCTCTGGGTGCGGGCAGCCGTTCTCGCGCTGGGACTGGCCGGTCCGCTCCTCCTGCTGGGCTCGTTCGCCTGGCGATTCGGACTCGGAGCCGACGCTCCGTGGTACGTGATGCAGTTGGTGGCACTCGGGTACGTCCCGCTCCCCGCAGTGCTCATCGCCCTAGCATGGCTCGCCGCGGCGGGGCAGCTGACGGCGATCAGCGCAGGGCGCTACGCCCCCTACCCAAGCGCGCGCGAGCGTCCCCCGCGCGGCCCGATCCGCGAGCTGATCCGCAGGCTCCTCCTCGTCTTCCTCGCGCGCAGAGAGAGGCAGCCGCTCAGGCGAGTCGCAGGAAGCTGACCCGCGATCCCGCGTCCAGCTCGTCGCTGCCGGCGGGAATGACGACGAGCGCGTCCGCACCCGCAGTGCGCGCGATCATGTGCGACTCCTGGCCCAGGAGCACCTCGAGCTCCACCTCGCCGCCGATGAGCCGGGAGCGCGCGCGCACGAGCTCGGTGCGAGCGGCGTTCGGCCGGACAGCAGCGGCCAGCGCCCCCGGCTCGAACCGAGGCAGCGGGTCCGCGACGCCCTGGAGCGCGAGCACCGCCGGCCGGACGAACAGCTCGAAGCACACGAGCGACGAAACGGGGTTGCCCGGCAGCCCGAACACGAGCGTCCCTCCGCGGACGCCGAACCACAGCGGCTTGCCCGGCTTGACCGCAACGCCCCAGAGCACCTCCTCGATCCCGAGCTCCGCACCGATCGAGCGCACGAGGTCGTGCGGGCCGACCGAGACCCCGCCGGACGTGACGAGCACGTCGGCCTCCAGCCCGGCCTCGAGCGCCGCTCGATGCGCTCGCTCGTCGTCCGCGACCGATTCGAGCTGGCGGACCTCGGCTCCCGCGGAGGCCAGCTGCGTGCTCAGGAGGACGCCGTTCGCCTCGTAGATCTGCCCGGGCTCGAGCGGCTCGCCTGGACGACGGAGCTCACTGCCGGTCGCGACCACGACGGCGCGCGGCCGCCTGGCGCTGGTGATGTCGGGTACCCCGGCGGCGGCGAGCGCGCCGATCTGGGCTGCGCCGAGGCGCGCGCCTGCGGATACGACCACGTCACCCGCGCGCAGGTCGCCGCCCCGTGGACGTACGTTGGCGCCCGGCTCGACCCGCTCGGCAATCTCGATGTCGTTGTCAAGTTCGACAACATACTCGATCGGCATGACGGCATCGGCTCCTCCGGGGACCACCCCGCCGGTCGCGATCCCCATCGCCTCGCCGGAACGGAGCTCCCGAGGCGCCGGCGCGCCGGCAGCGATGCGCGCAACGACCGGCAGCCGTCCGGGTGTATCGACCGAGCGGACAGCGAAGCCGTCCATGGCCGACGCATCGAACGGCGGCAGGTCCGTCCGCGACAGCGCGGCCTCGGCGAGCACGCGTCCGGCCGCCTCCTCCAGCCACACCCTCTCGCTCGTCAGCGGCTCGACGTGCTCGAGGATGCGGCGCTGAGCTTCCTCGAGTGAAAGGAGCTCCGCCATGGCGTGAATAAGCTACTGCCGTGATCTCCGTCGTCGTTCCCGTCCACGACGAGGAGCGGAGCATCGAGCCGCTCTACGAGGAGCTCCGCGCCGTCCTCGACCCGCTCGGGCGCCCGTGGGAGGCGATCTTCGTCGACGACGGCTCGACCGACTCCTCGTTCGCCGTCCTCACCCGCTTGCACGACTCCGCCGACAACGTCAAGGTCGTCCGCCTGCGCCGCAACTTCGGGAAGGCCGCGGCGCTGGCCGCAGGCTTCAGGCACGCGGCCGGCGAAGTGGTCGTCACGATCGATGCCGACCTTCAGGACGACCCGCTCGAGATTCCGCGCCTGCTCGCGAAGCTCGACGAGGGCTTCGACCTCGTCTCCGGGTGGAAGGCGCAGCGGCGAGATCCGCTCTCGCGGCGCATCCCGTCGCGCATCTTCAACGCCGTCGTCGGCCGCGTCTCCGGGCTGCGGCTCCACGACCTGAACTGCGGCCTGAAGGCGTACCGCGCCGACGTCGTCCGCAACCTCCGGATCTACGGCGAGCTCCACCGCTTCCTCCCGGTGCTGGCTCACGACCGCGGCTACCGCGTCGCCGAGCTGCCGGTCAACCACCGGCCGCGGGAGCACGGCAGGTCACGCTACGGCGTGGAGCGATACCTCCGCGGCTTCCTCGACTTCCTGACGGTGTGGTTCATGGGGCGCTACCGCCACCGGCCCTTGCACCTCTTCGGCGGCCTCGGGCTTTCGTTGAGCGCGATCGGGACCGTGCTGCTCGTCTACCTCACGGTCCTCAAGCTCAGCGGCGAGGCGATCGGCCACCGGCCCTTGCTCACGCTCGGCGTTCTGCTCGTCGTCGTCGGACTCCAGTTCTTCTCGCTCGGCCTGCTGAGCGAACTGGTCACGAGCCACCATGAGGAGCGGACGGGCCTCGCCGACGATCTGCACGTCGAGGAAGTGCTTGCGCCACGGGCTCACGCGCCCGCCTCGCGTTAGCGCGTGCGGGTCGTCTACTTCGGCACGTACGAACGCGGCTACCCGCGCAACGCGCAGGTGATCTCGTGCCTGCGCGGGGCGGGCGTCGACGTGGTCGAGCGGCACCAGCCGGTTTGGGAGGGCCGCGAGCAGAAGTGGGGGATCGGACCCCGAGTGCTGCCCCGCCTTGCGCTCGCCGAGGCACGGCTGCTGCGCGCTTCGCAGACCGAGGCCGACGCCGTGATCGTCGGCTATCCGGGCCACCTCGACCTGCCTGGAGCGCGCCGCTTCGCCCGCGGACGGCCGATCGTGTTCAACCCCCTCGTCTCGCTCTCGGACACCTTCGTCTCCGATCGCGGTCGCTTCCGCGCCGGGTCGCTCCCCGCCCGCCTGCTCGCAGCGATCGACCGGCGGGCGCTGCGCAGCGCCGATCTCCTCGTCGCCGACACACAGGCGAATGCCGAGTTCCTGGCCGACCTGGCGGGGCTACCGCGCGAGCGGGTTGCCGTCTGCTTCGTCGGCGCCGAAGCACGGCTGTTTCAGCCGAGCTGGGCGCCCGAGCAGCCTCGGAAGGCTCTCTTCGTCGGGAAGCTCATCCCGCTCCATGGGCTCAAGACGATCCTGGAGGCGACGCGGCTCGCACCCGAGGTTGAGCTCCGCCTCATCGGCAGCGGACAGCTCGAGTCGCTGCTCGAGAGCCGGCCCTCGAACGTCGAGTGGATCCCTTGGGTGCCGTACGAGCACCTGGCCACGGAGCTCCATCGCGCCGGCTGCGCGCTCGGCGTCTTCGGCACCTCCGACAAGGCAAAGCGCGTGATCCCGAACAAGGCGTTCCAGGCGCTCGCCTGCGGCGTCCCGCTCGTCACGGCGGACACGCCTGCCGCGCGGGAGCTGCTCGCCGACGGGGAAAGCGCCCTGCTCGTCCCACCGGGCGACGCCGAAGCACTCGCCGACGCGCTGCGCCGACTCATCACTGACACGGCGCTCGCTGGCCGTATCGCGGCGGGCGGCCTCCTCGCATTTCAGCGCCGCGCGAGCGAAGAGGTCCTCGGGAGACGGTGGCGGGAGCTGATCGAGGCCGTCGCTTGAAGACCGTCTGGGCCGGGATGATCGCGTATGCGCTCGGCTTCGGGACGCTCGCGGCGCTTGAGCACCGTGCGTTCGAGACGGGCCGTTTCGATCTCGGGAACATGGTGCAGGCCGTCTGGTCGACGGCGCACGGCCACCCGCTCGAGATCACCGACCTCGGCGGCAACCAGATCAACCGGCTGGGCGCGCACGTCGATCCCCTGCTCGCTGGGTTCGCGCCGCTCTGGTGGGTGTGGCCGAGCCCGACGATGC
Organism: Gaiellaceae bacterium; assembly: GCA_035264165.1. Taxonomy (GTDB): domain Bacteria; phylum Actinomycetota; class Thermoleophilia; order Gaiellales; family Gaiellaceae; genus JACDAN01. The sequence continues at coordinate 39,035 of DATFQN010000005.1, forward strand.
TGCTGGTCGTCCAGGCGGTCGTGCTCGCTCTTGGGGCACTGCCGGTGTACTGGCTGGCCCGAAAGCATCTCGCATCCGAGCGGATGGCCGCGCTCTTCGGGCTCGCGTACCTCGTCTACCCGCCGGTGCAGTGGCTCGCGCTCGACGAGTTCCACCCCCTTGCGCTGGCGTGTCCGCTGCTCCTCTACGGCGTCTGGTATCTCGACGAGGACCGCGTGCCGGCGGCGCTGGCGTTCCTCGGCGTCGCCGCGCTGACGAAGGAGGAGGTCCCGCTCGTCATCGCCGGCATCGGCGTGTGGTACGCGATCTCGCACCGCCGCACCGCCGTGGGCGCCGCCCTCGCAGCCGGTGGACTGGCGCTGACCGCGTTCTCCCTCGCGGTCGTGATGCCGCACTTCCGCGGCGGCGAGGCGCCGGAGTTCTACGAGCGCTACGACGCCGTCGGCGGCTCGCTCGCTGGAATCGTCCGGACGACGCTCACCGACCCGCTGACCCTGATCCAGGCGGTGACCGAGGGACGCGACCTTGCGTACATCCTCCAGCTCGGGCTGCCGCTCGCCGGGATGTTCCTGGCTGCGCCGCTGATCCTCGTCGCCGCGCTTCCCGAACTCGGCGCCAACCTCCTCTCCGACGTCTCCACCCAGACGTCGATCGAGTTCCACTACACCGCGCCGATCATTCCGTTCCTCGTCGCCGGCACCGTTTTCGGCGTCGCTCGCTTCCCTCGGCTGACGCCGCTGCCGCTCGTCTCGGTGGTACTCGGGGCGATCCTGCTCGGCCCCCTCTGGGCAGGCGAGCTCGCCCCCGACCGTATGTCGGCCCACGACCGCGTTGCCGCGCGCGCCGTCGAGCTCATCCCGTCGCGCGTCGCCGTCAGCAGCACGAACGGCCTCGGCGCGCACCTCTCGGCCCGGCGGCGCGTCTTCAGCTTCCCGGCCGTCCGCGAGGCGGAGTGGGTCGCCGTCGATCTGCGCCGCGCGTCCTACCTCGACCGGCGCTCCTCGCCTTCGACGGCCGCAGTCCCGCTCGCTCGGCTGCTGCTGAGCGACGAGTGGACGAGGGTGCTGGACGAGGATGGCATCGTCGTCCTCCACAGGAGGAGCCCGTAGAGCGCGACGAGCAGCGCGTCGCGGAGGACGACGAGCCAGACGATCCCCTCCAGCGCGAAGACGCCGCGGTAGTGGAAGAACCAGACGCGCCCGACGACCATCGCCGCGCCGAGGAGAACCGCCGCGCCCAATCCGGCGAGCGGGACGAGCGGAAGCAGCCACACGAGGTATTGCGGCGAGATGAACCGCGAGAAGGCCACGAAGCCGGCGAGCGTGGCGGCGCTCGCCACGACCAGCCGCTCAGCGCTCGCTCCCCGGCGGATGTAGAGCAAGGCGGCAAGCAGGATCGCCGCCACCTGCAGGAGGGTCGACACCACCGCGAACGCATCCGGGAGCGCTCCCTCGAGGTCGCGCGAGAGCGCGGCGGTCGAGCCGCTGACGACGGTGGCGTCGTAGACGCCGAGCCGGTCGGCCGCCGCCAGGATCGCACCGCCGAGGCTTTCCAGCTGGAGCGCACGGCCCGCCTGCGCGTCGAGACTCTCCCACAGGCCGTCCCAGCCAACGACCGCGAACGGCAAGAACGCCACCGCGACCACGGCGCCGAACGCGGCGAGCGGACGCGCGAGCCGTGGCCTCGCCGCGAGGCAGAAGAGCGGGAGCAGCGCGACGGGGTAGAGCTTCGCCGTCACGGCGAGGCCGAGAAGCGCGAAACCCAGCGTCGAGCGCGCGTAGAGCAGCGCGCACACGGCCGCGGCGACGAGCAACGCCGGCCAGATGTCGTACGTGTTCAGCGAGACGGGGCCGAGCGCGAGCGGCGAGAGCGCGAGCACGGCCAGCGTCCCGTAGAGCCGCCGAGGCCCCACGTCTAGCCGGACGAGGATCAGCGCGGCGACCATCAGCATCGCCACGACCAACAGCGCCATCAGGACCTTGAACGCGTGGCGATACGCGTCCTCGGGCAGGAGCGCCGGCGGCGTGAAGACGGCGAAGGCGCCGGGCGGATACTCGACGAAGAAGTCCCGGTAGGGCACTCGCCCGTCGAGGAGCGCCCGGGCGTAGTCGCCGTAGAGCCCGACGTCGCGGTACTCGCGGTCGCGGAAGAGCCCGCCCGGCGGGACGATTGCGGCGACCAGGTACACCGGCGCGAACAGGAGCGCCGCGCGGACGGCTACGCGAAGCTCAGGGCGCCTACTCGTCGCCGGGCGACTGCGGGTCGTAGTACTGCGGCGTGTAGTCGTCGTATTCGTTCGCGTACTGGCCCCGCTCGAACGAATGCCACTCCGGCTCCGACCGCGGCTCCGGGAAGTCGACGGGCTCCGTCCTCCCGATCGACGCGCGCATGAAGAGGTTCCAGATCGTCGCCGGGAAGGTGCCGCCGGCGACGGAGATCCCATGGACGTTCTCCATCGGCACGAGACCGCGCGGGTAGCCGACCCAGACCGTCGTCGAGAGCGTCGGTGTGTAGCCGCAGAACCAGGCGTCGGTGTGATCGTCAGTCGTACCGGTCTTCCCGGCCGCCGGTCGGTCGAAGAAGATGCCGGCGCCGGTTCCGGTGCCCTCGTCGATGTTGTCCTCGAGGATCTTCGTCACCTCGGCAGCGACCCAGTCGGGGATCACCCGCCGGCGCTGGGGCTTGCCCCAGCCGGCATCCGTGTCCACGGTCCCGTCCGGGAGGACGACCTTGCGGATCGCCATCGGCTCCGAGTAGATCCCGCCCGCGGCCAGCGTCCCGTAGGCCGAGGCCATGTCCAGCGGCGAGATGCCGGCCGAGCCCAGTCCGAGCGAGGGGACGTAGACGCCCTCCTTCGTCTTCAGGTTGGAGCGCACTCCGAGCAGGTGCGCCATCGCTGCGACCTTCTCAGGCCCGACGTCGAGGGTCAGCTGGGCGAAGACCGTGTTGTCCGAGGAGAGCGTCGCCCGGTGAATCGAGACGTAACCGAGGTAGGAGTGGTCGTAGGTCGAGACCTCCCACGGCTTCGAGAGGGGATCCGGCTGGTAGACGAAGAAGTGCGAGTTGTAGCTCGTGGTGTCCGGATTCACGCCGTCGTTGACCGCCGCGGCGAGCACGAAGGTCTTGAAGGTCGAGCCCGCCTGCCTGCGCGCCTGCGACGCGAGGTTGAACTGGTTGCCGCGCCTCCCCGGAGTCACCGCGGCCATCGCGCGGATGGCGCCGTTCCCGGGGTTGATCGAGACGATCGCCGCAGCCGGGTCGTCTCGGTAGGGGAGCGTTCGAAGGATCGCGTTTCGGGCCTGCTGCTGAAAGCGCCGGTCGATCGTCGTGTAGACGCGCAGCCCGCCGGAGCGGACGGTGTTCGCCCCGTACTGCGTAATGAGCTGCTCACGCACGAAGCTGAAGAAGTAGGGCTCGCGGATGCGCGTGTAGACCTTGCCGGGCCGAAGGTGCAGCTCCCGGTCGCGCCGTGCTCCGTCGTACTGCCGCTGCGTGATGTCGCCGTTCGCGAGCATCGCCTGGAGCACCTGGTTGCGGCGGCGAAGGGCCGAAGCCGGCTTGTTCAGTGGGTCGTAGACGGAGGGCGCCTGGGTCAACCCGGCCAGCAGCGCCGCCTGACCGAGAGTGAGCTTCCAGGCCGGCTTCGAGAAGTACGTCTGCGAGGCAGCCTGCACGCCGTAGGCGTGGTTGCCGTAGTACACGGTGTTCAGGTAGCTCTCGAGGATCCACCCCTTGGAGCGGCGGTTGTTCAGCCGGACCGCGAGACAAGCCTCGATCAGCTTGCGCTGGAAGGTGACCTCGCGGCTGATGTAGAGGTTGCGGACGAGCTGCTGCGTGATCGTGGAGCCCCCCTCGACGACGCGGCCGGCCTGGACATCTGCGGCGAGGGCCCGGGCGATGCCCTCGAGGTCGACGCCGCTGTGCTCGTAGAAGCGCCGGTCCTCGATCGAGATCGTCGCGAGCCGCATCCACTTGCTGATGCGGTTCAGGGCGACGGGCTGTCGGTTCTTCTCTGCCGGGATCGACCCGAGCAGCGAGCCGTCGGCGGCGTAGACGAAGGAGTTCTGGCCAATCTCGACGGGACGGAGCCGGTCGAGATCGCATCGCGGCGCGACCGTGGCGGCGCCGGTGATCCCGGCGGCCGCGATCCCGGCGATGACGACAACGAGGATGCCGACGAGCACGGCGATACGGCGGCGCTGCCGAGCGCGCTGCCGCCTTCGCTGGCGCCTAGACCTCCGCCGGTAGGCGTCGTCCTCCGCGCGGCGCGCGAAGCGCTGGCGCCTCCGTCGGTCGCGCGGGCTCATGCCGCGTCGTAGATGCCGGCCTCGCGCAGCGCGCGCTGCGCGCGGATGCGGAGCTCGCTCTCGAGCCGCCGCGCGGCGGGCTCGTCGTCTGCCCAGGCGCGCAGCGTCACGACGGCGTCGCCCTCGAGGCCCGTGACGAGCAGCTCACTCGGTGTTGCCACGTCTCGCAAGAGATCGACCACGGCCTGCAAATCCTTCTCTCGTGGAACCGGCACCGTGATCTCGGCCAGCCGCTCCCGACTCACGATCGTCGCATTCTTGATCGTATCCGAGGCGAGCCGGTCGTTCGGGATCACGAGCCGCGTTCGGTCGTCCTGCATGATCCGGGTGTAGACGAGGCCGATCTCCTCCACGACGCCGTCTCCTTCCGGCACCGAGATGCGGTCTCCCAGCCGAATCGGCTGCGCGAGGCCGATCATCACGCCGGCGACGAAGTTGGCCAGCGTGCGCTGTGCCGCGAGCCCGATGACGAGGCCGAGGATGGCCGAGGATGCGAGCAAGCCGCCGGCGACGGCGCGCACCTGCGGAATGATCAGGAGCGCCGAGAGGACGCCGACGAAGATGATCGCGCCCATGATGCTCCGGCGCAGCACGCGGTAGCGCGTCACAGCCTGCGGGGCGAGCTCGCGTCGCGCCATGCGCGTGTCGACGAGCTTCGCGAGCACCGCCGCGGCGAGAATCACGGCGCAGACGACGACCAGGCGCTGCCAGGCCTCCACGGCGGGGAGATTCGACGTCTCAGAGCGGTTTCCGCCCGGCGAATCCCTCCTCGACGCCGTGCCAGTAGCGGATCTCGTCCTCGCCAACGCGCCAGCAGAGGAGGACCTCCTCGCCTTCGCGGAGCGAGGGGAAGTCGAGCAGCCCCTGGTCGAGATCCTTGACCAGCACGTCGGCCGCCTGAATCCGCTCCACGCACTGCGCGAGCGCCGAGGCAGCCTGCTCGAGCTCGTCGTCCGCCTCCGCGAAGTCGGATGGGGTCAAATCGCCGCCGTTCGTGACGACTTGGGCGCCGAGCGCGGCCCGCCGATCGTGCGCATCGACGAGCTCGCTTCGGCGCGCGACCATCTCCTCCGCCACCGGCCGGAGCTCCTCGAGAGCCGCATTCGCCTCGGCAACCGTGAAGTAGCGTGGCGCCATCCGCCGTATTCTCGACCTCTTCCTGTGGAGCCGCGCGGGGATCTGGGCTGCGGTCGTTTTCGCCTGGCTCACCTTCGAGCCCAACCGTCATCCTCGCGTGGAGCGCTGGGACCGGCCGGAGTTCACCCGCGACCTCGGGTTCCTCCTCGACGTCTGGGCGAGGTGGGACAGCGTCTGGTTCCTGCGAATCGCCGAGGACGGCTACGGCGCGGTCGAGCAGGCCGCGGCCGCCTTCTACCCGCTGTACCCGCTCCTCGTGGGGGTGCTGGGGCGCATCCTCCTCGGCCACTACGTCCTGGCGGGCGTTTTGCTCTCGCTCGCCGCGACTCTCGGCTCCTTCACGCTGCTCTATCGCCTGGCCGAGGACAAGCTCGGGGCAGAGGGAGCGCGCCGTGCCGTTCTCTACCTGGCGATCTTCCCCTTCGCGCTCTTCCTCGGCGCCGTGTACAGCGAGTCGCTCTTCCTCTTCCTGGCGCTCGCGGCCTTCCTGCTCGCCGAGCGGGGGCGCTTTCTCGAGGCAGGGGCGGCTGCAGGTCTGGCCTGGCTGACGCGACCCTTCGGCATCGCGTTGCTGCCGGCCGTCGCGCTGATCGCGTGGCGCGCGCCTCAACGGTGGCCGGCGCTCCTCCGCCTCGCCGCCGCGCCGGCGCTCTTCGCGCTCTATCCGCTCTTCCTCTGGTGGCGCGTCGGCGACGTTGCGGCGTTCGTGCGCGCTGAGGACGTGTGGTCTCGACATCTCTCCTGGGCCGGCCCCCTCGGCGGCCTGTGGGACGGGCTCCGCGCCGGTTGGGCGGGAGTCCGGCAGCTGGCGTCTGGATCGGACTCGGTGCGGTACTGGAGCGCCGTCCAGGATGCGGATCCCGATCGCGTGGCGGCGGTGAACCTCGTACAGCTCGCGTTCCTCGTGCTCTTCGCCGTGCTGACGGTCGTCGCCTGGCGCCGGTTCGGCGCGCCCTACGGCGTGTTCGCGGCGTTGAGCCTCGCGATCCCCTTGAGCGTCCCGAGCGAGCGGTGGCCGCTCCTTTCGCTGCCGCGCTTCGGCCTGGTCGTCTTTCCGTTCTTCCTCGCCCTCGCAGCGCTCGGCGAAAGCCCAAGGGTGCATACGCCGATCGTCGTCGTCAGCGCGACCCTGCTCGGGGTCATCTGCGCCCAGTGGGCGCTCTGGCAGTGGGTTGCATGACCGAGTGAGTGCTCCAGCGGAAATGAACGAGCGAGTGCTCCAGCGGAAGCTCGTGTGGTGGTGGGTGCTGGTGGGCGCGATCGCCGTCTTCAGCTTCGCCGGCCAGGCCACCTCGGACGACGCGCCGAACCGCGAGGCGTTCTACCGCTACGACACCGTCGTCGTCGGGACCATTCTCTACCTGCTCCTCGTCAGCTTCGCGCTCCTGATCGCCACGGGGCTGAATCTCCGGGACGCGTTCGCGCTACGTCGCCCCGCGTCCTGGCGCCGCGCCGCGCTGATCGCCCTGGGCGCGTTCGTGACGATGTGGATCGTCGCCGGGATCCTCGAGCAGATCTTCCACGCGGGAGAGGAGCAGGGGCTCGACCCGCGGCAGCTCTCGGTCGACGTGCTTCCGCCGTTTCTGCTCAACCTCGTGCTCGCGGCGATATTCGTCCCCGTCGTCGAGGAGCTGATCTACCGGGGGATCGGCTTCACGTTGCTCGTCCAGTTCGGCGACTTGGCTGCGATCGCCCTGACCGCATTCATGTTCGCCCTCGCGCACGGGATCTTGGACGGCATTCCCGTGTTTTTCGTCATCGGAACGGCTCTTGCGTTCGTCCGCAGCCGAACGAAGAGCATCTACCCGTGCATGCTCATGCACGGCCTCTTCAACGGCGTCCAGGTGATTCTCGGAGCAGCGACCTAGCGCCGGTTCAGGGGGATGTCGCCGCCGGCAGGCATTCCCTGGAGCGGCGCTTACCGGTAGATCCCGAGGCTCGTCTCGGGATCGAAGAAGTGCAGACGATCGGGCGCGGCGACGAGCTCGACCGGATCGCCCTCCCTCAGCGCCGTGCCGCGGCTCAACCGGGCGACGAAGAGGCTCCCGTGCTTCCTGGCCTGCTCCGCCGTCGCCTCGACTGCCTCAGCGCCGACGGCGGCCTCGACGTCCTTGCCGCGAACGGGCGGCGCAGCGACGCCGAAGTGG
>DATFQN010000006.1:0-76821 GCA_035264165.1 Gaiellaceae bacterium
GAGAAATGTCTGCATGTCCTGAAGACGGTCGCAGCCGTGAGAAATCATCGCCCTGGTACGCTGAGTTCACCCGGAACTTTGAACGGCAGCTTGGCGACCGGGTCAACAAACGCCTAAAGAGCCGAGAGCCTCCGCTCCCGACCTCTTAGGCGGGAGCGTTTTTGATGAAGGCGACGATCGAACAACTCCAAGAGCTTCTCGACGAGCGGATCGTGCTGCTCGACGGGTCGTACGGCGTCCTGATCCAGAAGACCGTCCGCGGCGAGGACGCGTATCGCGGCGAGCGCTTCGCCGATCACCCGCGCGACGTGGCCGGCGACCCGGATCTCCTGAACCTGACCCAGCCCGACGTCGTGCGCGAGATCCATCGGTCGTACCTCGAGACGGGCGCCGACGTCGTCACCACGAACACCTTCACCGCGACGACGATCGGCCAGGCCGACTACGGGCTGGAGGACCACGCGCGCGAAATGAGCCTCGAGGGCGCGAGGCTGGCCCGCGCGGCGGCGGACGAGGCCGAGCGCCTCGCCTGGGTCGCGGGCTCCATCGGGCCGCTCAACGTCTCGCTCTCGCTCTCGCCGAAGGTCGACGACCCGACCTTCCGCAGCGCCGGCTTCGACGAGGTGCGCGAGGCGTACGCGGAGCAGATCGGGGCGCTCGTCGAGGGCGGCGTCGACATGCTCCTCGTCGAGACCATCTTCGACACGCTCAACGCCAAGGCGGCGCTCGTCGCGGCGCAGGACGTCGCGCCGGACATCCCGCTCTGGATCTCGTTCACGGCCGTCGACCGCAGCGGCCGCAACCTTTCAGGACAGACCGTCGAGGCGTTCTGGGCCTCCGTCGAGCACGCCGACCCGCTGATCGTCGGCGTCAACTGCTCGCTCGGCGCTACGGAGATGCGGCCGTTCGTCGAGGACCTCGCGCGTGTGGCGAGCACGTACGTCGGCTGCTATCCGAACGCGGGTCTGCCGAACCAGTTCGGCGAGCACGACGAGCAGCCCGACGACACCAGCCGCTTCCTGGGCGAGTTCGCCGGGGAGGGGCTCGTCAACGTGGTCGGCGGCTGCTGCGGCACGACGCCGGACCACATCGCGGCGATCGCGGCGGCAGTGCAAGACCTGACCCCGAGGCGCGTCCCGGCGAGACAAGGGGCGCCGCGGTTCAGCGGCCTCGAGCCGTTCGTGATCGGCCCGGACACCGGCTTCGTGATGGCCGGTGAGCGGACGAACGTCACGGGCTCCGCCCGGTTCCGCGAGCTGATCGAGGCCGACGACTTCCAGGGCGCCGTCGACGTCGCGCTGGAACAGGTGCGCGGCGGCGCGAACCTGCTCGACGTGAACATGGACGCCGACCTGCTCGACTCGGAGCGGGCGATGACGACCTTCCTGAACGTGATCGCGACGGAGCCTGAGGTCGCCCGGCTTCCGATCATGGTCGACAGCTCCCGCTGGTTCGTCCTGGAAGCTGGGCTGAAGTGCCTCCAGGGCAAAGGCGTCGTCAACTCGATCAGCCTGAAGGAGGGCGAGGGGCCGTTCCTCGAACAGGCGCGCGCGATCCGGCGCTACGGCGCCGGCGTCGTGGTCATGGCCTTCGACGAGGAAGGGCAGGCGGAGACGGTCGAGCGGAAGGTCGCGATCTGCGAGCGCGCCTATCGGCTGCTCACCGAGCAGGCCCGCTTCGCCCCCGAGGACATCATCTTCGACTCGAACGTCCTCGCGGTGGCGACGGGGATCGAGGAGCACAACGAGTTCGCCAAGAACTTCATCGACGCCCTCCCGCTGATCAAGGAGCGCTGCCCCGGCTCGCTGACGAGCGGCGGGATCTCGAACCTCTCGTTCTCGTTCCGCGGCAACGACGTCGTTCGCGAGGCGATGCACGCGGCGTTCCTCTACCACGCGATCCAGGCAGGACTCGAGATGGGCATCGTCAACGCCGGCCAGCTGGCGGTGTACCAGGACATCCCGGCGGATCTCCTGGAGCACGTCGAGGACGTGATCTTCAACCGCCGGCCAGACGCGACCGAACGCCTCGTGACGCTTGCGGACAGCTACCGCGGCGAAGGCACGAGGCGCGAGCTCGACGTCGCCTGGCGCGACGCCCCAGTGGAGAAGCGCATCGAGCACGCCCTCGTCCACGGGATCGTCGATCACATCGAAGCGGACGCCGAAGAGGCACGCCAGAGCTACGAGCGCCCACTCGACGTGATCGAGGGGCCGCTGATGAGCGGGATGCAGGTCGTCGGCGACCTGTTCGGCGCGGGGAAGATGTTCCTCCCGCAAGTGGTGAAGAGCGCGCGGGCAATGAAGCGCGCCGTCGCGTACCTCGAGCCGTTCATGGAGGAGGAGGCCGCCGGCGCTCCCCGGCAGGCCCAGGGCAAGGTCGTGCTCGCCACCGTCAAGGGCGACGTCCACGACATCGGCAAGAACATCGTCGGCGTCGTGCTGGGCTGCAACAACTACGAGGTCCTCGACCTCGGCGTGATGGTCCCGGCCGACAAGATCCTCGACACGGCCGTCGAGGAGGGCTGCAACGTCGTCGGGCTCTCGGGCCTCATCACTCCCTCGCTCGACGAGATGGTGAACGTGGCCAAGGAAATGGAGCGCCGCGGCCTCGAGCTGCCGCTTTTGATCGGCGGCGCGACCACGTCAAAGCAGCACACCGCGGTGCGGATCGCGCCTGCGTACGGCCGGCCGACCGTCCACGTGCTCGATGCCTCACGCGTGGTCGGGGTCGTCTCAGACCTGCTCGACCCCGTGCGGCGTGCCGTGCTGGAGCAGGAGAACTCGGAGCTGCAGGACCGGCTTCGCGACCAACATGCCGAGCGCGACCGCAAGCCGCTGCTTCCGATCGAGCAGGCGCGTGCGAACAAGGAGCAGGTGGAGTTCGACGACCTGCCCGTGCCCGAGTTCACCGGGACGCGCACCGTCGAGCCCCAGCTCGAACCGCTCGTTCCGTATATCGACTGGCAGTTCTTCTTTCACGCGTGGGAACTGAAGGGACGCTTCCCGGCGATCCTCGAGCAGCCCGCTGCGCGAGAGCTCTACGACGACGCCCAGGCGCTCCTCGCCGAGCTCATGCGCGACAGGTCGCTGCAGGCTCGAGGCGTCTACGGCCTCTGGCCGGCGGGCGCCGAGGGCGACGACATCGTGCTGGAGGACGGCACGCGCCTGCCGATGCTCCGGCAGCAGTCGGCCTACGGCGACTCACGGCCGAACCGCTCGCTCGCGGACTACGTCGCGCCGGCCGGCGACCACGTCGGCGGCTTCGCCGTTTCGATCCACGGCGCCGACGAGGTGGCGGCGCGCTACGAGGCCGAGCACGACGACTACAAGGCGATCATGGTCAAGGCGCTCGCGGACCGGCTCGCGGAGGCCTTTGCCGAGTGCCTCCACGAGACCGCGAGGCGCCAGTGGTACGAAACCGGGGCGACGCTCTCGAACGAGGAGCTGATCGCCGAGCGCTTCCGCGGCATCCGTCCGGCGTACGGCTACCCGGCCTGCCCCGACCACAGCGAAAAGCAGACGCTCTTCCGCCTGCTCGCCGCCGAGGAGGTCGGGATGGAGCTCACGGAGACCTTCGCGACGGCGCCCGCCGCCAGCGTCAGCGGCATCTACCTCGCCCATCCGAAGGCGCGCTACTTCTCCGTCGGCCGGGTCGGCCGCGACCAGGCAGAGGACTACGCCGCGCGCAAGGGAATCGCGCTCGAGGAGGTCGAGCGATGGCTCCGTCCGAACCTGGCCTACGAACCGGAGGCAGCTCCGGCCGTCGCCTGAGCTATCCTGGCCGCAGGCGCCCGGAAGGGCGCTTCTCACGTACCCATCGATGAAGACGACGCTGAAGCGAGGAGTCGGACGCGCGGCCGACACGAACGGCAACGGGCGCGCCGTCCTGCCGCCGGGAGCGCTGACTCCGATCAGCCGCTATCGGCAGCCGCCGCGGCGACGGGGCGTCGTCGGGATCATCGGCCGCATCCTCTTCTTCCTTGTGCTCGCCGCGACCTCGCTGCTCGTGGGCATCGGCGGCGGCTACTGGCTCGAGGGCGAGCAGACCGTCGTCGACCTGGATCGCGCCTCGCGCTCGGATCCTCAGGTTGCGAAGGCGGTGCGAAAACTCGGTGCCGCCGTGCCCGGCCGTCCGGCGATCGCGCTTGTCGTCGGCCAGGACATCCGCCGATGGGCCAAGGACGACGAGAAGGGCGGTCGAGCCGACACCGTCATGTTGCTGCGCGCGGATCCCCAGGTGGAGACGCTCTCGATGCTGTCGTTCCCTCGCGACCTTCTCGTCACGATTCGCTGCCCCGGGCGGGCGCCGTTCACCGCGCCCATCAACGCGGCGTACCCACTGTGCGGCCTTCAGGGAACGGTTGAGACGGTCAAGCAACTGACCGGGCTTCCGATCCACTACCTGGTCACGATCGACTACCGCGGCTTCATCCAAACGGTCGACAAGCTCGGCGGCGTCTGGATGGACATCGATCGCCGCTACTTCAACGACAACTCCCACCCCATCGGAGGCACGTTCCCGCCGATCGATCTCATGCCCGGCTACCAGAAGCTCACGGGCCGACAGGCGCTCTCATTCGTGCGCTACCGCCACACGGATTCCGACCTCTACCGCATCGAGCGTCAGCGGCTCTTCATGCGGGCGCTCAAGGAGCGGCTCTCGAGCTCGTTCAAGCTCAGCGCGTTCCCGAAGCTGACGAAGATCGTTCGCGAGAACGTGAAGATCGGCGTCGGCGGCCGTGACGCCCTCAAGCCAAGCGTCCTGCGCGGGTGGGCTGTCTTCGGGTTGCGACTCCCACCCGGCCGCATCTTCCATTCCAGGATCGAAGGGCTCAGCGGCTACAACCAACTGACGACCGATCCCTCCAACATCCGGTCGGCCGTCGAGGAGTTCGAGACCCCAGACGTCGACTCCGGCGAAAAGGCGACGTACGCCGCCCTCGGCCAGCGCCCGAAGCTGAAGAACACGAAAGCGCCTCCGCCGGCGCGGACGGGGATCGTTGCCCTGAACGGCAACGGAATCACGGGGTCGGCGGCGAATGCGAGCTATCTCCTCGGCCGGCGCGGCTACCGGACCTTCGGGCCGCCGGAGGGCGTGCTCGCAAACGCGCCGAGCAGGGTGTTCCGGACCCAGGTCTACTTCGACCCGCATCAGCGCGGCTCCAGGGCGGCTGCCCGGCAGGTCGCGAACCTGTTCGGGTCGGCCGACGTCGAGGGCGCGATGACCCCGACGATCGCGCCGTTCGCGAACACCGCCATGCTGGTCGTGGTCGTGGGCTCGACGTTCCACAACAACCTCGCGCCCGCTCCCGTCGACCGGACGCCGCAGCGCAAGCCGCCGAACGTGAGCCGCAACCCGAGTGCGACCCTCGGTCTGCTCCGCTCCATCCGCCGGCGCGCGCGCTTCCCGCTGATGGTTCCGAGCCTGATCGAGCGGAGCTCGTCGATCGACTTCGAGAAGCCGCTGCGGATCTACCCGATCACCAAGGACGACAACGCGGTACGCCTGACGTTCCGCACCGGTGCTCAGGAGTACTGGGGGATCCAGCAGACGACCTGGGAAGACGCGCCCGTCCTCGGTGCGAAGAACGTCTCACGTCGCCTCGGCGGCCGTGACTTCGACCTCTACTACGACGGCGCGCACCTGCACATGGTCGTGCTGAGGAGCGACAGGGCGACCTACTGGGTCGTGAACACGCTCCGCGACTCGCTCTCGAACGAGACCATGCTCGCGATCGCGCGAGGTTTGCGGCCGCTCGACGGCGAGAAGAAGAAGAAGAAGAGATGAGCAGGCTCGGGATCTTCGGCGCCGGCTGGGTCGGCCTCGTCACCGGCGCGTGCTTTGCGGAGCTCGGCCACGAGGTGATCGTCCGTGACGTCGTGCAGGAGAGGGTGGACGCGCTGAACGCAGGCCGCATTCCCATCCACGAGCCTGATCTGCCGGAGCTGATCGGGCGGAACTCGGAGCGTCTCGCCTTCACGACCGACCCCGCCGCCGCTGCGGAGGATGCAGAGTTCCTCTTCGTCTGCGTAGGTACGCCGCCGAACTACTCCGGCGATGCCGACCTCTCGGCCGTCTGGAGCGTCCTCGACGATCTGCCTCGGCTGGACGGGCGGCCGGTGCTCGTGATGAAGAGCACCGTCCCGGTCGGGACCGGCGACAAAGTGCGCGCGGCGCTGGATGCGCGGGGCCTCGAGCACGTTGGCTACGTGTCGAATCCCGAGTTCCTCGCCGAGGGATCAGCGGTGCGCGACTTCATGAACCCCGACCGCATCGTCGTCGGCGCCTACGACCCCGCAGACGGCGATGCCGTCGAGGCGCTGCACGAGAGACTCGACACGACCGTCGTGCGCTGCGACGTTGCCTCCGCGGAGATGATCAAGCTCGCGGCCAACGCCTTCCTGGCGACGCGCATCAGCTTCATCAACGAGATCGCGAACGTCTGCGAGCTGGTGGGCGCCGACGTGGAGGAGGTCGCGCGCGGCGTCGGCCTCGACCACCGGCTCGGCGCGCACTTCCTTCGCGCCGGAATCGGCTTCGGGGGCTCGTGCTTCCCGAAAGATGCGTCGGCGCTGAAGCAGCTCGCCTCCAACTCGGGTTACCACTTCCAGCTCCTCTCGGCCGTCATCGAGGTCAACGAGCTCCAGAAGCGCCGGGTGATCTCGAAGCTCCAGAAGCATCTGGGCCGGCTGCGCGGCAAGCGCGTCGCCTTGTTGGGGCTCGCCTTCAAGCCGAACACCGACGACATGCGCGAGGCCCCGAGTGTCGTTCTCGCCTCGCGTCTGCTCGCGGAGGGTGCGGAGGTCCGCGGCTGGGACCCGGTAGCCAAGCCAGGCGAGCTCCTGAAAGGCGTCGTGATCTGCGACTCGATCCTCGATGCGGTTCGCGACGCCGACGCGGCGGTCATCGTCACCGAATGGGCAGAGCTCCAGGGCCTCGCGTCGCCGGAGGTCCATGCCACGATGCGGAACCCCCTGATCGTCGACGGCCGGAACGTCCTCGATCCGACTGCGGCCGAGCAGGCCGGCTTTGTGTACGAGGGCATTGGGCGGGTGAGTTCCCCGTTCGCCGGGCTGCCGGAGACGGCGGAGCCCGAGCACGAGCCGGCGTAGTGCCGTTGCCGAAGGAGGCGATCATCCTTGCCGGCGGGAAAGCCGAGCGGCTCGGTGATGCCGCCGACGGGAAGCCGAAGGCGCTCGTCTCGATTGCAGGGCATCCGCTGGCGGCCTACCAGATCGCGCTGCTCGTCCAGGCCGGCGTCGAGCGTGTGATCCTCAGCTGCGCGGCCGGACAGGAGGAAGCCTTCGAGCGCGAGCTGAACGGGCTTGGGGTCGAGCTCGTGACGGCCGGCGAACCGACGCCGCTCGGACGCGGAGGCGGCCTGCGGCTGGCGGCGGGCGCCCGCCGCGGTGAGGGATCGATCTATGCGCTCAACGGCGATGAGCTCTTCGAAGTCGATCTCCGCGATCTCCATGCGGCTCACGAGCGGCGGGGAGGCGCCGCCACGATCACCGTCGCACCCCTCCAGAGCCATCTCGGAGTGGTCGACGTCGACGACGACGACGTCGTTCGCGGGTTCCGCGAGGGGCCGCGCCTGCCTTACTGGGTCAACACCGGTCTCTATGTGCTCGACGAGGAAGCGATCGCGCGCCTGCCCGAACGGGGTGACCACGAAGCGTCGACGTTCCCAGAGCTCGCCGCGGAGGGACGGCTGCGCGCTTTCCGGCACGAGGGGCTCTGGCTGACGGTGAACACGCCGAAGGATCTCCGGCGGGCCCAGGAGTACGTTCAGTCGCACCCCGGTCTACTCGCCGTCGCGTAGTGGAATGATCCTCCGGTGGCAGACGAGCGGCTCTCCTCGCCGAATTTGAGCGGCGTCGCGCAGTTCGCGTTCGAGCCCCACCGCGTCGAGAAGCCGTGGGGCCACGAGCTGATCTGGGCGGTGGCTGACGCGTACGCCGGCAAGCTCCTGTACGTCAAGGCGGGGCACAAGCTCTCGCTGCAGTTCCACAGGCAGAAGGACGAGTCGTGGTACGTGCTCGAAGGTCGTGCGGAGCTCGAGTTCGCGGCCGCGGGCGAGAACGCGACCTCGAGTGAGGTGGTGACGCCGGGTGCCGCGTTCCGCATCAAGCCGGGAACCGTGCACCGGATTCGCGCGCTGGAGGACACCCTCGTCCTCGAGGTCTCGACGCCGCATCTCGACGACGTCGTGCGGCTCGACGATTCATACGGCCGCGAGGGCACCGCAGAACCTTGACACGGTTGTGGTAAGGTTGTGGCCGTGGAGGGATTCACTGTCAGCGCCGCGGGAGCGGCCACCGGGTGGTCGGCGCGGATGCTTCGCTACCTCGAGGACGTGCGGCTCGTCGTCCCCCGTCGCCGCCCGTCCGGCTACCGGCTCTACGGCCTCCGCGAGCTGAATCAGCTGCGCGCGCTTCGGCGCCTCCGCGAGACCTTCGGCGTCGAGCTGACGGACATCGCCTTCGCCGCGCGGCTTCGGCGTGAGCCAAAGGTTCGTGCCGCCGTCGAGTCCTGGCTAACCGGCGCAGACGTCAAAACCACCGACTGGGTCGACTGGGAGCAGCGCAAGCACGAGCGCCTGCTCGCCGCCTGAGGACTGGAACTACACTCCCGCGAGCCCGAGAGAGGAAGCACATGGCCACCACGAAGCGCTACGACGTCAAAGACCTTGCCCTGGCACCTGAGGGCGTCCGCCGCATCGCCTGGGCCGACCGGCAGATGCCGGTGCTGGCCGCGATCCGCGACCGCTTCGAGGCGGAGCAGCCGCTGTCCGGCTACCGGATCTCGGCGTGCCTGCACGTGACGACGGAAACGGCGAACCTGGCCCGGACGCTGAAGGCCGGCGGCGCCGACGTCGTGCTGTGCGCGTCGAATCCGCTCTCGACGCAGGACGACGTTGCCGCGGCGCTCGTGGATGACTTCGACGTATCCGTCTTCGCGATCAAGGGCGAGGACAACGACACCTACTACCAGCACATCGAGGCCGCGGTCGACCACAAGCCTCAGCTGACGATGGACGACGGCGCCGACGTGATCGGCGTCCTGCATTCGCATCGCCGCGAGCAGCTCGGCGACATCATCGCCGGCACGGAGGAGACGACGACGGGCGTCATCCGGCTCAAGGCCCTGGAGGCCGACGGGGCTCTCGGGTTCCCGATCATCGCCGTCAACGAGGCCAAGACGAAGCACCTGTTCGACAACCGCTACGGCACCGGCCAGTCGACGATCGACGGAATCATCCGCGCGACGAACATCCTGCTCGCCGGCAAGCGCTTCGTCGTCGCCGGCTACGGCTGGGTCGGCAAGGGCGTGGCGATGCGCGCCAAGGGCCTCGGGGCACACGTGATCGTCACGGAGGTCGATCCGGTGCGGGCGCTGGAGGCGGCCATGGACGGCTTCGAGGTCATGTCGATGGCCGAGGCGGCCGAGATCGGAGACATCTTCTGCACAGCGACCGGCGACAAGTCTGTGATCACGCGTGATCACATCATGCGCATGAAGGACGGTGCGATCCTCGCCAACACCGGGCACTTCAACGTCGAGATCGAGATCCCGGCGCTGCGGCAGCTCGCGAACGAGGTCCGGGAGGCGCGTGAGTTCGTGGAGGAGTTCGTCCTCGAGGACGGCCGCCGCGTCTACCTGCTCGGCGACGGGCGGCTGATCAACCTTGCCGCAGCGGAGGGTCACCCCGCGCTCGTGATGGACATGTCGTTCGCCAACCAGGCCCTTGCTGCCGAGTACGCGGTCGACCACGCCGCGGAGCTCGAGCGCAAGGTCTACCCAGTGCCGGACGAGATCGACCGCGAGATCGCCCGCCTCAAGCTCGAGACCATGGGCATCTCGATCGACCAGCTGACCGAGGAGCAGGCGAAGTACCTCGCGTCGTGGTCGGAAGGCACGTAACCGGCCGGACACCGTGAACGCCGTCGTCCTGGCGGCCGGGTACGCCACCCGGCTCCGCCCGCTCACGGACACCGTGCCGAAGATGCTCCTGCCGCTTGCGGGGCGGCCGATGCTCGACTACCTCATCGACCGAATCGACGAGGTCGACGAGCTGGACGGGATCCACCTCGTCACGAACGCGAGATTCGCGCGCGATTTCTCCGACTGGGCGCGCCGACGGAGCGGCCGCCTGCCGATTGCCGTCCTCGATGACGGCACGACGTCGAACGACGACCGCCTCGGTGCGATCGGCGACATCGCGTTCACGATCGAGCGCGCCGGGCTGGAGGGCGAAGAGCTCTTCGTGGTCGCCGGCGACAACCTGATCGGTTACGACCTGCGCGAGTTCGTGCGCTTCTGGCGCGAGCGCGGCGGGAGCGCAGTCGCGCTTCGCGAAGAGACCGACCCCGACTTGATCAGGCAATACGGCGTCGTTGAGGTCGACGAGCTGGATCGGATCGTCTCGTTCGAGGAGAAGCCCGCCGAGCCGCGCAGCTCGCTGGCGGCGACGGCGGCCTACCTCTACTCGGCGGAGCACGCGTTGCTGATCTCGGCGTACCTCGAAGAGGGGAACCCGCCGGATGCTCCGGGGAATCTGGTCGCATGGCTCCACTCACGGGTTCCCGTGCACGGGTACCGCTTCAGCGGCGAGTGGCTCGACATCGGGAACCGCGAGCAGCTGCTGGAGGCGGACAACCGTATGCGTCGGCGAAGCGGCCTCGAAGACCGGGCCGAGTACTCGCTCGAGCCCTAGCCGGGCACGGTTTCGGCGCACATCCGGCACAGACACGGCGGTTTCTTCCGCCTACGGTGGAGCGATGTGCTGCTCGACCTCCTCGTGCCTCGTCGCTGTGCCGCCTGCGGCCGGCCCGGAACGGCGTTTTGCGGCGATTGCCGCTCGCGCCTCCCGCGGCTCGTCGGGCCGCGCTGCGGCCGGTGCGGCGCGCCCACCGCCTGGCCCGTCAATCGCTGCCTCGAGTGCTCGGGTCGTCGGCTCGCTTTCGCCTCCGCGCGCGCCGCCGTTGCCTATCGCGGGCCCGTCCGACCCTTCGTCTCCGCCTGGAAGGAGCGCGGCGTTCGGGTGCTGGCCGCCGAGGCGGCAGACGCCATCGCGAACATTGTCGAGCGGCCCCGCGTCGAAGTGCTCGCGTTCATCCCGCCTGACAGCGACCGGAGCGTAAAGCGCGGCCATCATCCCGCCGAACGACTCGCTCGGGCCCTCGCGGAGCGATGGGAGCTTCCGGTGGGGGATGCCCTCCGGCGCACGAGGACACCGCGCCCGCAGCGTGGCCTGAGCCTGGCTGCACGACGGCGCAACGTCGCCGGGGCGTTCGCCGCCGCAGTCCAGATTCGCGGCCGGGTTGCGCTCGTGGACGACGTCTACACGACCGGCTCGACGGCTTCCGCAGCGGCGTCAGCACTGAGACGCGGCGGTGCCCGACAGGTCGAGGTGGTGACCTTCGCCCGTGCCGTTCGAGACTAGAATCGGCTCACCGAAGCTCACCGCCGTCGATCTGGGGAGGTCCCGTTGCGACTCCAGGTAAAGGGCAAGAACGTCGAGGTCACCGACTCGATTCGGGAGTACGCCCAGGAGAAGCTCGGCAAGCTCGAGAGGCAGCTGGCGGATCCCACCCGTGTCGAGCTCGAGCTCGCGGTCGAGAGGAACCCCTCCATCTCGGCGAACCACGTCGCCGAGGCGACGATCTGGACGAAGGGGCCGGTCCTCCGTGCGCGCGAAGCGTCCGCCGACCACAAGGCGTCGATCGACCAGCTCGTGGACAAGCTCGAGCGCCAGGTCAAGCGCTACCGGGAGAAGCGGCGGCGGTACCGCGCTGCGCCGCCGGCAGACGCCGCGATCCCGGACGACGCCCTTCCGATGGACGGCGAGCCGCGGATCGTCAAGTCGAAGCGTTTTCCGGTGAAGCCGATGAGCCCGGAGGAGGCGGTTCTCCAGCTCGAGCTCGTCGGTCACGACTTCTTCGTCTTCCAGAACGCGGAGACGATGGACGTGAACGTCGTATACCGGCGCCGCGACGGCTCGTTCGGCCTGATCGAGCCGCAGCTCTAGGCTGCGTATGCCGTTCTGGCGCCGCCGCAAGCCGCTCCACGAGGAGCTCGCCGAGGGCACCGGCCTGCTCGAGTGGCAATCGCGCCACGAGACGGGCCCGAAGCTCTTCGAAGGGACGTTGGACGTCCTCCACGGCGGCCGGCAGCGCGAGTGGGACGCGGTCGCGACCGCCGAGGCACCCGACCTCGAGGACGGCGGGCTCGAGTTCACCGTCCTGCCTGACGGCAGTCTGCTCGTCGACGAGGAGATCCCGGACGGAGCAGCAGCGCCGCTGGCCGAGGCGGTCGAACAGTCGCTGGCTCCGCCCTACCAGGCGCGAGCCGTCCGCGGCGAGGGAGGGCTCTGGCGCGTGGCGGCCAACCGGATCGACGTGGTCGAGGTCCCCGAGGAGATCGACGGGGACACCGTCGACCTCGTCGTCCAAGGCGACGAGCGCACGCTGCTCGTCGACGAGCTCCCGACGTGGGCCGAGGTCCGCACGCTGGAGTCCTTCGCGCGCGAGCGACAAAGAGACTTCGTCCTCCACGCGGAACGGCTGGACGGAGAGCTCTGGGCGGTCCGGGTGAACGCGCTGTAAGCAGCGTGGCGCGCTCACGGTCTCGCCACAAAGCTCCGATACCCTAGATCTGTGGCGACTCAGCTCGGCAACTTCGAGAAATTCCTGCGTGTCGGCGAAGGCCGGCGGCTCAAGCGCCTGAAGCAGCAGGCGGAGTACATCGGCACCCTCGAAGCCGACTTCGAGAACGCCGACCTGAAGGCGAAGACCGCGGAGTTCAAGCAACGGCTCGAGAACGGGGAGGCGCTCGAGGACATGCTCTTCGAGGCCTACGCCGCCGTCCGCGAGGCGTTCAAGCGGACGATGGACGTCCGCCTCTTCGATGTTCAGCTCATGGGCGGGATCGCGCTCCACGAAGGCGACATCGCCGAGATGAAGACGGGCGAAGGAAAGACGTTCGTCGCGGTGCAGCCGCTCTACCTGAACTCGCTCACCGGCGAGAACGTCCACCTTGTGACGGTCAACGACTACCTCGCCAAGCGCGACGCCGAGTGGACGAAGCCGGTGTGGGACGCCCTGGGCATGCGCGTCGGCTTCATCCAGAACCTGATGCCGTTCGCGGAGCGCCAGGCCGCTTACGACGGCGACGTCACCTACGGGACGAATTCGGAGTTCGGCTTCGACTACTTGCGCGACAACATGGCCGTCGCGCTTGAGGGTGTCGTCCAGCGCAGCCACACCTACGCGATCGTCGACGAGGTCGACTCGATCCTGATCGACGAGGCGCGGACGCCGCTGATCATCTCCGGCGAGCCGGAGACCGCCGCGCAGACGTACTACGACTTCGCGCGCGTCGTGAAGACGTTGGAGGGTCGCCAGAGCGAGGGTGTCACGCCGAAGGGCGTCGACGAGACCGAGCAGTCGGGTCTCGATTACACCTACGACGAAAAGCACAAGACGGTCTCGCCGAGCCAGGTCGCGATCGACAAGGTCGAGCGCGCGCTGGGGATCGACAACCTCTACGACCCGCGCAACGTCCAGCTCGTCAACCACCTGAACCAGGCGCTCAAGGCGCAGGCGCTCTACAAGCGCGACGTCGACTACGTGATCCAGGACAGCGAGGTCAAGATCGTCGATGAGTTCACCGGCCGGATCATGGAGGGGCGCCGCTGGTCAGAGGGCCTCCACCAGGCGATCGAGGCGAAGGAGGGCGTGCGGATCCAGGAGGAGAACGTCACGCTCGCGACTATCACGCTGCAGAATTACTTCCGCCTCTACGAGAAGCTCGCCGGGATGACCGGCACCGCGAAGACGGAGGAGAAGGAGTTCGTCGAGATCTACGGGCTCAACGTCGTCGAGATCCCGACCAACGTCCCCGTCGCGCGCGACGACCGAAACGACCTCATCTTCAAGACGAAGGAGGCGAAGTTCAACGCCGTCGTCGAGGACATCGTCGAGCGCAACGAGCGCGGCCAGCCGGTGCTCGTCGGCACGATCGACGTCGAAACCTCCGAGTACCTCTCGCAGATCCTTCAGCGCCGCGGCATCGTGCACAACGTCCTGAACGCGAAGCAGCACGAGCGCGAGGCCGAGATCATCAAGGACGCCGGCGAGTCCGGCGCGGTGACGATCGCGACGAACATGGCCGGTCGCGGCGTCGACATCAAGCTCGGAGGCGGCGTCCGCGAGGTCGGCGGGCTGTACGTGCTCGGCACTGAGCGCCACGAGGCGCGTCGCATCGACAATCAGCTCCGAGGCCGCTCGGGCCGCCAGGGCGACCCCGGCGAGTCGCGCTACTACCTCTCCGGCCAGGACCAGGTCGTCCGCCTCTTCGCGGGAGACCGGATCTACAACATCATGGAGCGCTTCAAGCTCCCCGACGACCAGCCCATGGAGGCGTCGATCCTCTCGAAGCAGATCGAGGGCGCGCAGAAGAAGGTCGAGGAGCAGAACTTCGTCATGCGCAAGAACGTGCTCAAGTACGACGACGTCATGAACACGCAGCGCCAGGTGATCTATGAGCAGCGGCGCCGCGTTCTCGAGGGCGACGACCTCTCCGGCGACGTCAGGCAGTGGATCGACGAGGTCGTGGGGAGCATCGTCGCGGAGTACACGGCCGAGGAGTTCACCGAGGAGTGGGACCTCGCCGCCCTCGTCGAGGCGATCAACACGATGTTCGCGACGGACATCACTGTCGAGGAGCTCCGCGAGGACCTACCGGAGATGACGCGCGAGGCCCTCGTGGAGGACTTCCGCGAAACCGCGCAGGAGGAGTACGGCGAGCGCGAGCAGGGCTGGGGCAACGAGATCGCGCGGCAGGTCGAGCGGTACGTGATCCTCCAGGTCGTCGACCAGCGCTGGCGCGAGCACCTCGAGGGGATGGACTACCTGCGTGAGGGGATTCACCTCCGCTCGATGGCGCAGAAGGACCCGCTCGTCGAGTACCGGCACGAGGGTCACCTGATGTTCGAGCAGCTCGGTCGCGAGATTCGCGAGGAGGTCGTGACGCTGCTCTTCCACGCCGAGGTCGAGCCAGCTGATCCGAACCAGATGGCCGAGCTCGAGCCCGATCTCGATGGGGGCAGCAATGGTGGCGGCCTCGCCTACCAGCACGACTCCCTCGCCGGCGCGGACGCGATCGCGGCCGCTGGCGCGGGCGTCACGGCGGGCGAGATCGGCGGCGGCGCGACGGCCGTCGCCACGAAGCAGCGCGTCGCCTCGGACTGGGACAAGGTCGGTCGCAACGACCCGTGCCCCTGCGGCTCCGGCAAGAAGTACAAGAAGTGCCACGGGGCATAGGCTTCACGCCTGCGCGTCGTTCTGATCTCCTGGTCTCCTGACACGTCGAACGCCGTCGAGCGGCTGGGCACGCTCGCCGAGCAGGTCGACGCCGTTGCGCCGAAGGGCCCGCCCGACCTGAAGGCACTCGCGGCTGACCCCCCCGACGCCGTCGTCATCGACCTCGACCGCCGGCCGAGCGACGGCCTCGTCATCGGCATCGCCCTCCGGCGCCAGCCGGCGACGCGGCATACGCCCCAGGTCTTCGCCGGTGGCCGACCGGAGAAGGTCGACCGCGTCCGAGCAATCCTCCACGACGCGCGCTACACGGACTGGGACGGCATCGGCGCGATCCTCCGCACGGCGATCGAGCGGCCGCCGAGCAACCCTGTCGTGCCCGACGCGATGGCGCCCTACGCCAGCGCCTCGCTCGAGCAGAAGCTCGGGCTCACGGGCGATTCACGCGTCCGTTTGATCGGTGCGCCGGATGCCTTCGCCGACCGGATCGAAGAAGCCCGCCGAACCGACGGAGAGGCCGAGCTCGTGATCCTGTTCGCCGGCACACCCGCCGAGCTCGAAGAGCAATTCGCCAGCGCAATGGACTCGGTCGTCGACGACGGGAGCCTCTGGATCGCGTGGCCGAAGGGCGGCAAGGGCGCTCGCGGCGAGCTGACGCAGCTCGCCGTCCGCAAGCACGGAATGGACGCCGGCTGGGTCGACTACAAGATCGCCTCTCTCGACGACACCTGGTCGGCTCTGCGCTTCCGGAAGCGCGGCTAGCATCGAGGGATGGCCGAGCCGTCCCAGACCGTCGACGAGCGCCTTGAGGAGATCGGGACCCAGCTCGCCTGGGTCCGTGATTACCTTTGACCCCGGGTCGCTGAGGACACGGCTCGGCGAACTCGAGAAAGAGATGGGCGCGCCGGGTTTCTGGGACGACCAGCGCCGCGCGGCCGACATCTCTTCCGAGCACGCACGACTCACTCGCCGCCTCGAGCGCTACGAGACGCTGACACGCGACTACGACGAGGCCCGCGAGCTCTTCCAGCTCGACGGCGATCTCGCCGACGAGCTCGACACGCACCTCCGGCCGCTCGAGCAGGAGCTCGGCCGCCTGCGGGAAGACGCGCTCTTCTCGGGCGAGTACGACGCCGGCGACGCGCTGCTCACGATCCACGCCGGCGAAGGGGGGACCGACGCGCAGGACTGGGCCGAGATGCTCGTCCGGATGTACCTCCGCTGGGCCGAGCGCCGCGGCTTCAAGGCCGAACTGGTCGAAGCCAGCCCGGGGGAGGAGGCCGGCCTCAAGTCCGCCGCGATCACCGTCGCGGGCGAGAACGCCTACGGCACGCTCAAGGCGGAGCGCGGCGTCCACCGGCTCGTGCGCCTCTCACCCTTTGACTCCGCGCACCGCCGCCAGACCTCGTTCGCCCAGGTGATCGTGGCGCCGCTCGTCGGCGAGGGAGCCGAGCTCGAGATCGCGGACGAGGACCTGCGCATCGACACCTACCGCGCGAGCGGCGCCGGCGGGCAGCACGTCAACAAGACGGATTCGGCGGTTCGCATCACCCACATCCCGACCGGGATCGTCGTCCAGTGCCAGAACGAGCGCTCGCAGTCGTCGAACAAGCAGACGGCGATGCGGATGCTTCGCTCGCGGTTGGCGGAGCTCGCCGAGGAGCAGCGCGAGGCGGAGCTGGCCACGGAGCGGGGCGAGGCGCAGAACACCGGCTTCGGCAGCCAGATCCGCAGCTACGTGCTCCACCCGTACCAGATGGTCAAGGACCACCGCACCGAGCTCGAGACCGGAAACACGGATGCCGTCCTCGACGGGGACATCGATGCGTTCATCCGCGAGTACCTCCTGCAACGAGCCGCCGGAAGGGTCCTCTAGCCGCTGAATTGGGTGCTAGCAGGGCCTTTCGCTAGACTCGGCGGCTGCTTAGCGGAGCGGCGCGCCCCCTCATGCGCGTGATGCGATGACTGCCGTGCAAGAAACCCCACTCGTCACAGATCCCACCCCCGGGCCGCTCGACGACGGGCGCCCGCAGCACGACGCCGCGGCCGCCGCTGCGCGGGCGATGATCGTGTTCGAGAACGTCCACAAGGTCTACGACCCGAACGTCGTCGCGCTCGAGGGCGCTTCATTCGTGATCGAGAAGGGCGAGTTCGTCTTCCTCGTCGGCCCATCGGGCTCGGGGAAGTCGACGATGGTGCGGCTGCTGCTCAAGGAGCTCGAGCCGACGTCCGGCCGGATCATCGTCGGCGGCCGTGACCTGGCCCGCCTGCGTCGCTCGAAGGTGCCGCAGCTGCGCCGCAACATCGGCTGCGTCTTCCAGGACTTCAAGCTCCTTCCCAACCGGTCGACCGCCGAGAACGTGGCGTACGCGCTCAAGGTGCAGGGCGAGAGCCGCAACGGGATCCGGCGGAAGGTGCCCGAGGTCCTGAACATGGTCGGCCTCTCGCACAAGACGAACTCGTACCCCGACGAGCTCTCGGGCGGAGAGCAGCAGCGCGTCTCGATCGCGCGCGCGTTCGTCAACCACCCGCCGCTCCTCGTCTGCGACGAGCCCACGGGGAACCTCGACCCCGACACGTCCGTCGGGATCATGCAGCTCCTCTACCGGATCAACCGCTCGGGCACGACCGTCGTGATGGCGACGCACGACCGAGAGATGGTCGACAAGATGCGGCGCCGCGTGATCGCGCTCGAAGACGGCCGGATCGCGCGCGACGAGCGCCGCGGAGGGTACTCCCAGTGAGGTTCAAGATGATGCTGGGCGAGGCCGTGCGCTCGATCGGGGCCAACGTCTCGACGACCGTGGCCGCGACGATGACCGTGCTGATCGGGATGTTCCTGCTCGGCCTGTTCATCGCGTTCGCCACCTATGCGCACTCGTGGAGCGACCACGTCAAGAAGGAGCTCGTGGTCAAGGTGTTCTTCAACCGCGAGGCGACGCCGAAGCAGGTCGAGGCGGTGCGGTTCAAGCTCGACTCGAACTCCCAGGTCAAGACCTCCGACTTCATCTCCGCCGAAGAGGCGCTGAAGATCATGCGGAAGCAGCGCCCCGACCTCTTTGCCACCCAGCTCCCCTACAACCCGCTGGGTCCTTCGTACACCGTCGTGCCGGTGAAGGCCGAGTACACGGAATCGATCGCGAACAGCCTGAAGGAGCCGGACTTCTCGCCGGGGGTTCACAACGTCACCTTCGGCGAGGAGAAGGCGAAGCGGATCCTCAAGGTGGCGAACGTGATCAACTCGATCTTCCTGCTCGCCGGGATCATCCTGCTCGTTGCGTCGACGATCCTGATCGCCAACACGATTCGACTCTCGATCTTCTCCCGCCGGCGCGAGATCGAGGTGATGAAGCTCGTCGGCGCCACCAACTGGTTCGTCCGCGGGCCGTTCATGCTCGAGGGCCTCATCTGCGGCCTCGGCGGCTCCTTGCTCGCCGTGATCCTCCTGTTCCTGAGCAAGGAGATCGCGCTGCCCGCGATCATCCCGAGCCTGAGCGAGGGCCCGGGGGTGCAGGCGATCGCCTTTTGGGCGAACGCGATGATCCTCCTCGGGGTCGGCCTCCTGCTCGGCGTCGCCGGCTCAGGGCTGACGCTCAGGCGGTTCTTGCAGGTCTAGGTACTTGCCTGAGCGCCTCGTCGTCGAGGTCGGGCGGCGAGGGCGCCTGGTCGTCGGCGAGCCGTTCTTCACGCCCGGCGTACCGCTCGTCCTCGACAAGAAGGGAATCTCGGAGGTCCGGGCGGGACAACTGGCGGTCGTCGCGACGCGGAAGGGTCGGGCCCGGGTGGAGAAACCGCTCGGGCCCGCTGACTCGGTCGCGAGCGTCCTGGACGCCCTGCTCGAGCAGGAGGGGCTCGTCGAAGAGCACGAGCATCACGATGCGCCGCCTGCGTCGCACGAGGGCCGCGTCGACCTCCGCGACCTGCGGACGTTCACGATCGACCCGGAGACTGCGAAGGACTTCGACGACGCGATCTCGGTGCAGCCGGAGAGCGAGGGGCTGCGGGCGTGGGTACACATCGCGGACGTCTCGCATTTCGTCCCGGCGGGGACGCCGCTCGACCGCGGCGCGGCGCGGCGCTCGTTCTCGGCGTACGTTCCCGGCCGCGTCGCACCGATGCTGCCCCACCAGCTCGCGGATGACCTGTGCAGCCTACGGCCGTACCAGGACCGGCTCTGCGCCACCGTCGAGGTCCCCTTCGACGCGCAGCTGGAAGCTGGCGAACCGTCGTTCTATCGTTCGGTGATCCGGAGCGACGCGCGGCTGACCTACGGGCAGGCGGAGCGCATTCTCGGCGGAAAGGAGCCGGCGTCGGCGGAGCTCGTGGAAGGGCTGCGGCTGGCGGAGCGGCTGGCGCTCGAGCTCCGCCGCCGGCGCTTCGCGCGCGGCGCGCTCCGCATCACGACGCGCGAGATTGTCTTCGCGTTCGACGGGCAGGGCGGGGTAGAGCGCGCTTGGCTCGAGTCCGAGCCGCATGCGCATCTCCTGATCGAGGAGCTGATGATCCTCGCCAACGAGGCCGTCGCGGGACTGCTCGCACGCCGGAACCGGCAGACGCTCTACCGCGTCCACGAGCGGCCGGATCCAGCTGCGATCACGCTGCTCCTCGCGAAGCTCGCGGACCTCGAAGTCCCGACGCCCCCCGCGCCGGACGCCGAGAGGCTGACGCCGGGGTTGGCGGCGAACCTGGCGGGCGAGATCAGCGAGCGCGTGAGCGAGTACGTCGAGCGGTCACGGCGGGGAGCGGAGGCCTTCCCGGCGCTCGTCCTGAGGGCGCTGAAGCAGGCGCGCTACGACCCGAAGAACCTCGGCCACTCCGGCCTCGCTAGCCCGGCCTACTGCCACTTCACCTCGCCCATCCGGCGCTACCCCGACCTCGTGGTGCAGCGCACGCTCCTGCGCGAGCTCGGCCTCGCCGACGAGCCGCAGCAGGACGACCTCGACGAGCTCGCGGACCACGCGTCCGAGCGGGAGCGGCTGATCGCCGCCGTCGAGCACCGCGCCGACGACATCTGCCTTGCCTGGCTGCTCATGGACGTGCTCTACGACCAAGGCTGGGAGACGACGTTCGAAGGGGAGATCACCGGCGTGATCGGCTCCGGCCTCTTCGCGCGCTTTGGCGAGGTCTTCGAGGGCTACCTGCCGGTGCGGAAGCTCCCGGGCTACTTCGAGCTGAATGAGCTCGGCACGGCTCTCGTCGCCCGCCGCGGCGGCCGCCGCTATCGGCTCGGTGACCTGATCGAGGTCAAGGTCTCCGACGTCGACCGTCCAGCGGGCAAGATCGAGCTCACACTCGCTAGTGCTCCGGCCGCCAGCCGCTCGCGCGCTTGAAGCGGGCGTTCGATACTCGCTCCCCGTCGCGGCAGACGTTGTAGACGCCGCTCGGGACGGCGAGAGCGGCGACCAGCGCAGCGCCGGCGTCCTCGACGTGGAGCGTGGCGCCGTAGACGTCACTCGGGCTCTCGAGGCGGGAACCCCCGCCGTCGAGCAGACCCAGGCGGAGGACGACTCCTGTCCGGCCTGCAGCGGCAAAACGAAGAACTTCGCCCTCCGCCACGAGAGCCGACCGCAGGTGGGTGGGGACGTCGCCGATCGGAGTGTCCTCGTCGACCGAGCCCGTGGGGTAGACGAAAGTCACCGTGGGCTGGACGTAGATCCCGACGTCGCCCGTGAGGGAGGCGTCGACGAGGTATCGGGTCGCCTCGGTGCGGAGGCGGTCGTTGTCGCGCCAGGCCTCGGGGCACTCGTGGGGATCCTCACGGGGAATGCGCGTCGCGAGGTGAAGGACGGCCTCGGTATCGGCGACGACCTCGGCAACTGACTTCGGGTCGAACAGGTCGAGATTCGTCCTGGTCGGGGCGAGCACGTTGTGGTTCTCGGTGCGGAGCAGCGGAATCGTCGCGCGGCCGAGGACCCCCGAGCCGCCCGTGACGAGGACTCGCATCGATTGCGCATACTGCCGGTGTGAAGCTCGAAGGCATCCACCACATCACGTGCATCACGGCCGACGCGCCCGGCAACGTCGAGTTCTACGTCGGCGTGCTCGGGCTGCGACTCGTGAAGAAGTCCGTCAACCAGGACGATCCGACCGTCTACCACCTGTTCTATGCCGACGAGAGGGGCAGCGCCGGCTCCGACATCACCTTCTTCGAGTACCCCGGAGCCCGGAGGGGCCGCGCGGGCGCCGGGATGATCCACACGATCACCTGGCGCGTCGCCTCCGGGGAGGCGCTCGACTTCTGGGCGCAGCGGCTCGCGGACCACGGCATCGAGACGACGCGCAGCGACGGCCGGCTTCGCTTCGAGGATCCGGAAGGTCTCGGACTCGGGCTGGCGGTCGTCGAGCGCGACGACGAGCCGCTGATCGCCGACCATCCCGAGATCCCGGCGGAGCTCGCGCTCCGGGGCTTCGACAGCGTTCGCGCGTACTCGCAGAACCCCGAGGCGAGCCGGGAGCTGCTCGAGGAGGCGCTGGAGTTCGAGCCCAGCGGCGAGCGCGAATGGGAGGCGCGGGGGGAGCAGCGCGGCGGGCTGTACGCCTACGACGCGGCCCCCCCGGAGCCGGGCATCGGCGGCGCCGGCACGGTCCACCACGTCGCATGGGCGAGCACGATCGACGAGCACGAGGCCTGGCGTGACCGCGTAGCCGAGGCGGGGGCACGCCCGACGCCGGTGATCGACCGCTTCTACTTCCGCTCTATCTACTTCCGCGAGCCGAGCGGCGTGCTCTTCGAGATCGCGACGCTCGGGCCCGGCTTCACGACCGACGAGCCGCTGGAGTCTCTCGGCGAGCGGCTCGCGCTGCCGCCGAACTACGAGCCCCTCCGAGACCGGCTCGAGGAGCAGCTGACGCCGCTGCCCGACCCGCGCGCGGCGTGGACGCGCAAGTAAGAGAGGCCGCCGGCGAGCCCGCCGGCGCGCTGGTGCTGTTCCACGGGCGCGGGGCGGACGAGTACGACCTCTACGCGCTGCTCGACTTCCTCGATCCCGAACGCCGCCTGGTCGGCGTGACGCCGCGCGGCCCGTTCTCCTTCCCGCCCGGCGGCGCGCACTGGTACGCCTTTCGAGCGGTCGGCTATCCGGATCCCGAGACCTTCCTGGATACATACGAGAAGGTCGGCTCGTGGCTCGACGAGTTCCTCCAGGAGCGCGCGATTCCTCACGACAGGACGGTGCTGGGCGGCTTCTCCATGGGCGGCGTCATGGCGTACTCGTTCAGCCTCGGCGCGGGACGGCCGCGCCCTGCCGCGACCATCGCGCTCTCGAGCTTCATCCCGACGGTCGACGGTTTCGAGCTCGATCTCAGCCACATTCCGCCGGTCGGGATCGGCCACGGCACGCTCGATCCCATCATCGCCGTCGATTTTGGGCGTCAGGCGCGGAAGGCGCTCGAGGATGCCGGAGCGTCCGTGCTCTACCGCGAGTACCCGCTGCCGCACGCGATCGACCCGGCGTTCCTCGGCGAGCTCCAGGGCTGGCTTGCGTGCGTGGGGGTGCCCGCCTGATGGCCGCGGGCGAGAAGCCGATCGCCGAAAACCGGAAGGCGCGGCACGACTACCACCTGATCGAGCGCCACGAGGCCGGGCTGGCTCTGACCGGTTCCGAGGTGAAGTCGCTCCGCCAGGGAGGCGCGCAGCTTCAGCGCGCGTTCGCGGACCTCCGGGACGGCGAGCTGTGGCTCGTCGGCGCCCACATCGCGCCGTACGAGCAAGCCGGCATCGCCAACCACGAGCCTGACCGCGACCGAAAGCTGCTGCTCCACCGCCGCGAGATCGACAGCCTGAGAGGCAAGGTCCTCGAGCGCGGCTTCACGCTCGTCCCGACCAAGCTCTACTTCAAGAACGGGCGCGCGAAGGTCGAGATCGCGCTGGCAAAGGGCAAGGACGTCCGCGATCGGCGTCGCGAGATCGCCAAGCGCGAGTCGGATCGGCAGATCGAGCGGGCTATGCGGCACCGCTCGCGCTAGCACGAAAAACCACCACGACCGTCTCCCCGTAGGGACCCCCGGACAGACGGCTACGGCCGCGAATCCGACTCTGCGGCAGAGGGGAACGGTATGCAACGACCGAGTCGAATGATTCGTGCAGCGCTCTTGGCGGGAACGGTGTTCGCCGCAGCGCTCGTCGCAGCAGCGTCGACGGCGCCTGTCGGAGCCCAGACGGGCCCGACTGTCGTCGATCCCAGCCTCGGCGTCCGGACCGTGGTCAGCGGCCTGGTGACGCCGAGCACGATGGCGTTTCTCGGGCCGAACGACTTCCTCGTGCTCGAGAAGAACACGGGGCGCGTCCAACGGGTCGTCGGCGGGGCGGTCGAGAGCACCGTCCTCGACCTGTCGGTCAACAATGCTTCGGAGCGGGGACTGCTCGGGATCGCGCTTCATCCACGGTTTCCGGCGAATCCCGGCGTCTATCTCTACTGGACGTGTCGGACCATCGCGGCCCCCGCGGATCCATTCCGACCCGACGAGCAGGCGTGCTCCGACGATCCGGGGGCGATGGTCGGGCAGCCGGACACCGACGACATCCTGCGTGTCCCGTTGCTCGGCAACCGCGTCGACCGCTTCGTCTGGACCGGCTCGACGCTCGTCTTCGACCGCAACCTCAAGAAGCTCCGGGCGTTCCAGAGCGACGGCGCTCCGGATCCTCCGGGGCAGGGAGACGTCGCGCAACCTCCGCGCGGGAACCACGACGGCGGGCCGATCGCGTTCGGGCCCGACGGCAAGCTGTACGTAGCGACCGGCGATCTCGGCCGGCGCGGGCAGATGCAGAACCTGCCGAACGGGCCGACGCCACCGACCGCGGATGACCAGTTCGGCGGCCCACAGCCTGACAACGCTCATCTCAGTGGCGTCATCCTCCGCCTGAACGACGACGGGACGACGCCGACGGACAACCCGTTCTTCGCCGCCGGTGCGGCGATGGGGGGCGAGACCGGCGCGAACGTCCAGCGCCTCTACGCGTACGGGCTTCGAAACACGTTCGGGATCGCGTTCGATCCGGTGTCGGGCTCTCTCTGGGATCAGCAGAACGCCGACGACGCGTTCGACGAGCTGAACCGCGTCGAGCGCGGCATGAACGGCGGCTGGGTGCAGATCATGGGTCCGGTCGAGCGGATCGCGCAGTTCAAGCAGATCGAAATGACGCTGCCGCCGTCGGGCGGGTTGCCCGGGGCGCAGCTCCAGCAGATCCGGTGGCCGCCGAGCAATATCGCGGACACGCCGGGTGAAGCGCTGTCGCGGCTGTTCGTCCTTCCTGGGTCGCACTACAGCGATCCGGAGTTCAGCTGGAAGTTCGCCGTGCCGCCGGCAGGAATCGGCTTCCTCTCCAGCGGCGCCCTCGGGCCGCAGTACCGCGACGACCTCTTCGCGGGCGCAGCCACGCCGAACACCTTCGGCGGCTACCTGTTCCGCTTCAACCTGACCGGGAACAGGCGGAAGATCGGGGTGGATGATCCACGCCTCGAGGATCGCGTCGCCGACAACAACGCCAAGAACGACATCACGGAGAGCGAGAGCCTGCTCTTCGGGACGGACTTCGGCGTGGGGACGGACATCGAGACCGGGCCCAACGGCAACCTGTTCGTGGTCTCGCTCTCGCACGGCGCCGTCTACGAGATCTTCCGGCGCTGAAAAGCCTTCGGGGGGCGCGGCTTCGGCCGCGCCCCCCGAAACCCGAGCCGCCCCGTGTGGGCCGGCGGCTTCGTCGACACGGGCTGGGAGAACGACATCCCATGTGGGGCAACATCGCCTCACGGCCTGGTACGGCGCGGGTGTCTGGTACATCGACTTCTCGAGACACGATCCGTGGCTTCGAGACCTTCGCGCTCGCGCCGTAGCTCGGTTTTTGCTGCTCGCGGCTACAATTCGGGTCGACATACGGGGGCGATCAGGTTTCGACGTGGTCGGTTCTCCGGCAGAGCTGCAAGCCGAGGTCCCCGGTCGGCCTCGTAAAACAACCGGGATCAATGCAAGTGCGGAAGACAACTCTGCACTCGCTCTCGCTGCCTAACCAGTAGCGAAGCGCGTCGCTCCGAGCTCGGCCCGTGGCTCGGCCAGCGGCGTCAACGAACGGGCTCGGCACCGACGGAACGTCATCGCCGAAGGTGCGACACCCAAAGGATGACTAGCCCGACGGTTGGTCGGCTGCCAACCGGCCTGACGGCGAATTTCAATGGCAGCCTAAGCTTGTAGATGCTCTGGCGGGGCTTCCGCGGACGCGGGTTCGATTCCCGCCGCCTCCACCTCCCGGTCGAAGCCCGGCTCGGCTTGCGCGGAGCCATGACGACTTCGACCGGATCGTCTTCTCAGAGACCCTTCGTGAGCCGACGCCGGCAAAGCCGGCATCGGCGGCGAAAGGTGTTGTGGAGGAATGGTTGCCGATCTGTCACCGCGGACACTTGACACGATCGAGTGTCGGACTCCCAAGCTACGCCGCCGCGAGCCGATCCGTCTTCGCGGCCATGACGAAGTCGTTTCGGTGAAGGCCCTTGATCTTGTGCGTCCACCAGCTGACGGTCGTCCGGCCCCACTCCGTGAGCAGCGCGGGGTGATGTCCCTCTTCCTCCGCGAGCCGGGCGACGCTGTTCGTGAACGCCAACGCCTGCGCGAAGTCGTCGAAGGAGAACACACGCCGCAAGCGCTTGACGCCGTCGATCTCGACGATCTCCCACTCGGGCACCTGTGGATGAAGCTCTGCGACCTCTTCATCCGTCACCGTGGGCGCATCGCGTCGGCAGGCGACGCATTTGAGTGTTGCAAGGGTCTCCACTCGTGTGCAGCTTAGGACGCCGTGTCGTTCACCGCGGACCCGATTCCGGCCCAGCCTCGCCGATGGCGGCGGAGGTTAGGCGGCGGCGGCCTAGCGTCCAAGTGGAGTCGAAAGCGAATAGCCGGTTCCGGCTAGCGCCGAATGTCGAACCCCTTGCCACGGTTCTTTACGGCGAAAAACAGGAGCAGCGACACCAGGCCGATCACGACAACGGCGACCCACGCGAAGCCAACGTCGAACATGAACCAGACGAAGAGGATGAACGTCAGCGTGACGAGCGCAGCGCCGAGCACGGCAACCACGTACATGGCCTTCCAGACGAGCCAGCCGATCACGCTCGCCTACCGTAGGACGTGAGCCAGTACGCCGTCCAGGGGCCGCGGTATCCGGCTCAGATCCAACGCCTCGACGAGGTAGCGCGCGTAGCGGAGCTTCCGGCTGCCGCCGCTGCCCATGAAGCGGCGAAGCTGATCCTCGATAGGCCGTCCTTCCCAGGCAGGTTGCCTCTGGAGCGTCCGGAAGGCCGCGAGGTCGCCCTGCGCCTCGACGACCTGCTCCACCGAGACCGCTCCCAGGGCGCGGATCAGCTCGTCCTCGAGGTCCGCATCGCAAACGTAGAAACCCAGTCGCTCCAGGTCCCGGCGCCCCAGGTTCGATCCGAGGCCGGCACGTTCGAGCCCCCGCCGGAACTCCCCCTCCTCGGCAGCGTCGCAGAGACCGGCGACTCTGAGGTCGCGCCCTTCTGGGCCGAACTCCGCGAGGAAGCGCCCGATCGCCTGGGCGCCTCCGATCGGAACGATCGAAACGCCCTCGGCGGCGAGGTCGCGGCGACGACGCTCGGCGAGCGCCTCGAGCGCGGCTT
Organism: Gaiellaceae bacterium; assembly: GCA_035264165.1. Taxonomy (GTDB): domain Bacteria; phylum Actinomycetota; class Thermoleophilia; order Gaiellales; family Gaiellaceae; genus JACDAN01. Next base: position 26,954 of record DATFQN010000006.1, read on the forward strand.
TGTCGCTCAGCCCTTCGACGAGCGCCACGGCCTCCGTCATCTCGCCCATAGGCGTATCTTCGACACATGACCTGGTACGAGTTCTGGCTCTTCCTGCACGTCACCGGTGCGGTCGTCTGGGTCGGCGGCGCCGTCGCGGTTCAGGTTTTCGGGATCCTCACGAAGCGTGCAGCCGACCCCGCGAAGACGGCGTTCTTCGCCGGGAACGTGTCGTTCACGGTCATGCGGGTATTCCTGCCCGCTTCTCTGCTCGTGATCGTCGCGGGGATAGGTCTCACCGAGACAGGGCACTGGGACTGGGGGGAGCCGTTCATCGTTTGGGGCCTCGTGCTCTGGGCGGTCGTGTCGCTCGTCGCCTTCGGCTTCCTCGGCCGGGCGATGGGCAGAGCCAGTGCTCGCCTGGCAGCCGAAGGTCCGAGTCCGGAGTTGGGGCTCCGACTGCGCAACCTCGTCTGGCTCTCCCGCGCGCTCGTCGCGATCCTGTTGCTGATCGTCTTCCTCATGACGGTCAAGCCAGGAACGTGACGCTGGCATACCTCTCGGTATAATACCACTTGGTATAACGGGGGAAGGCGCTGATCAGCTGCCGTCTATACCGTCGGGTATAATACCTCCTGGTATGACGGCGGAGCATCCGAACCCCTTCAGGTATGGCGCGCTGGCGCTCGACGAGGCGTTCACCGATCGCTCGACGGAGATCGACGAGCTCATCGCCGACGCAAAGAGCGGCCAGGACGTCGTGATCCTGGCGCCGCGGCGCTACGGGAAGACGTCGCTGGTCTGGCGCGTCCAACAGGAGCTGGTGGCGGTTGGGATCCTCGTCGCCCAGGTCAACCTGATGACGACTCCGACCAAGGAGAAGCTCGCCGAGAAGCTCGCGAAGGCGATTCACGAGGACATCGCATCGATCATTTACCGCGCGCGCGAGGTAGCGCTCGCGGTCTTCCGCGGCCTGCGCATCACCCCGACGATGACCATCGACCCGAACGACGCGTCACTGTCGTTCGGTTTCGCTGCGGGCCATGCCCCCGATGACGTCGACGCGACGCTCGAACGGCTTTTACAGCTCCCGGGTGAGCTCGGCGCCGACCGAGGACGTCGTGTCGTGTTGATCTTCGACGAGTTCCAGGAGGTCGTCGACATCGATCCGAACCTGCCGAAGCTGATGCGGTCGGTCTTCCAGGAACAGCCCGAGGTGGCCCATCTGTACCTCGGGAGCAAGAGGCACATGATGGAGGGGATCTTCAACGACGAGAACGAGCCGTTTTGGCGGAGCGCGAAGCAGCTCGAGCTGCAGGTGATCGCGCCGCCCCTCTTCCGGGACTTCATCGCCGAACGCTTTCGCGCGACTCGGAAGTCCATCGGCGAGGCAGCCGTCAGCGCGATTCTCGAGATGACCGGCGGCCATCCGTACGCGACACAGGAGCTTTGCTACTTCGCGTGGGCCGCGACCGCCGACGGTGGTGAGGCCGCGCCCGAGACGGTCGACGCTGCTCTCGACGGAGTGCTTCGTTCCGAGCACGCTCATTTCTCGCTGCTGTGGGACGGCCTGCCCGCCGGCCAGCGAGTGCTCGTCGAAGCACTGGCCGCCGAACCCGGGCGTCCCTACCGCGAGGACTACCGTCGCCGACACGACCTGCGGTCGGCGACGTCCGTCCAGAAGGCGCTGGGTGCCTTGACGAGGCGAGAGCTGATCGCGAAACGGCCGAGCGGCGAGTACGCGCTCTCCGAGCCGTTCTTCGCCGAGTGGATCGAGCGCAAGCTCGACGAGGTCTCGCCGTAGGAAAACGGAGGACGATCCTGCGAGTACGGCCTGCCGCTCCAGCAGACGGTGGACGCGCCGAGGATCTGGATGCAATCGGCCTCCGGTGCAGCGCAGCTCAACTTCGGGCTCGACCACCTGATCACGCCGTTGCGGGACATGGGGCACATCGCGCGCGTGATGTTCGGCGGCTGCGCCGACAACATGAACCGAATGGCACTTCTTCCGTACGGGCCGACCGCCGGGCCGGGCTCGCCGCCAGCTCCGAATGTCGGCTCTACCGGCTCGTTCGGCGTCGACCTCGGGACGTTCGCGCTCCTGAAGGCGGAGGATAGAACGAGGGTTGTCGACGCGTCGGCTGCGGTGGTCGAACGGAACTAGCTCCGAGGGAAGGGCGGGCGCCGGCAGCCCCGGCGTCCACCCTCGTTTTGCGTCCCGGCGCGGCAGTTGTACGTTCCGTGACGTGCGTCGCTGGCTGACTACCGCCACGGTCGTGGCTGCCGCATTTGCTGCGGCCGCCGCGGCGCAGGCGATCCCAATGGGGGCGTATGGCAACACGGCTCGCTTCGACCGGCTCACCGGGCAGCGGACGGAGTCCGGGCTCGTCTTCCTCGGCTGGGACCAGGGGCGCAGCTGGGGCTCGCCGTACACCTTCTTCCTGTCGAGGCTCGGTGAGCGCCCGCACATCGCGCTGCATCCGGAGGGGCGCGGCCGGATCATGACCCCGAGCGCGATCGCTCTCGGCAAAGGCGACGCGCATCTGATCGGGCTCGCGCAGGCGATTGCCGCGTCGGGCAAGGACGCGATCGTGCGCCCCCTGGCAGAGATGAACAACTCGAAGAACCCGTATTGCGCGTTTACGCCCGGCGGCTCGCGGCGCGGCGCGGCGTACTCGACCCGCTGGTACAAGAAGGCGTTCCAGCGGATCTACATCCTCATGCACGGCGGCACGGCCGAAGCCGTGACCACCAGGCTGCGCTCTCTGGGGATGCCCGGTGTCCGGACCGACGTCTCCGTCAGCCGCTACCCGACGATGACGGTCGTCTGGAACCCGCTGGCGGTCGGCGTACCGGCGGTTCGGGGGAACGGCTACCGCGACTACTTCCCAGGCCTCAAGTACCTCGACGCCTACGGCAACAACTACTACAACACGAGCGGCGTCTACGCCTTCCACCGCACCGAGGGCCTGTACAAGGCGTTCCCGACCAAGCCGTTCATGTTCCCGGAGTGGGGGCTCTCGGTGGATGACCCTGGTTACATCAAGGCGTTCGGAACCTTCCTGCGGCGCCACCGTCGTGTGCGGTTCGCGAGCTTCTTCAACGGTCCGGCGGGCGGCGCATACGACCTCGGCCGGAAGCCGAGGAGCCTCGCCGCCTACCGCCGCCTCATCACGCCGCTGTCGCGGTAGCTTCCGCGATCACCTGCTCGACCTCGGTGGGCGAGAGCAGCGTCTCGCTGTGGCCCTCGACGAAGCGCTCGGCGCCGAAGGACCGGATCGCCTCGACCAGCGGCAATGCGCGGTCCGCCGTGTAGCCGCCCGACGGCGCCTCGTAGAGCGCGTCGCCGAGGAAGAGGAGGCCGTCGGGCTCGACGTACATCACCGTCGAATCATCGGCGTGGTCGCCTCCCACATGCCGCACCTCTACGCGCGCGCCGCCGAGCTCGAAATCGAGTGCGTCGCGAAAGACGATGTCTGCCGCGGCGATCCGAACGTTGCGTGGCGCGGGAAGCTCGGCCTTGACGTTCTCGGCGTGCTGCCGAGAGGCCTCACCCGAGCCGACGCGGCGGTCGAGCGCGTCGTCAGTCCAGTCGAGGGCCGCCAGCTCTTCCAAGTAGCCCGCCGTCAGCTCGTGGGCGACCACCGTCGCCGCGAGCTCGGCCGCGCCGAAGACGTGATCCCAGTGGGAGTGGCTGAGGACGACGTGGGTTGGGCTCGGCACTCCCTCATCCGCCAGGAACGCCAGAAACTCGCGCGTGTGCATCGCCGAGGAGCCGGCGTCGAGCCAGATCGTCGCCCGCTCGCCGATCACTGCGGCGAGCGACGGGCGGTCCGGCGGTGCCGGCGGCATCCAGTGGACGTGCTCCGTGATCCGAACGGGTGAGCTCACGCCGACTCGGCGAGCGCCAGGGCTCCCAGGACGCCGGATCGCGGGCTTAACGCGGGAAGCATGATCGTCGGCGCGTGCTGGTAACCGTTCATGAGGCGCGCAACGTCGCGTTGGACGAGGGGGAGAAGACCGGGGTGCCGCATCACGCCGCCGCCGACCAGGATCCGCTCGGGCGAGAGGACGTACACCACGCTGACGAGTCCGAGTGCCAGATACTGCGCCTCGAGGCTCCACACGCGCGGGTCGCCGTCGAGCTCGGCGGGCGAGCGACCCCACCGCCGCTCGAGCGCGCGCCCGGAGGCGAGTCCTTCCCAGCAGTCGCCGTGGAACGGGCAGACGCCGGGGAACGGGTCCTGCTCGAGGTCGTGCGGGATCCGCATGTGCCCGAACTCGGGATGGATGAAGCCGTGGAGGAGCTTGCCGCCGGCCATCGCGCCGCCGCCGATCCCCGTGCCGACGGTCACGTAGCAGAAGGTGTCGAGTCCCCGCGCGGCGCCCCAGCGATGCTCACCGAGCGCAGCCGCGTTCACGTCCGTGTCGAACGCGACGGCGACCGACAGACGCCTCTGGAGCTCCTGGGCGACGCTGGTGTTGGCCCAGCCCGGCTTCGGCGTGGAGGTGATGTATCCCCACGTCGGCGAGTCGCCGTCGGCATCGACGGGCCCGAAGGAACCAATGCCGATCGCCGCCACCGGGCCCCTCCGTTCGAAGAACGCCACCACTCGATCGATGGTCTCGCCCGGAGTGGTCGTGGGGATCGTCTCGAGGGCGTGGAGATCGTCCGGAGCGGTCCCGACGGCACATTCGAACTTCGAGCCGCCGGCCTCGATGCCGCCGTAGACGCTCACGCGCCGACACCGCACGAGCGGCGGACGACGAACTGGGCCGGGAGCATGACGACGCGGGACTGCTCGGGGGCACGGCCCTCGATCCGCTCCAGGAGAAGCTGCGTCCCAAGCGTCCCTAGCGTCTCCGCGGGCTGGGCCATGACGGTCAGGAACGGGTACAGGCGGGAGGCGTGCTCGATGTCGTCGAAGCAGACGATCGCGACATCGTCCGGCACCTCGAGCCCCGCCGCCCTCACCGCCTCGATCGCGCCGACGGCGACGAGGTTGTTGACGGCGAAGACGGCGGTGGGCGGGACGCCGAGCTCGAGCAACGGCCGCATGCCCTCGAGCCCACCGGCAGGATCCGCCCGCAAGCGGACGACCAGGCTGGGATCGACGTCGATGCCGGCGGCGGCAAGCGCCGCCTCGTACCCCTGGCGGCGATCGCGGGCGGTAGAGACGTCATCGGCCTCGGTGATGAAGCCGATGCGGCGGTGCCCGAGCGAGATCAGGTGCTCGACGAGGCGGCGGGCGCCGCCGACGTTGTCGCCGAGCACGACGTCGGACTCGATTCCCGCGACGGTTCGGTCGATGAGGACGAACTGCACGCCGTAGGACGCCAGCCGCTGGAGGTGTGGCTTCGAGCGATCGCTCACCGGCGCGATCGCGATCCCGTCGACCCGGTGCGCGAGCATCTCCTCGATCACCCCGCGCTCGATCGTCAGGTCGGCGCGCGTGTCGCAGAGGATGATCCGGTAGCCGCCCCGCCTGGCGACGTCCTCGGCCCCTCGCACGATGAGCGTGAAGAACGGGTTGGCGACGTCGGGCACGATCAGCGCGAACGTCCCCGTCTTCTGGCGGATCAAGCCGCGCGCGAGCCGGCTCGGGATGTACCCGAGGTCGGCGATGGCCTGCTCGACTCGCTGCCTCGTCTCCGGACTGACGCGGTCGCTGCCGTTGATGACGCGCGAGACCGTCATCGGCGACACACCCGAGGCTCGGGCGACGTCCTTGATCGTCATGTTTCCGACAGTTGAAGCCATAACTCGCCATGGGATCAGTAACACGATGAGGCGAGAAGATCAATCCTTTGGCGCTTGACTGCTGGGTGAGAACTGTGTTATCGCTACCACAACCGGCACGGAAGCGAACAGGGAGGCACGCATGCGTCAACCAAGAAGACGACCGCTCGTGCTGACGCTCATCCTCGTCGTCGCTGTCAGTGCGGTGTGGGCTACATACGCCGCCGCCAGCGCCTCGAGGTCGAGCGCCACCAAGGTCAAGGTCGGCTTGATCACGAAGGACGTCACGAACCCGTTCTTCGTGAAGATGCGCCAGGGAGCCACGGCCCAGGCGAAGAAGCTCGGCGCCGAGCTCGTCTACGCCGCCGGCAAGAACAGTTCGGACAACGCGAGCCAGATTGCGGCGATCGAGAACATGACGACCTCGGGGGTCAAGGGGATCCTGATCACCGTCGCCGATGCGAAGGCGGAGAACGCGGCGATCAAGAAGGCACGGAAAGCAGGTGTGCTGGTCATCGCCCTCGACTCGCCGACGAGCCCGACGAACGTCGTCGACGCGCTGTTCGCGACCAACAACTTCAACGCCGGCGTGCTGATCGGCAAGTACGCACGGGCGGCGACGAAGGGCAAGACGGTCACGATCGGGATGCTCGACGAGCACGCCGGTTCGTCAGTCGGGAAGCTCCGTCACGACGGCTTCCTCAAGGGCTTCGGGATCAAGAACTCGAACCCGCAGATCGCCTGTGTCGGCAACGGACAGGGCCAGACGGCCCCCTCGCAAACGGCGATGGAGAACTGCCTCCAGAAGAGCCCGAACATCAACGTCGTCTACACGATCAACGAGCCGAGCGCCAAGGGCGCCTGGAACGCGTTGAAGAACGCGGGCAAGACGAAGGCCGCGACGACGATCGTCTCGGTCGACGGCGGCTGCGCAGGTGTCCGCAACGTCAAGTCCGGGATCATCGACGCGACGTCGCAGCAGTACCCGCTGCGCATGGCTTCGAGAGGCGTTGCGGCAGTCGTGAACTACGCCAAGACGGGGAAGAAAGTCTCCGGTTACACCGATACGGGCGTGAATCTCATCGCGCTCAAGCGGCGGGCCGGCGTTCCGTCGAAGGGTGTCGTCTACGGCCTCAAGAACTGCTGGGGCTAGACACGTCCCCGAACGAGGCCGGGGCCACGCGCCCCGGCCTCGTTCTCAGTGACAGATACTCCCCGTGACGACGATCGCCCATCCCGCACTTCAAGCCAGCCGCCGCATCCTGGGAACGCCGACGGTAGGGCCGTTCATCGCCCTGCTGCTCGCGATGGCGTTCTTCTCCCTGAAGTCGGAGAACTTCCTCCAGGGCCAGAACCTGTCGCTCGTGCTCCAGCAGGTGATCGTCGTCGGCGTGCTTGCGATCGGCCAGACCTTCGTGATCCTGACCGCCGGAATCGATCTCTCCTGCGGGACGGTGATGGCCTTCGGCCAGATCGTGATGACGAAGCTCGCGGTCGCGAACGGGATGAATCCGCTGCTCGCGATCACGCTCGGGATCCTGGCGTGCGTGGCGTTCGGCCTGCTGAACGGCGCGCTCGTCACGGGGTTCAAGCTGCCGGCGTTCATCGTCACGCTCGGCACGCTCAACATCGCCTTCGCGCTCACCCACGTCTACTCGAATGACGAGACCTACTCCGAGCTCCCGAGCGAGCTCCTCTTCTTCGGGCGAACGTTCACGATCGGGAACACGGACGTGACGTACGGCGTCGTGGTGATGTTCGCGCTCTATGCGATCGCCTGGTTCGCGCTCACCCAGACGGCTTGGGGAAGGCACGTCTACACGGTCGGAGACAACGCCGAGGCCGGCCGCCTGATGGGGATCAAGGTGAACCGGGTGCTGCTCAGCGTCTATGTGCTCGCGGGCCTCACGTACGGAATCGCCGCCCTCCTGCTCGTCGGGCGGACCGAGCTCGGAGACCCGAACGCCGGCCAGACGACGGAGAACCTCGACGCCATCACGGCTGTCGTGCTCGGCGGCACGAGCCTCTTCGGAGGCCGCGGGAGCGTGATCGGAACACTGATCGGCGCGGTGGTCGTCGGCGTCTTCCGCAACGGCCTCACGCTGATCGGCGTCGAGGTCGTGTGGCAGTACTTCGTCACCGGCGTGCTCGTAATCCTCGCCGTCGCCGTTGACCAGCTGACGCACCGGAACCGCGCGTGAACGCGCAGCCGATCCTGGAGGCACGCGGGCTCGTGAAGCGGTTCGGGCAGGTCACCGCGCTCGACGGCGCCGACTTCGAGCTCTACCCGAACGAGATCGTCGCGATCATCGGCGACAACGGCGCCGGCAAGTCGACGCTGATCAAGACGCTGTCCGGGGCGCTGCAGCCGGACGACGGCGAGCTCCGCCTCGACGGGAACCGTGTGCGCTTCCGCTCCCCCGGCGATGCGCGCGCGGCCGGGATCGAGACGGTCTACCAGGACCTCGCCGTCGCCCCTTCCCTGGACATCGCTTCGAACATCTTCCTGGGACGTGAAGCACGCCGCCGCGGCCCGATCGGGCTGGCGCTGAGGCTGCTCGACAAGCGGCGGATGCGTCGCGAGGCGGCCGAGCACTTCGCGGAGCTCCAGATCGCGGTGCAGTCGATCACGCAGCCCGTCGAGAACCTCTCCGGCGGACAACGTCAGGGTGTGGCGGTGGCCAGGGCCGCCAAGTGGGCGCAGCGGCTCGCGATCATGGACGAGCCGACGGCGGCGCTGGGGGTGCGAGAGACGCGGCAGGTGCTCGACCTGATTCTCCGGGTGCGGGACGGCGGCCTCCCCGTAATCATCATCAGCCACGATATGCCGCACGTCTTTGAGCTTGCGGACCGGATCCTGATCATGCGGCTCGGTAAGCGCGTGGCCGTCGTCACGCCCCAGACGCACACGATGCCGGAGGCGGTCGCGATCATGACCGGTGCGACCAAGGCCGAGCTCGAGCAGGCGATGACGACGGAGGAGCCCAAGGAGTGAGCGTCGCCTGGGGCCTGCTCTCCACCGCCCCGATCAACCTCAAGCTTCTCAACGCCGCACACAGCTCCGACCGCGCCGAGGTCGTCGCCGTCGCCAGCAGGGAGGCGGCGCGCGCAGAGGCGTATGCGCGTGAGCAGGGCATCGCTCGTTCCCACGGCAGTTACGACGCGCTGCTCGCGGACCCGGAGGTGGAAGCCGTCTACATCTCCCTCCCCAACGGGCTCCACGTCGAGTGGACTCTGCGCGCGCTCGAGGCGGGGAAGCACGTCCTCTGCGAGAAGCCGTTCTCTCGGCGAGCCGCCGACGTCGAGCGTGCATTCGACCGGGCCGACGCCGCCGGGCTCGTCCTCTCCGAAGGGTTCATGTGGCGCCACCATCCCCAGACCGCGAAGCTCGTGAGCCTGATCGCCGAGGGAGCGATTGGACCGCTCCGGCTCATCCGGGTCGCCTTCAGCTTTCCGCTGGCGGTCGAGCGAAGCCCCGACGACGCGCGCTTCAGCGCGGAGCTCGACGGCGGCGCGATGATGGACGTGGGGTGCTACTGCGTCAGCGCGATCCGGCTCTTCGCGGGTGAGCCCCAGAGCCTCACCGCGAAGCAGGTGGTCGGCCCCACGGGCGTCGACGTCGTCTTCGCGGGAACGCTGACGCACGCCGCCGACGTCATCTCCCATTTCGATTGCGGCTTCGTCCTCCCGCGCCGATCCGAGCTCGAGCTGCTCGGTGAAGACGGAAGCCTCTTCGTCTCCAAGCCGTTCGTGATCACTGCGCCGGGCATCGAGCTGCGACGCGGCGGCGGCGTCGAGCACGTCGTCGTCGACCACGTGGACGCGTACGTGCTCGAGCTCGAGAATGTCAGCGGCGCGATCCGCGGCGAGGAGGCGCTGCTGCTGGGGCGCGAGGACGCACTCGGGCAGGCGCGCACGATCGAGGCGCTCTACGGTGCAGCCGCATGACGTACGTCGCCGCCGAAGATCGCTACGAGCGGATGCAGTACCGCCGCTGTGGCCGGAGCGGCGTGCAGCTCCCGGAGATCTCACTCGGGCTCTGGCACAACTTCGGCCACGACCGTCCGCTCGAGACCCAGCGTGCGATTCTCCGCCGCGCGTTCGACCGTGGGATCACGAGCTTCGATCTCGCGAACAACTACGGGCCGCCCTACGGCTCGGCAGAAGAGAACTTCGGCCGGATCTTCGCCGCGGACTTCCGCCAGTACCGGGACGAGCTGATCCTCTCGACGAAGGCGGGCTGGGACATGTGGCCCGGCCCGTACGGTGAGTTCGGCTCGAGGAAGTACCTGCTCGCGAGCCTCGACCAGAGCCTCACGCGGATGGGCGTCGAGTACGTGGACATCTTCTACTCGCACCGCTTCGATCCCGAGACGCCGCTGGAGGAGACGATGGGAGCGCTGGACACGGCCGTGCGGCAGGGGAAGGCGCTGTACGTCGGCATCTCCTCCTACTCGGCGGGCAAGAGCGCAGAGGCCTTCGCGATCCTGCGCGAGCTCGGAACGCCGCTCCTGATCCACCAGCCGTCGTACTCGATGCTCAACCGCTGGATCGAGGAGGCGCTGCTGGACACGCTCGGCGAGCTCGGCGTCGGCTGCATCGTCTTCTCGCCGCTGGCGCAGGGGATGCTGACCGACAAGTACCTCGACGGGATCCCCGAGGGATCGCGCGCCACGCGGCACAGCACCCTCTCGCCGAACCTGATCACGGACGAGGCGCTCGAGAAGATCCGGGCGCTGAACGAGATCGCCGGGCGCCGAGGACAAACGCTTGCGCAAATGGCCCTCGCCTGGACGCTGCGTGACGAGCGCGTGACGTCGGCCCTGGTCGGCGCGAGTAGCGTCGAGCAGCTGGAGGACAGTCTCGGCGCGCTCGAGCGCCTCGAGTTCACCGACGACGAGCTCGCCGAGATCGATCGGTACGCGACGGAGAGCGGCATCAACCTCTGGGCGACGTCGAGCCGCGAGTAGCGCTGGCGGCGCTCCCTCCACCGGCTCTCGTCGCGCCCGCGCCTCACGAGGTCTCGTTCGGCCGCATCGCCGGACGCGCGCCGCGCGGGACGAAGACGATCCTCGTGACGATCGACGGGAGGCCTGCGGCTAGGCGCGACGTCGGCGGGCGGAGCTTCGACTTCAAGCTCGAGCTCCCGCCGCGGCAGCTGCGGCTGGCCGTAACCGCACTCGACCGGCAAGGGCGCCGAGCGTCGACGACGGTCGATCCCGTGTTCGGCCTGCCGGGCCCCGCGGCACCGCGCGGGCCGCCGCGGCGCTTCCTGCGCGACTCGGCTCTCGGCAGGTCGCTCCGCGGGCTCGCGCAGGGCTTCGACGGCACCTGCGCGCTCTACGTCCAGGACCTCGCAACAGGCAGGGGCGCGACATGGAACCCGCACCTGGCGTTCCCGGCTGCCTCGACGCTCAAGGTCGGGATCGCGATCGAGGTGCTCCGCGTAATCCGCGGCAAGCCGAGCCCGCAGACACGCATCGGTCGGCTTCTGCGCTCGATGCTGATCCCGTCGGATGACCGCTCGGCGAACGAGCTCCTGGTATGGCTCGGCGGCTCGACGAGCGGCGGCGCCGCGCGCGTCAATGCGATCTTTCGCGCACTCGAGCTCCGCAACACGGACATGTACGGCGGGTACATCGTCCAGGGCGCCTCACCGACCTTCGTCGGCAAGCGGACGACCGCATCGGACTTCGCCAGGCTGCTGAGGTCGATTCACCTCGCTTCAGCCGGACGGGGGCCGCTGGCCGAGCGCTACCGGGGCAGCTTCGTGCCGACGGACGCGCGGTTCCTGCTCTACCTCCTGGCGCGCGCCCGCCCCAGCTGGCTCGGCCGCTTCCTGCCCGACGACGTCGCCGCGGCGCACAAGCCCGGCTGGATCACGAAAGCTCGGCACGACGGCGGCGTCGTGTACTGGCGGGGCGGAGCGTTCCTCGTCGTCGTCCTGACCTGGAACGCACGCGGCGTCGGCTTCTCTTCCGAGGTGCTTGCCGGCCGTGTTGCCCGCATCGCCCTCGACCACTTCACGAGGGGGCGGAGCACGGTTCCCGTCAAACCCTCCTAAAACGCTCTCAGCACGGGCTGGGTCAGGCACGTCGGGCCGCCTTCACCGAGGTTGAGCTCGCTCGCCTCGTAGACGTGGACCTCGCAGCCGGCGCGCTCGAGGACCTGGCGGGTGCGAGGCGCTGTGTCTGCCATCACGACGACGCCCGGCTTGACGGCGAGGACGTTGCAGCCCTGGTGCTCGAGCTCGTCCGGATCGACGGGGAGACGGCGGACGCCCCGCTCGTCGAGCGCCTCGAGCAGCGGTACGGGGCAGAGGGGCTCGAAAACGAGCGCCAGGTCGTCCGAGATAGGGGAGACGATGCTGAGCAGGTGGAGCAGGTCGTCGGGCCCGCGATGGTGGGGCAGGTCGAATCGCTCCACAGCGGCACCCTCCTCCGCCAGGATCGCTTCGAGCTGCTTGTGCGCCGCCGTGTTCGTTCGGTAGCCACGGGCCACGCCGAGCGTCTGCTCGTCGAGCCAGAACATGTCGCCCGCGTCGGCCACGGCGCCGTCGCCGAGGCGGCCGGCGAGCGGGACGCCGAGCTCTTCGAGCGCGGTGACGAGGCGCGCGGGCTCGGGAACGCGTGCGGGCTTCGCCATCCGCAGCTCGATCGCGCCACGATCGGTAATCAGCGCGGGGTCGTATGCGAAGCACGCATCGACGAGCCCGTCGGCCGCCGCAAGGACGGTGACGTCAACGCCGAGGCCGGACAGCAGCTCGGCGAAGGCGGCGTGCTGACGGCGGAGCTTGCGGAGGTCGGGCTCGCCCAGCCAGCCGGCTCCTGCGAAGTCTCCTGCAGCCGGCTCAGCGAGGAGTGCCCGTCTCAGCGGCGCCGTGGTGGACCTCATCGGCCGGTCGCCGAGAAATGCTGGTAGTCCTTCGACGAGGCCCACTGCCCGCCCCAAGGCCAGCCGATCGCGGCGAAGGCGCGGACGACCAGGTCGCCCCGAACGACCATCCCGCGCCGGAAGTTCGTCCGATCGAGGTAGCGCCGCCCCGCCGGCGGCTCCACGCGTCCGGTGTGGACGTACGGGTTCTCGACAGGATTGACGTCGATCGCGAGGCCGTAGGCGTGCGCCGACCATGGGCCCGAGGGATACACCCGTCGACAGTTGAAGCCTGAGGTGTTGTCTGCCGCCATCGACGCGTCGTCGCTCCCCTTGTAGGCCTCCACCAGGCGCAGCCGTCGGATCGGAAACCGCGCCGTGTAGAGCTTGCGAAAGACCGACAGCACGTCTTTGGCTTCGGAGGCGCGGACGACGACCGAGCCGAGGTGTTCCTTGCCGTCGAAGCCCCAGTAGCTCACGTCCAGCCGCCGAAGCTGAGCGGGACCGACGGGACAGCCGGGTCGGTAGGAGGACCGGAGCTCACCGCGGGAGATCTTCGAGATCGTTCCCTGGAAACTTGCGGGAGAAGGCGACGCCGCGGTCAGGAGCCCCGCCAATCCAATGAGGAGAAGCTTCACGGCCAATAGTTTGGCGTTCGAAGGAGCCCTGCCCTTTCCTAGTGATAGAGCCGCCGGCCGTATCCGCCGAAAGGAAGAGAGCGTTCTCTCACCATGTTCGGCTCGCTCCCACAGCCCGCCTTCATGCCGTGCCCCCAATGCGGCGCGTCGGTCGCGCGGGGAAAGGAAGCCGAGCACCTGTGTGACGAGACCCAGCGCGCTTCCTACGAGGTGCTGCAGCTTCGGATCGAGACTGACCGCTTCGACAACGAGCTGACGAGCTGGCTCGCGTCGCCGGCGGGACGATTCGCCGTCTACTACGCCGAGCGGCAGCGCCTCCGGGCCGCATAGCGCTAACCCGGCAAGAACACCCGGAACGAGGCCCCGCCGCCGGGGTTGCCCTCGACCCATGCGCGCCCACCGTGCAGCGTCGTGAACTGCGCCACCAGGGCCAGGCCGACGCCCGTGCCGGCCGTTGCCGCGGGTGGGTCGGCGCCGCGGTTGAACATCTCGAAGATCGCCGCCCGCTCCTCCTCGGGCACACCGGGGCCGCGGTCGTCGACGGCGATGAGGACACCGCCGTCCTCTTGCTCGACGCGAACGACCACCTCAGTCCCGTTCGGCGTGTGCTTCAGGGCGTTCGCAAGCAGGTTCTCGACGATCCGCTCGACCTTCGGCGCGTCTACCAGGGCGATGACGGGCTCCGCCTGCACGCCGACGCCGTGGGCTCCCGTCACGCGTGCTACGAGCTCCGCGACGTTCGTCTCGCTCAGCTCGGGCGTCGCGGAACCATGCCGGAGACGGTCGAGGTCGAGCAGGTCCGCGAGCAGGCGTTCGAGCCGTTCCGCCTGCTCGACGAGATTCGCCATCAACTGCTCGTGCTGGTCGTCGTCGAGCTCCTCGGCGCGGTCCTGGAGCGTCAGCGCGAAGCCGAGAATCGCCGTGAGCGGCGTGCGGAGCTCGTGGGCCACAGTCGCCAGAACCGTGTCGCGCTGGGTGTCGAACTGCTTGCGCTCCGTGACGTCCTGGGCGGTTCCCACCATCCGCAACGGGTTGCCGTCGCCATCGGTGACGACCCGCCCGCGGGATTGCGTCCACCGCACGTTCCCGTCCGGCAGGAGGACGCGGTGGTCGAAGAGGAACGGCCGACCCTCCGCGGAGGCCCGTTCGACGGTCTCGCGGACGAGCTCGCGGTCCGCCGGATGGACGCGCTCCAGATACGAGTCGAACGTGACGTCGACGGACTGCGGCTCGAGCCCGTAGATCCGAAAGAGCTCGTCCGACCACGACACCCGGTTGTCCTTCATGTTCCAGTCCCAGCTGCCCACATGCGCGACCTGTTGGGCCTCGTTGAAGCCCGAAAGCGCCCCCGCGGCGCGGGTCTCGGCGCGACCGCGCTCCTCGAGGACGGCCCCGAGGATCAGGAGGCTCACGGCAACGCCGGCGAGCAGGCCCTCGAGGATCTGCACGATCTCGGTGTCGCTGCGGTCGCCCAGCGGCGTCGCGCCGTCGACGGCGCCGCCGATGGCGATCGCCGTGACGACAAAGCTGGCGCTGACGGCGCCGACTTGGCCGAAGCGGAGCGTTGCCCAGATCAGCACCGGGAAGATCAGGTGCGGGTAGCGCCAGTAGCCGGCCAGGAACACGACCACGCTCACGCCGACGAGCACGGCGAGAACGAGTGCGCCTTCGACCAGGTGGACCCGCTCGAAGCGCCGAAGCGGCCGCGTCGACCACACGAGGACGAGCGGAGCCACGATCAGCGCGCCCATCGCGTCGCCGACCCACCACAGCAGCCACTCCGACCCGAATGCGTCCACCGCGCCCGCAAGCGACAGCGCGGTCACCCCGTTCGTCGCTGCGATCACCGGAGCGACTGCGGCTGCGAGGAAGATGAGCGCGAGCACGTCGCGGACGCGGTCGAGTGCGGGCCGGACGCCCGCGCGGCGTAGCAGCTCGCTTCCGACGACGGCCTCGAGCGTATTCCCGACGGCGATCGCGGCCGACACCGCGATCGAGGCATCGCTCGTCACATTCGCGACGAAGGCGCCGACGGCCACGGCCGGGAAGAGCCGCCTCCCGCCGAGGAAGAGCGCCGCGATGGCGATCCCCGTCGGCGCCCAGACCGGCGTGATCACGCCGCGCGCGACGGAGAGCTCGAGGCCGAGCTTCGCCGCTGCGACGTATACCGCCGCGAGTGCGACGAGGCGCATCGCGTACGGCATTCTTGAAGAGCTTAGGGCGCGCGCTTTATCGTCCATGGCGACAGGATCGGCCATCAGGGGGTCAGAGGGAAGCATGGTTCAGCCACAGACCAGAGTCGACGACGCCGCTCTCTCGACCGCGGGCGCACCCATGGTGCGGCTCGATCAGGTGGTCAAGAGCTTCGGCGACAACCGCGTCCTCGACGGCATCGACCTGACCGTCGACCAGGGCGAGGTGCTCGTCGTGATCGGGCCGAGCGGCAGCGGCAAGAGCACGCTGCTTCGCTGCGTCAACCTGCTCGAGCCGATCGACTCGGGGCGGATCTTCCTCGAGGGGCAGGAGATCACCGCCAAGCGCGTGGACGTCTCGGGCGTCCGGCAGCGAATCGGGATCGTCTTCCAGCAGTTCAACCTCTTCCCGCACCTGCGCGCGATCGACAATGTCACCCTCGCCGCACGACGCGTGAAGCGCATCCCGCGGCAGAAGGCGGAGAAGCGGGCGCACGAGCTGCTGACGCGCGTCGGCCTGGACGAGAAGGCGCGTGAATATCCGCATCAGCTCTCGGGGGGCCAGCAGCAGCGCGTCGCAATCGCGCGGGCGCTGATGATGAACCCCCACGTGATGCTGTTCGACGAGGTCACCTCGGCGCTCGATCCGGAGCTCGTAGGCGAGGTGCTCCTCGTCATGCGCGACCTCGCACAGTTCGGCATGACGATGCTCGTCGTCACGCACGAGATGCAGTTCGCGCGAGAGGTGGGCGACCGGCTGATCTTCATGGACGACGGCCGGATCGTGGAGGAGGGAAGGCCTGTGGACGTGCTCGACCGACCGAAGGAGGAGCGGACGAAGAGATTCCTGCGGCGCTCGGTTCAAATGGCGCACTCATTGGATGACTTGACAATCACGGAGGAAGGAGAGGTCGAATGAAACGACTTGGGCTCGTCACCGTCGTGATCGCTGCGCTCGTGGCGATTGCGGCGGCGTTCGGGACAGCGGCGCCGTCTCGCCAGGAGGCTCCGGCTGCGAAGCCGAAGCTGCCTGCGAAGCCGAAGCTCCCGGCCCTGCCCGCGGAGGTCAGAAGCCGCGGTCGCTGGCAGATCGGTGTCAAGTGCGACACGCCGCCGTTCGGCTACCAGAACACGAGCGGCGACCACAAGGGCTACGACATCGAGGTCGCGAAGCAGTTCGCGCGGTGGGCGTTCGGCAATGCCAACCGCGTCGAGTACACGTGCGTCACGACCCCGAGCCGGATCCCGACGCTCCTCTCGAAGCGGGTGGACATCATCATCGCGACGATCACGTGGACGGCCGAACGCGAGCAGCAGATCGACTTCTCGCCGCCGTACTACGGCGCCATCGGCCGCCTGCTCGTCCCCAACGCGACAACGGTCGGCCGGCTCGCCGGCTGGATGCGCGGGAAGAAGATCGTGTCGACGTCCGGCTCGATCTACGACCGCTGGATCAAGAACTGCTTCAAGGACACGTCGTTCTCCGTCATTTCGAGCCCTGGTGCGGGCGTGCTGGCCGTGAAGAACCGCCAGGCGGACGCGTTCATGTACGACGACGCGTTCCTGGTCGGCGTGGCTGCGAACGACTCGAGCTTGAAGATGAGCGGCCACCGGTTCCTCAACGTTCCGTGGGGGATCGGGATCCGGAAGGGCGAAACGGCGATGAAGCGGTGGGTGAACACCGCGATCGTGGGCATGGTCAATAGGAACATGTTCTGGCCGATCATGCGTCGCACGGTGCCGCGCCGCTTCTTCCCGATGTTCCGGAAGAACGTCCCGAGCCCGACGAACAAGCTGCGGTTCCCGCGCGGGACCACGCCCGAGAGCAACTGCCCGTCGTAGGCTGATTCGCGCAACGAGAGCGGCCGCCGCAAGGCGGCCGCTCGTGTTTCATAGGCACTCGTGAAAGTCCTGGCCGCCTTCGACTGGTCGTTCATCTGGGAAAACCGCGGGCAGATCTGGAGCGGCCTCAAGAACACGATGAAGGTCGCTGCAATCGCGATCGCGGGTTCGTTCGTGATCGGTCTGGTGCTCGGCGCTGCGAGGGCGCACCGCATTCCGATCGTGACCCAGGTCGGCTGGATCTACGTCGAGCTGATCCGCAACACGCCGATCCTCGTGCAGATCTTCTTGTTGCACTGGGCGATACTCCCGGAGCTCGGGTACGCGGGCGATCCATTTCGGACGGCCTGTCTGGCGATCACGATCTGGGGCGGCGCGTTCAACACCGAGAACTTCCGCGCCGGCTTCGAGGCAGTACCGAAGAGCTACCGCGAGGCGGGCTACGCGCTCGGCTTCACGCCGCTCCGGACGTTCCTCAACGTGACACTGCCCATCGGCGGCCGCATTGCGCTCCCGTCGTCGATCAACACGTACATCTCGGTGCTCAAGAACACGTCGCTGCTGCTCGCGATCGGCTATGGGGAGTTGACGACCGTCGCGAACAACATTCAGGCCCTCACCTTCCGGACGTTCGAGATGTTCGCCGTCCTCGCCGTCGTCTACCTGGTCCTCGTCTGGACGCTCTCGGGGTTGATCCGGCTCCTCGAGTCACGACTCGCGCTCCCGGAGAGTCGCTAGGTGCCCGAGCTCCCCGACTGGTTCCGTGACGTCGCCGAGTACATCCTCCGCGAGGGTCTGCCGGTGACGTTGAAGCTGGCGGCGCTCGCGGTGACGGCGAGCCTTGCCATCGGTCTCGTCCTCGGCACGCTGATCACGATCCGGTTCCGCCCGTTGCAGGCCGTGATCCGCCTGTACATCGAGGTCTGGCGCGGGCTGCCGATCCTCGTCACCGTCCTCTTCATCTACTGGTCGGCGACGGCCAACGTCGGCAACTACCGTCTCGAGCTCAGCGCCTTCTTGTCCGCGGCGGTCGGGCTTTCGCTCTGGGGCAGCGCCCAGGTCGCGGAGGCCACTCGGGGCGCCGTGCAGTCGATCCCGCGCGAGCAACACGAGGCTGCGGCCGCCCTCGGCTTCGGTTGGGTCGGGCGACATGCATTCGTGATCGTCCCGCAGGCGTTGAGGCGGCTGCTTCCGCCGTTGGTCGGGTTGCTCGTGAACATCATCCAGAACACGACGATCGCGTACGTGATCGGCGTCAGCGAGGTCCTGGAGACTGCAAACCGGCAGTTCGAGAATCTGACGCTTGCCGGCGACGGCCATCCGTTCGCGATCTTCGGGTTCGTGCTCTTGGTCTTCTTCCTGATCTCGTTCCCGCTGACGAGGCTGGCCGCATACCTGGAACGTCGACTCATCTGATCCGGACGATCCGCGGCGCCGCCTCCTGGGTCGACCGCGTCGGCCTTGCCACCCTCTTTCCGATCGACGACCTCGTCCTGCCCTCGCTCTGGGAGGCGGTGGCGGGAACGAGCGAGATCACGTGGTCGAGCCGCGACGAGGACGGCCGTTTCCTCGACTTCAGCCCCGAGTTTGGCCGAGTGTGGGCGTGGAAGGACGAGTTGCCGGAGCGCCGGCTCGTGTGCGTGGGGAAACACGTGCGTGGGCGGTCGGCGCTCGTTTCGCTCCGGGCTCTGCCGGCGCTGTGCGCCGCCCGGGACGAGCCGCCCGAGCTGTCGCCGCTCGAGCGCGAGATCGTGGA
This sequence comes from Gaiellaceae bacterium, assembly GCA_035264165.1. GTDB lineage: Bacteria > Actinomycetota > Thermoleophilia > Gaiellales > Gaiellaceae > JACDAN01. The sequence continues at coordinate 45,974 of DATFQN010000006.1, forward strand.
CTTCATCGCCGAGCAGGGGCCGTGCAGCACGGCCGACCTTCCCGCGTCGATCGCCCATGAGCGCAAGCCGGTCGCGCGTGCCGCCGAGCGCCTTCAGCGGCAGCTGATCCTCACCACGGCAGGAGCCCAGGAGCGCGAGCAGGGCTGGCCCGCGGTCATCCTCGACCTGCTCTCGCGCCGGTACGGGGAGCACCTCCGGCGGCTGCCGAAGTCTGACGACGCCCGGACCGAGCTCGCCGAGCTCGTCCTCCGCTCGGCGCGCGAGGTCTCAGCGGCCGATCTCGCCGCAGTGGTGGGCTGCCGTCGTAAGCAGGCGGCCGCGGCGCTCGAGCGCCTGGCCGACGAGGGCTCGGCGCGGCTGCGCGACGAGGAGGGGTTCCGGCTCTACGTTCGCTGAGCCGGCGCCGGAACCGGCTCCGGCACAGCCTCGTGGGCCTGCGTCGGCACGTCGCGGTTCCGGAGGACGAGGAGCGTGACAACCGCGGCTCCGAGCATGAAGCCCGCGGCGACCCAGAAGGGCAGGGTGAAACCGCCGGCGAGCGCTTGGACCTGCGAGTCGCCTTCCTTCACAAGCGTCTTCGTATGCGTGGTCGCGATCGTGGACATGATCGCGACTCCGAGCGCGCCGCCGATCTGCTGGGACGTGTTCAGCAGCCCCGATGAGACGCCTGCGATCCGGTCCTCGACGACCGAGAGCGCTGACAGCGACAACGGGATGAAGATGAACGGAATGCCGAAGCCGCTGGCCAGGAACGGCACGAACAGGTTCTTCCAGAAATGCCCCTCGACCGGCAGTTGCGTGTACCAGAGGTAGGCGAAGGCCATCAGAGCTAGGCCGATCAGCATGACGGGTTTCACGCCGAATCGCGTGACGAGGGCCTGCGCCAGCGCGGCGGCGGGCATCGTCGTGCCCGCGGTGGCGAGGAACGCAACGCCGGCCTGCAACGGCGAGTAGCCGAGCACTTGCTGCATGTACAGCGTCAGCAGGAAGAACGCGCCGAAGAGCGCACCGCCGAGCAGCGCGCCGACGGCGTTGGCGACGGTCACCGGTCGGAGACGGAAGATCCACAGCGGGACGAGCGGGGCGTCGGTCCGGAGCTCACGCCAGAGGAAAATCGCCAGGAGCACGACGGCGGCTGCGGTGAAGAAGAACGTGTGCGCGGAGATCCAGCCCTTGTCGGGCGCCTTCGACATCGCGTAGACGAAGGAGACCAGCCCCGTCGTGACCAGCACTGCAGCCAGCGGATCGACACGGCGGTCGGCCCCCTCGACGCGCCCCTCCGCGATCAGCCAGGGCGCGAGGGCGAAGATTGCGATGCCGACTGGGACGTTCACCAGGAAGATCCACTGCCAGCCGAGGTACTCGACGAGCACGCCGCCGAGGAGCACGCCCGCGGCCGCGCCGCTGCCGGCGACGCCGCCCCAGATGCCGAAGGCCTTGTTCCGCTCGGCGCCGCCGTGCCGGAACGCGGCGCTGATGATCGCGAGCGTCGCAGGCGAGACGATTGCGCCGCCGAAGCCCTGAACCGCCCGGAAGATGATCAGCGCGAGGCCGCTGTTGGAGAGGGCGCAGGCCAGCGACCCGAGCGTGAAAATCGCCATTCCGACCATGAAGACCCGACGCCGGCCGAGCAGGTCGGCGGCGCGGCCGCCGAGGAGGAGGAACCCGCCGAAAGCGAGGGAGTAGGCAGTGACGATCCACTGCAACGTGCTGCGGGAGATCTCCAGGTCCTGCTGGATCGTGGGCAGCGCGACGTTCACGATCGCGACGTCGAGGACGACCATGAAGAATGCGACGCAGACGAGGGCGAGTGCATGCCAGCGCCGTGGGTCCGGGACGATTCCTGAGGCTTCCAACTGACGGCTCCTCTCGGCGGGGTCGGCCGGAGGCTACCGACCTAGTAGGAGGGTTTGGCGTAATCCGCTCGTCGCAGGGGTGCGAATGGTCGTTCCGTGGCAAGGACGCAGGGAGCGCCCGTATCAGTGAGATACGGGCGCGACTGAGGACGCCGTCCACGGGGCGAGCAGCGCGGCCCTGCGGCACAGCTGCATTGCGCCAAACCCTCCTACTAGGGTACGCGCGTGAAGAGGCGGCTCGCCTTGTTGATCGATCTCGCGGTCAGGTGGCGCTGATCGGCCTGCTTCTCCTCGCGATGCTCTTCCCGAACCTGCCGCAGTTCGAGCGGAAGGCGATGACGGGCCGTGCATTCACCTACCCGCGGCTCGGTCGTCGCCGCGCTCGTGACCGCTTGGCTCTGGCCTCGGTTGAGACGCGCGGTCATCTGACCTCCGCCGAACGTCCGTAGACTCTCGTTGTTGGGGTCTCGCTCTTTTCGAATCGGGAGGTATCCGTGAAGACCGCACTCGTGATGACAATCGCGGCGCTGCTGGCTGCGACGCTGCTGGCGGCGCCCGCTTCCGGCGCGACGCCGGCCGAGCGCCGGCTCGCGCGGCAGGTGAAGACGCTCCAGAAACAGGTGAAGACGCTGCAGCGGCAGATGCGGAACGTGCAGTCGATCGCCGCCGGCGCCATCGTCTACAGCGCATGCGTGACCGCGGCCACGGCCGACGCGTTCCAGGCCACGTGGGAGGCAATCGACCGCGACTCGGCTCCGCCCGACCTGTTCCAGCCGCAGACGCCGATCGCCGACCCGCTGAACTCGTGCTCGCGGCTGGAGGTACAGCGGCAGGCAAACCCGCAGGCGGAGCCGACGACGAACGTCTTCGCCGCGCTGCTCAACATCTTCCGCTAGGCGCGACAACCTAGGTCATGAAATGGTTCCCACGGCGCGCTGACGGCGGCACGCCCCCGGCCGCGGGATCGGCGGCGGACGCCGCCTCGGACCGGTTGAGCAGGCTCGAGTCGATCACCCAGGCTGCGCTTTCGCACCTGGACCTCGACGAACTGCTGGACGCGCTGCTGACGCGGATCCGCGACGTGCTCGAGGTCGACACGGCGTCGGTGCTGCTGCGCTTCGGCGACGTCCTGACGCCGACGGCGAGCCGCGGGTTCGAGGAAGAGGTCGGTGTCGGCATCCGCATCCCGATCGGAAAGGGCTTCGCGGGCACGGTCGCAGCGGAGGAGCGGCCGATCCTGGTCGAGGACGCGGCGCAGATCGAGGTGATCAACCCGCTCATGCGGGTGAAGGGGCTGTGCTCGCTGCTCGGCGTTCCGCTGTTGCACCGAGGCGAGGTGATCGGTGTCGTCCACGTTGGGACAACGCAGCGGCGGCAGTTCACGCCCGACGACGTGATCACGCTCCAGCTCGCCGCCGATCGCGTGGCGATGGCGATTGCCCAAGCCAGGCTGTTCGAGGCCGAGCGTGAGGCTCGGGCGGAGGCGGAGGCGGGTCAGAGCCGCCTGCGGTTCCTAGCCGAAGCGAGTGAGGTGCTCGCATCCTCACTCGACTACGAGGAGGCGCTCGAGCAGGTCGCCGAGCTCTGCGTGCCGGCGATCGCCGAGGGCTGCCTCGTCGACGTCGTGCGCGCGGACGGGTCCGTCGGCCGCGTCGCCGCGAAGGGCGTGTCGGAGACGCCGGAGAGCGTCGAGGTAGTGATCGCGAGCCGCGAGTCGCGCATAACCGGCTCGTCGATGTCGGTTCCGCTGCTCGCGCGAGATCGTGTGCTCGGCGCAATCACCTTCGTCAACGTCGGCGACGCGCGCACCTTCGGGCCGGGGAGCCTGGCCCTTGCGCAGGAGATCGCGCGCCGTGCCGCAACCGCTATCGAGCACGCGCGGCTGTACGCCGAGGCCGAGGAGCGAAGCCGCGCCGCGCTGGCCCTCGACCACATCGGCGAGGGAGTGTTCCTACTCGATCGCTTCGGAGTCGTCCGCGTGTGGAATCCGGCCGCCGAGTCGATTACAGGGGTGCGAGCCGACGCAGTGGTCGGGCAGCGGGCGGCGGAGGCCATCCCGGGCTGGAGCGGCATCGCCGAGAGCGTTCCGGTCATCGAGTTCACGCACTCGCCGGTAGTGCACGCGGAGACGCTCCCGCTCGACGTGGCCGACCGCGAGCTCTGGATCCTCATCTCCGGCGTCAGCTTTCCAGAGGGCACGGTGTACGCGTTTCGCGACGTCACGCAGGAGCGCGCACTTCGGGATCTCCAGAGTGAGTTCATCGCCACGGTCTCGCACGAGCTGCGGACGCCCCTGACGGCGGTGTACGGCGCGGCGATGACGCTCCGCGAGCGCGGCGAGACGCTGAAGGACGAGGACCGCGAGCAGCTATTCGACATCGTCTACGACGAAGCTGACCGGCTTAGCCGCATCGTCGACGACATCCTCTGGGCGAGCAGGATCGAATCGGGCCGGCTCGACTTCTCCGCGGAAAGCTTCTCGCCCGGCGCCGTCGTCGACGCCGTGCTCGCGGCGGCGCGGATCCATGCTCCGAAACACGTGTCCTTCGAGGTCACCCGTGCGGCGGGCCTGCCTCGCATGCTTGCCGACGCCGACAAGGTGCGACAGATCCTGACCAACCTCGTCGACAACGCGGTCAAGTATTCGCCCGACGGAGGAACGGTCAGGGTGAGCATCGAGGCCGACGGCGAGGCGATCCGCTTCGGCGTCAGCGACGAGGGCATCGGCATTCCCTCGCACGAGCAGGCACTCGTATTCGAGAAGTTCTACCGCCTCGACCCCAACCAGACCCGCGGCGTGGGCGGAACGGGCCTCGGGCTCTACATCTGCCGCGAGCTCGCCCGGCGGATGAACGGACACGTCCGGGTCATGTCCACCGAAGGGGACGGCTCGACCTTCGTCGTCGAGCTGCCGCTCGCAGAAGGCAGTCCGGCGGAGGTGCTCGCAGACTTCACTCGGTCGGGATAATCCCCAGCTCCTCGACGAGCACGAAGAACGCCTTCGCGAACGGCGAGCCGTCTGTCCGGGCGCGGACGTCGTCCCAGTCGATCCGCTCACGCACCGCGCGCGCGAACTCGAGCGGCCGCTCGTAGTCGAGCGCGTGCTCGTCGAGCGCCTTGAGCTTCGTCACGAGCACGTCCTCGAGGCTCATCACGAGCATCGGCACGGCATTGACCTCCCGCGGCTCAGCGCGTTTGAACAACCCTTCGTCGACAGGCTCACCGACGGGCTGGAAGATGAGGTCCACGAGCACGTCGCCGTCCCAAGCCTTGTAGAGCCAGCTCTCCGGCGGGCGCTCGACGCGTAGGCCGGCCTCGTCGAGGACCTCGAGCGCGCGATCGGCGTCCTCGGGCTTGAGCATCAGATCGAGGTCGTGACCGGTTGCCGGCCCGCCGCGGGCCCAGACCGCGAGCCCGCCGCCGAGCACGAAGGGGACGTCCGCCTCGATCAGCGCCCCCGCGACGCGCTTGAGACTGTCCTTGATCCGGTCGAAGGCGACGTCGTGCGCCATGCCCCCCGGGAATACCCTTCGCTCCCTGTGGGCAATCAAGTAGGGATGCGGATCACTGTCGCCGCGGCCGGCGACATCCACTGTTCGGAGGAGGAACGGCCTCGTCTCCAAGCGGCGTTCGCGGAGGCCGCCCGCCGCGCGGACCTCATCCTCCTCGCCGGTGACCTGACCACGTACGGCGAGCCGGAGCAGGGCGCGGTGCTCGCGGACGTGACGCGGGAAATCGAGACACCGATCTTCGCGGTGCTCGGGAACCACGACTGGCACGCCGACCGGCACGAGGAGCTCGCGGCCGCGCTGCGTGACGGCGGCATCCGGCTGCTCGAGCGCTCTGCCGAAACCTGCACTGTCAACGGCGTCTCGGTCGGCGTCGCAGGCACGAAGGGATTCGTCGGCGGCTTCTCCGACGCGCTGCTGCCGGACTTCGGGGAGCCGCTCCTGCGGCGGCTCTACGCCGAGACCAGCGCCGAGGTGGCGGCGCTGGATCGCGGGCTGCGCTCGATCCAGGACTGCGACGTCCGGATTGTCCTCCTCCACTACGCGCCGACCACGACGACGATCGAAGGCGAGCGGGAGACGATCTGGGCGTTCCTCGGGAGTGAGCGCCTCGCCGTGCCGGTCGCCGAGCACCGGCCCAGCGTCGTCTTCCACGGACATGGCCACGGCGGCACCTTCGCCGGCTCGATCGGCGATATCCCGGTCTTCAACGTCGGCGCCGCGGTGCCGGTGAAGGACTTCTGGCTGTTCGGGTTCGAGCCGGGCCGCGGCTTGGTCGAAGCGCCCGAAGAGGCAGTTCGAGCCTAGGCCGCCGCGAAACGGGCTTTGCCCGTTTCGCCGTCAGGTGCCGACGACTTGAACGATCCAGCGGCGATCGCGTTCGCGGTCGAGCTCGAGGAAGAGCACCCGCTGCCACGTCCCGAGGCCAAGCTCGCCGTCGCGGACGGGGATCGACTCTCCGGCCCCGCCGAGCAGCATCGACATACAGTGGGCGTGGCCGTTGCCGAGCTCCATGTCCTCGTCGCAGATGTTCTCGGTGCGCCGGTCCCAGTCGTCGTGGGCGTAGTAGCCCTCGCTGGGAACGAGCCGCCGGAGGAGCGTCGCGAAGTCCTCGAGGAAGCCGTTCTCGAACTCGTTCACCCGGATGCAGCAGGTGGTGTGTGGGGAGTAGACGCAGACGATCCCGTCTCGGACGCCACTCTCCCGAACGGCCTCGGCGACGTCGCCGGTGATGTCGAGAACGGACAAACCGCCTGCCGTTCGCAGACGCTTTTCGCCCTGGAACACCTTCACGGGGCCATCCTAGCCCGCGTGGGGGAACCCCTGGTTCCCCCATGAGCCCCCTCCTTCAGAACGGCCTCTCGGCATCCAACGTGGCGGAGTCGGCTTCGCCGGTTCGTTGGCCCGGCGCTTCTTGGCGGCTGCGAGCCTCCCGCGGGGCAAAGCCCCGCTCCGGCGGCGGATCGGTCGATACCCTGGCCGCTGGCGGGCCCGTAGCTCAGCTGGTTAGAGCAGCCGACTCATAATCGGTTGGTCCCTGGTTCGAGTCCAGGCGGGCCCATTCGCCATACGCTCAGTGCGTGAGCGACTCCCCCGTCCAGCGCTACCTCCGGCTCGGGCTGCGGCTCGGGCGGCACGTCGACGGCGTCGTCGACGCCTATTACGGGCCGCCGGAGCTGGCCGCCGCCGTGGAGGCGGAGCCGCCCGTCGAGCCGGCGACGCTCGTCGGTCACGCCGAGGCGCTGCTCGGCGAGCTCGAGGATGGCTGGCTGCGCGATCAGGTCGCCGCGCTTCGCACCTACGCCGGCGTCCTGGCGGGGGAGTCCCGCTCGTACGCCGACGAGGTTGAGGGGTGCTACGGCGTGCGCCCCACCTACACGGACGAAGCCGTCTTCGCCCGCGCCCACGACTTGCTCGAGGAGCTGCTCCCCGGCGACCGGTCTCTGGCCGACCGCTACCAGCGCTGGGAGAAGTCAATCCTTGTGCCGCCGGAGCGGCTCGAGCGCGCAATGGCAGCGGCGATTCAGCGGGCGCGTCTGTGGACGCGCCGCCTCGTCGAGCTGCCGTCCGGCGAGGAAGTTGCGCTGGAGATCGTGCGCGACAAGTCGTGGTGGGCGTCCTGCGACTACCTCGGCGAGCTGCGAAGCCGAATCGCGCTCAACGCCGACTTGCCGATGTCGGCCCTCGACCTGCTCGTGCTCACGATCCACGAGACGTATCCCGGCCACCACACCGAGCGCTCGATGAAGGAGCACGTCCTCGTGCGGGGACGGGGTCTGCTCGAAGAGACGCTAGTGATGGCGCCCACGCCGCAGACGCTGGTCACGGAGGGGATTGCGAAGCTCGCGCCCCACGTCCTGCTCGAAGGCGACGGAGGACGGGCACTTGCCGGGATCGTGCACGACGCCGGCGTCGACCTTGACCTCCCGCACGCGCTTGCCGTCAAGGCCGCCCTGGAACCGTGCGAGTGGGCAGAGGTCAATGCTGCCTTGATGCTCCACGAAGACGGCGCGAGCGAAGCCGAGGCACACGCGTATCTCCAGCGCTGGGCGCTCTTGACGCCGGAGTGGGCCGACCACGTGATCCGCTTCGTGACGGAGCCGACGCAGCGGACCTACATCCTCACGTACGCAGCAGGACGAGAGCTCTGCGCCGCCTACGTCGCGGGCGAGCCGGAGCGCTTCCGCCGGCTGCTGACCGAGCAAACCCGTGTCCGCGACCTGCGCGATTCATACGGGTTTCATCCCGACGAGACTCCTTCGGGGGACGGCATGACGGCGCCGTCGCGCCGAGAGTGAGAGCCGTAAGTCCTGCGGAGACGAAAGGCGGCAAAAACATGTCTGCGGAAGACCTGAGGCGCAGGCTCCGGAATGCTTTCGAGTCAAGCCTGCTCCAGCGGATCGCGACGGCGCGCTAGTAGGCGCCGTCGCACCGGTCGGGGGAGGTAACGGCGTGGTACACCAGGACAGGTGCTCCGCGGCGTGCTCATCCTCGCGGTCGTCATCGCCTTGCCTTCGTCTGGGCAGGCGGGCCGGCCGGCGTCCGCTGACACCGTCGGCCTGCTCGCGGTCGGCGATTTCGGGGTCGGCGGCGACGCGCAGCGGCGGCTCGGCGAGGGCATGCGGCTCTTCGAGCAGCGAAGCGGCGCCGACGTCCTGATCACGCTCGGCGACAACGACTACACGGCAGATCCCGTCGCCTTTCACGCCAACTGGGAGGAGACGTTCGGCTGGGCCCGGCGCCGAGGGGTGAACGTCCGGGGCGTCCTCGGGAACCACGACGTCAGGCTCGGCGGCGGCCGCTACGAGTTCGACGAGCTGCGCATGCCGCGTCGCTACTACCGCTTCTCGACTCCGCTCGTCGACTTCTTCCTGCTCGACTCGAACGACGTCCGGGCGGCGCAGACGACGTGGCTCCGGCGGGCGCTGGCGCGGTCGAAGACGCGGTGGCGCGTGGCCGTGCTGCATCACCCGCCGTTCACGTGCGGCGAGTACAGGTCGCATGCGGCCATCGTGCGGCGGTGGGTGCCGCTCTTCGAGCGCTACCGCGTCCGGCTCGTCCTCTCCGGACACGACCACAACTACCAGCGTTTCGCCCCACGCAGGGGTGTGCGCTACGTGGTCCACGGCGGCGGCGGAGGACGCTTCTATGCGCTCGCGGCCTGCCCGCATGGGTATCCGCCGCGGCGGAGGGCCCGCGTCGAGCAAGGCTTCCTGCACTTCGTGTTCCGGCCGAACCGGATCGACGGCTGGTCGGTGACCGTCGGCGGCCGGCGGACGGATCACTTCGTCATCGCTGGCTAGGATGAAGGCCGATGTCTGACCTCGGCACGATGAGGGTCAAGAGCGGCCTCGCCGAGATGCTCAAGGGCGGGGTGATCATGGACGTCACCACGGCCGAGCAGGCGCGGATCGCCGAGGAGGCGGGCGCAGTCGCGGTAATGGCGCTCGAGCGTGTGCCCGCGGACATTCGCGCCCAGGGCGGGGTCGCCCGCATGGCCGACCCGGACAAGATCGCCGAGATCCAGGAGGCCGTGACGATCCCGGTGATGGCGAAGGCCCGGATCGGGCACTTCGTCGAGGCGCAGATCCTCGAGGCGCTCGAGGTCGACTACATCGACGAGAGCGAAGTGCTGACGCCGGCCGACGAGACGCACCACATCGACAAGTGGAGCTTCACGGTGCCGTTCGTCTGCGGCTGCCGCAACCTCGGGGAGGCGCTACGGCGCATCGCCGAGGGCGCCGCGATGATCCGGACGAAGGGCGAGGCGGGAACGGGTGACATCGTGAACGCGGTGCGCCACATGCGCTCCGTCTTCGGCGCGATCCGCCGGCTCCAGTCCTCCGATCCCGACGAGCTCTTCGCCGAAGCCAAGGAGCTGCAGGCGCCGGTCGAGCTGGTCAAGTGGGTCGCCGAGCATGGCCGGCTCCCGGTCGTGACCTTCACCGCCGGCGGGATCGCGACTCCCGCGGACGCCGCGCTCTGCATGCAGCTCGGCGCCGACGGCGTCTTCGTCGGCTCCGGGATCTTCAAGTCGGCCGACCCACCTGCCGTCGCCAAGGCCATCGTCGAGGCGACGACGCACTACAACGACGCGAAGATCCTCGCGCAGGTATCGCGGGGCCTCGGCGACGCGATGTCGGGTCTCTCCACAGCTTCGCTCGCGCCAGAAGAGCTGCTGGAGACGCGCGGCTGGTAGAGGGAGCGCCCGAAGGCGCCCCCTCGTCGCAGCCGAGCTAGAGGATCCCGCGGACTTCGAAGGCCCGGCGAACCTGGTTCGCCACCGAGTTGCCGTACAGCCGCCTCGCTGCGGCGACGGTGCTCGTCGCGAGTTGCGGCATCGTCGGGCTGCCGACGTCGAACTGGCCCTCGAGGATCAGGGTGTCCGCCCTGGTGCTGCCGACCGCGTTCCTGATGTCCCAGAGCGCGCGCGACCAGATCTGCCCGTCGTGGTGGACGCGGCCGTCCAGGTCCTCCGGGTAGTGGAGGTTCTCGTCCACGCGCCGGAGGCAGTGCGGCGTTTCGCTCGTGTACGACACCGAGTCCCAGTCCGCGACGCACGCGGGGTCCGGCGTCGGCGAGACGACGTCGGCCACCGTCACCGCCCAGTAGTCGGCAAAGCCCTCGCCGATCGCGCCCGATTCGACGGTGTTGCCGAAGCCGAACGGGGTCTGCTGGGAGTCCTGGATCGCGTGGCCGAGCTCGTGCAGGATCACCTCGGCGTCCTCGGCGTCGTCGACGCCGCCCTTGCCGAGCCGGATCACGTCCTTCTTGTCCCACGAGAACGAGTTGTCCTGGCCGAAGGTGTTGATCCTGAGGTCCTGCGACTCCTTGTTGATCGCGCGCCGCGTGACGCCGAAGCCGAGCTTCTGGATGTAGCGCTGAGCCTCGGTGACCCAGTAGTACGCCAGCACCTGCTCGAAGCGGTCGTCGTCGCGGCGGTAGTTGAACTCGTTCGTCAGCGAGAACGCTGCATCGCCTGTCTCGCTGAGCACGTTCGCGTAGTCGCCGCTCAGGTAGCCGCTCCCGTCGAGGTTCGTGAGCGTGACGTCGTGGTACGCGCGGTCGAGCGCGGGATAGTCCGCATCCTTCTGGTCGGTCAGCGACTGGTTCTGCAGGTCTGCCACCGGGTTCGGCAGGAAGACGGTCGCGGTCCCTGTCGACTGGCCGCTGCCGGCATTGGCCGCGAGCGCGGCGGTCACGAGCACCGCGCACGCCGCGACGACGAAGCCGGCCGTCACAAGCGTCCGGTTCAAAATGCACCCCTCCCCTGGAGAAAACCGAGACGGAGAGGGTACTCACTACGATCTTCGGCGTGAAGATCGGGATCCTCGCCGTGCAAGGTGACTTCCGCGAGCACGCGGCGATGCTTCGGCGACTGGGCGCCGAGCCGGTCGAGGTACGCAAGCCCGAGCAGCTCGACGACCTCGACGGCCTCGTGATCCCCGGTGGCGAGTCCACGGCGATCATGCGACTGATCCGGATCTACGGCCTCCAGGAGGCACTGCGGCGCTTCGAGCGTCCGGTCTTCGGCACCTGCGCGGGGATGATCCTGCTCGACCGCGAGCACCTCGGCCTCGTCGACGTCCTCGTCAGCCGGAACGCCTATGGCCGCCAGGTGGCGAGCTTCGAGGCCGACCTCCAACTGGCGGGCGAGGACGATCCGCTCCGCGGTGTGTTCATCCGCGCGCCGCGGGTCGCGGAGGCCGGCGCGGGCGTCGAGGTGCTCGCGGAGCTGGACGGCGAGCCCGTCCTGGTGCGCGACGGGCGCTATCTGGTGGCATCGTTCCACCCCGAGCTGACGGACGACAGCCGCGTCCACGAGCTCTTCCTGGATCTCGTGCGAGAGGAGCAGCGCATTGTCTCGGCCCCCTGATGCGCCGCTGGGCGTCCGGACGATGGGCGGGCAATATGAAAATGCAACCGCTCGGCTGGAGGGTGGCCGGCGGCGTGAGTTCGGCGAAGCCGGGCTGTGCCCGGCGGCAGGCGACCGGTCAGGAGGTCGAGATGTCGGGGCACAGTAAGTGGAGCTCGATCAAGCACAAGAAGGGGGCGGCGGACGCCCGCCGCGGCAAGCTCTTCTCGAAGCTCTCGCGCGCGCTGATCGTCGCGGCCCGCGAGGGCGGACCCGATCCGGCCGCGAACCTCGCGCTGCAGAACGCGATCGAGAAGGCGCGTTCCTACTCGATGCCGAAGGACAACATCGAGCGCGCGATTGCTCGAGGCTCCGGCGCGGATACGGATGCCCAGGCATTCGAGACCGTGATCTACGAGGGGTACGGACCGGGCGGCATCGCCGTCATGGTCGAGGCGCTGACGGACAACCGCAACCGCACCGCCGCCGAGGTGCGCCACATCTTCGCGAAAAGCGACGGGAGCCTCGGCGAGGCGGGGGCGGTCGCGTGGCTCTTCGAGCGCCGGGGCGTCGTGCTCGTCGACGGCTCGGTCGACGAGGACGAGCTCACGTTGGCGGCCGCCGAAGGCGGTGCGGACGATGTGTCGCTCGACGGCTCGAGCTTCCAGGTCGTCGGCCCGCCGGAGAGCCTCAGCGCCGTTCGATCGGCGATCGAAGAGGCCGGGATCGAGGTTCAGTCCGCGGAGCTGACGATGGTGCCGAAGACGAGCGTCGAGCTCGAGGACGAGAACGCGGCGAAGAAGGTCCTCCGGCTGATCGACGCGCTCGAAGAGAACGACGACGTTCAGGACGTTTACGCCAACTTCGACATCCCCGAGCGGGTGCTCGAAGCCGTCGCCGGCTAGCGGCGAACGCGGAGTGGGCGGCTCGTCGCGGAGAAGCGGCCGGCGAGCCTCGTGCGGACGCGGTAGCTCCCACGCTTGACCTTGAAGGTGTAGCCGCCGATGGCGCTCGTCCTCACCGTCTTCATGCGCTTCCATCCGGAGCCGACGCGGCGCTCGAGCGTCGCGGGGACGCCTATGACGGCATGGCGGAAGAAGTCGACGACGAACCCCGCAACGACGCCCCGGCGGCGGATCCGGATCGACACGACCGAGGGCGGCAGGTTGCCTTCCAGCCGCACACGCGACAGCGCGAGCAGCGCCTGCCCGCGGTTCCAGCTCGAGGCGAGGATCGAGCCCTTCACGTAGTAGTCGTCGGACTCCGGCCGGAGGAGCAGGAAGCGCACGAACGCGTGCAGCTTCGGCGCCACGGGGAAGGCGACCACGAGCTCGCTCGGCGACGATCGCCGTTCGACCTGGAGGACGTAGAAGCCCGGGAGCGTGCCGACGACGCGTCGGCCCACCACGTGGTCGACGGAGATGCCTCCCCGCTGGTCCTCGAACCAGTCGCGGGTGAGGTTGGCGAGGGCGATGCGCTCGGTCGCGAGTGGGCGGTCGTCGTAACCGACGTCCCAGTCGATGGTGGCCCTCTTCCGGACCGCCGGCTGTGTGATCGGCCAGTATTCGGGCCCGACCCAGGTTCCGGAGGTGGGGCGAAGCGCGGCGCGCGAGTATTCGTCAGGCGAGCCGACGATCAGAAAGAGGCCGTTCGGAAGCGCCGCCGCGGGACGGTCGACGCGCACCCGCTCGATCGCCTGCCCAGGCGCCAACTGCGCAACCGAGAGCGCTGTAACGACCCCGGCCGCGAGGGTGACGAGCGCGGCCCACCGCACGGAGCTACACGCTAGCCGAACCGAATGATGCGTCTGAACCGCAGCGTTCCCACCCGGAGCTCGGCGGTCCAGCGCCCGCGCGCGTGCGCCGGGGCCCTCGCGCGGATCGCGTTCGGTCCCGTGAGCCACCGCTTCCGGACCACGCGGCGCGTGACGTCCCCGCGCTTGAGGGTGAGGCCGGCGACCGTCGGCTTGTTGATGCGCGCGCGCGCGACGACGGTGCGCCGCTCGACCGAGATCCGCACCGACGACACCCGCAGCCGCTGGACGGCTGCCGGCGGCGGCGCCGGAGGCGGCGTCGGCGGAGGTGGAGGCGAAGGCGGTGGAGGACCCGGAGGCGGCGGGCCGGGCGGCGGCGGGCCCGGAGGAGGAGGGCCGGGCGGCGGTGGGGGGCTCGAGGACCCGACATTGATCGTTGCGGCCATCCCCAGTCCACCCGGCGAGCCGTGCAACGAGCAGTAGTAGGGGAAGGTGCCGGCCGTGGGGAACGTGTGGCGGAATGACTGGCCGCTCATCAGATCGCCGGAGCTGAACTGGCCGGCTGTGTCAGAGGTCACGTCGTGGAGGTAGGAGCCGTTGTTCGTCCAGCAGACGGTGTCCCCGGGTAGGACGTCTTTCGTCGTCGGCGAGAAGGCGAAGTCGTTGACCCCGACGAGGACGTCGCCCGGCTGGCATGGGCCCACCTGTGCATCTGCTGACGAGCTCAGTGCGACAACGAGGGCAGCGCACGCAGCACAGAGCGCCGACAGAAAGGCAAATGCCTTCATCGATCGCTACTACGCCGAGCGGCCGCTTGCAGTTTTGAGGCCATCGCCGCTCGGGGAGGAACGTCCGATTCGGTGCCTAACCTCGGGTCGTGACGGTTCTCGGCATCGACCCAGGCACGGCTGCATGCGGATACGGCGTCGTCTCGCAAATCGACGGCCGCCTCGCGGCGGTCGACCTCGGCTGGTGGCAGACACGCGCGTCCATGCGCCCGGAGCTGCGGCTGAAGGCGATCCACGACGAGGTCTACGACCTCATCCGCCAGTTCGGGCCGGACGCCGTCGCCATCGAGGAGTCGTTTGTCGGCGCCGATGCCCGTACCGCGCTGTCGGTCGGCCAGGCTCGCGGCGCGGTCCTCGTCGCGGCCGCACGCGCCGGGGTCGGCTGCGTGGAGTACGCGCCGGCGCACGTCAAGCAGGCCGTGTGCGGCTACGGGCGCGCTGAGAAGGCGCAGGTGCAGCGGATGGTGCAGGCGATCCTGAGGATGAAGGTGCCCCCGGCCTCGTCCCACGAGGCCGACGCGCTCGCCGTGGCCATCTGCCACGCGATGGCGCCGCCGCTCCTGCAGGCGGCGGGGTGATCGCGAGCCTCCGTGGCAAGATGGTCGCGCGGCGGCTGGACGGCGTCGTGCTCGACGTCGGCGGGGTTGGCTACCTCGTGCAGGCGACCCAGCGGGCGCTCGCGAAGGCGCGGAACGGCGAGGAGGTCGCGCTCGATACATATCTCCACGTCCGGGAGGACGCGCTGCAGCTCTACGGCTTCGCGGAAGCGGCTGAGCGCGAGCTCTTCGAGCTGTTGCTGTCGGTATCGGGCGTGGGGCCGAAGGTGGCGCTCGCGATCCTCTCCAACTCGACGCCGGGAGATCTGCGGCGGGCGATCGCCCTCGGGGACGAGACGCGATTCGTTGCGATTCCGGGGATCGGCAAGAAGACCGCGCAGCGGATCGTCCTCGAGCTGAAGGAGAAACTCGGGCCGGTCGACATCGGCGGCGATGCGCCCGCGGAGGAAGTGGTCGCGCGGGACGCGCTCGTGGAGCTTGGGTATTCGGTGCCGGAGGCCGAGCGGGCGCTGGCCGGTACCGATCCGGAGCTGCCGCCGGAGGAGCGCGTCCGGCAGGCGCTGAGGGCGGCATGAACGAGCAGTTCTTGGCTCCCGTGCTCCAGCCGCAGGACGATGAGATCGAGCGCTCCCTCCGTCCGCGCAGCTTCGACGACTTCGTCGGGCAGGCGCGGGTCAAGGAGCAGCTGGAGATCGCGCTCGAGGCGGCGCGTACTCGCGGCGAGGCCCTCGACCACGTCCTCCTCGTCGGGCCGCCGGGTCTGGGAAAGACCAGCCTCGCCTACATCCTTCGCGAGGAGCTCGGCGTCGGGATCCGCACCGTGGCGGGCCCGGCGCTGGAGCGGAAGGGGGATCTCGCAGCGATCCTGACCGCGCTCGAGGACCGCGACATCCTCTTCGTCGATGAAATCCACCGGCTGAGCGCGGCCGTGGAAGAGGTTCTCTACCCGGCGTTGGAGGACTTCCGGCTGGACATCGTTGTCGGTCAGGGCGTGGCTGCTCGTACGCTCACGCTCGACGTGCCGCCGTTCACGCTGGTGGGCGCGACGACGAGGACGGGGCTGTTGACGACCCCGCTGCGCGACCGCTTCGGCATGACCTTCCGGCTGGACTACTACGAGCCTGAGGAGCTCGCGACGATCGTGCGCCGCTCGGCGGGCATCCTCGGCGTCGAGATCCAGCACGATGCGGCGGAGGAGATCGCCCGGCGCGCGCGGGGGACGCCGCGGGTCGCAAACCGCATCCTGCGGCGGGTGCGCGACGTGGCGGAGGTGCGCCACGAAGGCGTAGTGACGACGCCGGTCGCGGGCGAGGCCCTCGAGCTGCTGGAGGTGGACGAGTGCGGCCTCGAGCGAACCGACCGCGACCTGCTGCGCGCGATCGTGGAGCGCTTCGACGGCGGCCCCGTCGGTTTGTCGACCCTCGCGGTCGCTCTCGGTGAGGCTCAGGACACGGTCGAGGACGTCTACGAGCCCTACCTGCTCCAGCTGGGCTTCATCCAGCGGACGCCGCGTGGCCGCATCGTCACCGCACGCGGTCGAACCCACATCGGCACCGTCGCCGCACCTACCGCAAACGCCGCGTTGTTCTGAGCACACTTCGATGGGGCCGATCACCGGTCCAACGCGAGCGCCGGCGCGTTTGGGGTCAGGTCTTGCACTGCCATTCCTTCGCCGTCGGCCCACTGCGCTGGAGTGCAAGACCTGACCCCACTCGGAGGGGCGGGGGCGCTCTAAGAGGTGCCGGCGGCGCGGCGGACTAGCGCCGGAACTGCAGCTCGTGCCAGCTTGGGACGGGCGCTAGCTCCAGCAGCGCACGGTCGCCGCGCGGGTCCCGGTAGCCGAAGTCGCCGCTCTGCTCGTCCCAATCGACGTCCAGGAGCCCGAGCTTCACCCGCTGGTCGAGCCAGGCGCCGCGGAACACGAGCTTGCGCAGCCAGTACACGAGCGACTCGCCGTCGACCGCCGCGAGCGCCTCCCAATTCCGCACGAGGTAGCGGCCGAGGGTGCTCCGCGCCTCCTCGATCCGCTGGTCGGAGGTCAATTCCACGAGGTCGGCTGCCTCGTCCTCGTCGAGATCGTTGTCCTCGACCAGTCCGAGCTTCACCGCCGCCGCGATCACACGCTCCTCGAAGTCCTCGCCGTTGAACGCGAAGCGGTAGCCCAGGAACTCGACGACGTAGTCCTCGCCTGACTCGTAATTCACCTCGCTGGTCACGTCTTCTCAGGATAAGCGCGAGGTCTGCTGTCCGCGCCCCTCCGTACCGTCATCACTCCGGTGGTCGGTACCTGGAACATCCGTCCCTGCTCGCACGAGGAGGCGCTGGTCCTCGCGCGTGAGCTTGGAATCAGCGAGACGACGGCACGGGTGCTTGTGCGTCGCGGCTACGCCGACGCTGCGAGCGCCGAGCGCTTCCTCGCCGGCGGCGATCCCGGCCACCACCCGTCGGCGCTGGGCGACATGGATGCGGCCTGTACACGAATTCGTGACTCGATTGCCAAGAAAGAGCGAATTTGCGTCCACGGCGATTACGACGCCGACGGCATCTGTGCGACCGCCCTCGCGGTGCTCGTCCTCCGCGATCTCGGCGCAGAGGTCGACTGGCACCTCCCGAGCCGCTTCGAGGAGGGCTACGGCGTAGCCGGCGAGACGCTGACGCGGCTCGCCGAGGAAGGGTGTGGGCTCGTCCTGACCGTCGACTGCGGGATCACGGCGGTCGAAGAAATCGCCGCGGCCAAAGCGAACGGAATGGACGTAATCGTCACTGATCACCATCGGCCGGGCGATGCAATTCCCGACTGCCCGATCGTCGCCACCCGCCCGTCGGAGTACCCGTTTCCCGAGCTCTGCGGGACGGGCGTCGTCTGGAAGCTCGCCCAGACGCTCGCGGGCAACGACGAGTCCCTGCGTCGCCACCTCGATCTCGTCGCCGTCGCGACGATCTCGGATGTCGTCCCGCTCGTCGACGAGAACAGGTTCCTCGCCCGCGAGGGACTCAAGGCCCTCGCCCGGACGCAGAAGCCCGGCCTCCGCGCGCTCATGCGGTCCGCTGGCGTCGATCCCGCCGCGCTCGACGAAGGCGCCGTCGGCTTCCGCCTTGCTCCGCGCATCAACGCTGCAGGCCGCCTGTCGCATCCCGAAGACGCGCTCGAACTCCTGCTCACCGACGACCAGCAGGTCGCGGCCGAGCTCGCGGCGCGCCTCGAAGAGCTGAATCGCGAGCGGCAGGCTCTCGAGGATCGGATCCTCCGCGAGGCCACCGCCAAGGTCGAGGAGTGGCCCGAGGCGACCCAGCGGCGGCGCGGCTATGTCCTCGCCGACGAATCGTGGCACGAAGGCGTGATCGGAATCGTCGCCTCCCGCCTCGTGGAGCGCTTCCACCGTCCCGTCGTGCTGATCGCCGGCACCGAGAGGGAGTGGAAGGGCTCGGGCCGGTCGCTCTCGGCGTTCGACCTCCACGGCGCGCTCGCCGCCTGCGACGAGTATCTGGTGAAGTTCGGCGGCCATCGCGCCGCCGCGGGCCTCTCGATCGACCCCACCCAGATCGACGCCTTCGCGGAGGCCTTCGCCGCGCATGCCGACAGTACGCTCACCGACGCGGACCTGACGCCGCCGACCCTCGTCGACGCCGTCGTCCTCGGCCAGGAGCTGACGCTCGACCTGTGCGAGGAGCTCGCCCGTCTAGCGCCGTTCGGGCTCGGCAACCCCGGCATCACGCTGCTCTTGCCCGCCACCGACCTCGCGGAGGTCGCCACGACCGCCGACGGCAAGCATCTCCGCTTCCGCGTCCGCCATCGCAATCGCCCGGCCGGTAGCGCGATTGGCTTCGGCCTCGGCCGCCACCTCGACCGCGCCCGCCGCGAGGTGCGCTACGACGTGATCTTCCGCCTCGAGGCCAACCGCTGGAACGGCACCGTCGCGCCGCAGCTCGTCGTCCGCGACCTCGTCGAGACGCCGCAACGCTACGAGACGCTGCGCGGGTGGCTCGTCGAAGAGTTCCGCAAGGACGACGCTGCGCGATCTCCGGAAGCGCGCGCGATCTTCGCCGAGCTCGGGCACGAGCTCGGCGGCCCGAAGCGCGATCTCCTCGAGTCGGAGTCCTTCAGGGCGCTACTCGAAGACGTACCGCTGGCGGCGGCGGCTTAGCGAATCCAGCCCCGCGACCAGGCGGGCGAGTGCGAGCAACTTGCGTTTTTGTCGACGGCGGAAACGCACGAACCGGCCGTTTTCGCGCCGAGAAGGTCACTTCCTGCCTCCGGAGTACACTGATTTCAAATGGCTGTCCTGGAGGCTCCGGAGCGACATCAAGACCTGATCGACGAGTTGATCGCCGAGGTTGGCGACTACAACCCGGACGTCGACGGCGATCTGCTCACCCGCGCCTTCCGCTTCGCGGCGAAGGCACACGCCGGTCAACAGAGGCGATCGGGCGAGGAGTTCATCCTCCATCCTTACGCGGTCGCGCGCATCTGCGCCGAGCTCCACCTGGACGACGAGACGATCGCGGCGGCGCTCCTCCACGACGTCGTCGAGGACACGGGCATCTCGCTCGAGGAGGTCGCGGAGGAGTTCGGTGACGAGGTTGCGCAGCTCGTCGACGGCGTCACAAAGCTGACCCGCGTCCACTTCCAGAGGCGCGAGCAGGCGGAGGCGGAGAACTACCGGAAGATGATCCTCGCGATGGCGCAGGACCCCGGGGTGATCCTGATCAAGCTCGCCGACCGGCTCCACAACCTGCGCACGATCGAGTACCTCGGCAAGCAGAAGCAGGTCCAGAAGGCGCGCGAGGCGCTCGAGGTCTACGCACCGCTCGCCCAGCGCCTCGGCATCCACACGATGAAGTGGCAGCTCGAGGACCTCGCCTTCGAGACGCTGCACCCGCGCAAGTACACCGAGATCAAGGCGATGGTCAACGAGCGCCGAGCCGACCGCGAGGAACTCGTCTCCGAGGCGGCGTTCGTGCTCCAGGGCGAGCTCGACAAGGTGGACATCCCGGCCGACATCTCCGGACGCGCCAAGCACTTCTACTCCATCTACGACAAGATGGCCAAGAAGGGCAAGGAGTTCAACGAGATCTACGACCTCACCGCGATGCGGGTGATCGCGCAGCGTTCGGGTGAGGAGGGGACGCGCGACTGCTACGGCGGGCTCGGCCTGATTCACTCGCTCTGGAAGCCGATGCCAGGGCGCTTCAAGGACTACATCGCGATGCCGAAACTGAACGGCTACCGCGCGCTGCATACGACCGTAATCGGACCGCAGGGCCGGCCGCTCGAGATCCAGGTCCGGACGAAGGAGATGCACGAGACTGCCGAGCTCGGCGTCGCGGCCCACTGGCTCTACAAGCGCGCCGGCAAGGGCCGCGCGCCCGACGAGCAATGGATCGCCCGCGTCCGGCAGCTGATGGAGTGGCAGGACGAGGCCGATCCGCGGGAGTACAAGCGCCAGATGCTCGGCGACCTCTTCACGGACGAGGTGTACGTCTTCACCCCGAAGGGCGAGGTGAAGACGCTGCCCGCCGGCTCGACGCCGATCGACTTCGCCTACGCGGTGCACACGGACGTCGGCCACCGGACCGTCGGCTCCCGGGTCAACGGTCGCATCGTCCCGCTGCACTACCAGCTCCAGAGCGGCGACTTCGTCGAGGTGCTGACGACGAAGGCCGGCGGCCGCGGCCCGTCCCGGGACTGGCTGAATCTCGCGAAGTCCTCCCGGGCACGCAACAAGATCCGCCAGTGGTTCTCGCGTGAGACCCGCGAGGACACCGAGCAGAAGGGCCGCGAGGCGCTCGAGCAGGCGCTGAAGGCGCAGAAGCTGCCGTACCGGAGGGTCGCGGGCTCGGCCGTGCTCGCGCAGGTCATCCGCGAGGCCGGCTTCAAGAAGGCCGAGGACTTCTACCTCGCGCTCGGCTCAGGGAAGCTCCCGCCCACCCAGATCGTCAACAAGGTGATCCAGCGGCTGAAGACGACCGACGTGGCCGAGGAAGAGGTCATCCCGGTCAAGCCGAAGACGACGGCGCCGAGCGGCAAGGTCGGGATCACCGTCGAGGGCGTCGAGGACGTCCTCATCCGCCTCGCCAAGTGCTGCACCCCAGTTCCGAGCGACAAGATCGTCGGCTACATCTCGCTCGGCAAGGGCATCACGATCCACCGCGAGGACTGCCCCAACGTCAAGACGCTGCGCCGGAACCCCGAGCGGTTCACGCCGGTCAGCTGGGACGGCGGGACGACGCAGAGCTTCCGCGTCCAGATCGCCGTCGACGCGTGGGACCGGCCACGGCTACTCGAGGACGTCGCCCGGACGTTCGCCGAGCACGGCGCGAACATCGTCTCCTACGGCGGCACCGTCGAGGATCAGCTCGCGAAGAACTGGTACACGGCCGAGATCGGCGACGTGAAGTCGCTGCGGGCGCTGCTGAGCTCGCTGCGCAACGTCGACGCCGTCTTCGACGCGTACCGCGTCACGCCGAGTTAGTTCCCTCGTTCGAGGGAATCTCCGGCGCCCACTCGCGCAAAATCCCTGCAAAAAAGGCGAATCACCCGTTCGAGGGATGATCCCCCGAACGAGAGAGCTACCTCGGACGAGGGATAGACGCCGCCGCCAACCCGACTACAACGTGGGAAGGGGGGAGAGGGCAAGCCTGCGGCGGCCACCCGAGAGGGTGGCCGCGCGGCTATCGAGGTCAGACCTCCAGGTCCGAGCCCTCGAACTCGCGGATGCGCTCCTTGAACGCCTCGGCGATGGAGCACGGCTTCCGCTCGTCGAGGTCGACGAGGACGAGCGTCTGGTGGGCGGTGACCATGAGGACGTCGTCGTCGACCCGATAGGCGGCGCACTCGTACGTGAGGCTCGTCGTCCCGATCCGGGAGACGCGGATGAAGACCTCGAGCAGGTCGTCGAAGCGCGCCGGCGCGTGGTACTCGATCGTGTTCGCGCGCATCACGAACTCGGTCTCCTGCGGGCTGGTGGAGAGGACACCGAGGTGGCGGGCGTACTCGACGCGGGCCTGGTCGAAGTAGGGCAGGTAGCGGCCGTAGTAGACGATGCCCTGCGCGTCGGTGTCGGAGAAGCCGACCCGCGTCAGTGACGAGTACTTGAAGGGCGGCTTGCGGGTGGTCGGCCGCCCCAGTTCAAGCACGGATGACGTCGAGCACCTCGTCGCGCTTGCGCTCCATCAGCTCTTCGGAGCGCGCCTCGAGGTTCAGCCGCAGCAGCGGCTCCGTGTTCGAGGGGCGGACGTTGAAGTGCCAATCCTCCGCGTCGACGGAGACTCCATCCAGGTGCGAGACGCTTCCCTCCGAGCTGAACCGCTGCTCGAGCTCCGCGAGCTTCGCCTCGACATCGGGCACCGGCGTGTTGAGCTCGCCCGTGATGAAGTAACGCCGGCGGAGCGGCCGCAGGATCTCGCACAGCTTCTGGCCCTTCCGGGAGACGAGCTCGAGCATGAGCAGGAACGGGATCACCCCGGAATCGGCCTGCGAGAAGTCGCGGAAGTAGTAGTGACCGGAGACCTCGCCGCCGAACGCCGCGCCCTCCTCACGCATGCGGTGCTTGATGTACGCGTGCCCGACCCGGTTCACGAGCGGAACGCCGCCGGCGCGGTCGATCGTGTCCGGCACGGCCCAGCTGGCGCGGACGTCGTAGATGATCTTCGCCCCCGGCTCCTTCTTCAGGATCGAGTCGGCCAGGAGCGCGGTCACGAAGTCGCCCGCGATGAAGTCGCCGCTGTCGTCGACGAAGAAGCAGCGGTCCGCATCTCCGTCGAACGCGACGCCGAAATCGGCGCCCTCGGCCTTGGTCCGCTCGACGATGAACTCGCGGTTCTCGGGCAGGAGCGGGTTCGGCTCGTGGTTCGGGAAGTTGCCGTCGGGCTCGAAGTAGTAGCGAACGGCCTCGACGCGCGGCAGCCGCTCGAGGACCGGCGGCAGCATCACGCCGGCCATCCCGTTGGCGGCGTCGATCACGACCTTCAGCGGCTTGATCGCGTCGACGTCGACGAAGGAGAGCACGCGGTCGACGAAGGCGGGCCAGATGTCCACCTCCTCGACGCGCCCGGCGCCGCTCGGGTCGCCGAAGCCTTGAAGCGCGCGATCGCGGATCTCCAAGAGCCCAGACTCGCCGCCGACCGGGAGCGCCCCCTGGCGGACGATCTTCATCCCCGTGTACTCCTTGGGATTGTGTGACGCGGTGACGGCGACGCCGCCGTCGAGGTCGAGGTCGCCGACGGCGAAATAGACCATCTCGGTGCCCACCAGCCCAAGGTCGAAGACGTGCGCACCGGCGTCCACGGCCCCGCGGATCGCCGCGGCGGCCATCGCCGGCGAGGAGAGCCTCATGTCGCGGCCGATCGCGATGCGCTCGGCGCCGAAGTGCTCGACGAAGGCTCGCACGATCGCGTACGCGCCCGCTTCGTCCAGCTCGGTCGGATACATCCCGCGGACGTCGTACGCCTTGAAGACCTTCGGATCGAGCACGGCCCGATGCTACGGGAACCCTTCTGCGACGACCGGTGTAGGAGGAGCAATGAGGCTCGCCGTTCTCGCCTTCTTCGTGCTGGCCCTCGCCGCGCCGGTCGCCGCAACCGGCGACCTCGCCTCCGGCGACAAGGTCGCCGGGACGGTGCTCGCGATCGAGAGCTCGCGTGGGCAGGACTACCTCGTCCGGGTCGATCGGGAGTCGCTGCGGCCGGTTTCGAAGCGGGTCGCGGTCGGCGGCCATGCCTATGCGTGGTCGTTCTCGCCGGACGGGCGACGGCTCGCGCTCGGCGTCGACCGCGTGAAGGGCGTGCGGATCTTCGACGTGCGCCGCGTCAAGCCCCTTGGTCAGTTGCGGACGTGGAGCGGCGGGATCAGCACGATCGCCTGGCTGGGGCCCAGGCGCCTGCTTGGCTGGGAGCCGGCTGGGTTGTTCATGCTCGACCCCATCGCTCGGAGGCGACTCGCCTCGCCGCAAGCTTCGGGCGACGTGGTCTCCGCGCTGCGTGCGGGGAGCCGTCTGGCACTCCTGATGGCGCCGATCCAGGAGATCGGGCCGGCGCAGCTGGCCGTGGTCGGCGTCGATGGAGCGGTGCGGACCGTGCCGCTCGGCCGCATCCGCGCCGGCATGCGTCCCGAGGGCGACGGGATGGGCCAGAGCTACCGCCCGGCGCTCGTCTACGACATGGACGGCCGCGTCTTCGTCCTCGGCGCCGGCGGCGACCCCATGGCCGAGGTCGACGTCGCTCGGCTCGCCGTGACGTACCACGAGCCGAAGCACTCCCAGACGCTGCTGACGAGGTTCCGCAACTGGATCGAGCCGGCCGCGGCCGCGAAGCTTCCGCTCACCGGCAGCTTCCGAGACGCGCTCTGGCTCGGCGAAGGCAAGATCGCGTTCTGGGGCTATGAGTCGATCTCCGTCGGGACGGATCGCGTCGAGATGAAGCAGATCGGGCTCTCGGTCGTCGACACCAACGATTGGACGATCAAGACGATCGACGGCTCGGCCTGGGGCGCGCGCTTCGGCGGCTCGACTCTTCTCGCGTGGTACCAGCACGGCGGCCTGAACGGCTATTCCCTCGACGGCGCCCAGCGGTACCACCTGTTCGGCGGAGACGCACTCGGCGTCGTGGCGACGTACGGCTCGCGCGCCTTCGTCGCCTTCGACCACAAGCCGCTGCACGTCATCGATGCCGCCACGGGTGAAGTCCTGGGGACGCGCCGGGGGCTGCCGCGCCTGCTCGATTCCGGCTTTTCCGGCTGGTAGAGCGGGACGTTTTCGCGGTCCCGCGGCGTTTCTACACTTGTGGGCGTGGAACGCAAGCTTGCAACGGTCCTGTTCGTCGACCTCGTCGGGTCGACGGCACTCGTTTCCGGCACCGATCCAGAGGTGGCGCGCCGCCGCGTGCAGCAGTACTTCGACCGCGTCCAGCAGTGCGTCGTCTCGCACGGCGGGATCGTCGAGAAGTTCGCCGGCGACGCCGTCATGGCGGCGTTCGGCGTCCCGACGGCGCATGAAGACGACGCTGAGCGCGCCGTTCGGGCGGCGCTCTCGATCATGGATTCGGTCAGAGAGCTCGGGCTCGAGGCCAGAGTCGGGATCGAGTCCGGCGAGGTCGTCGTCGACGCCGTCGAGTCGACGTTCGCCACGGGCGAGGCCGTCAACGTCGCGGCACGGCTCCAGCAGGCTGCGCAGCCGAACACGATTCTGATCGGCCCTGCGACGCATCGCCTCACGCTCGGGTGCTTCGAGGTCGAGGACGAGGGGCCGATCGAGGTCAAGGGCTTCGCCGAGTCGATCTGGACCTGGCGCGTGGTCTGCGTCAAGCGCACGCAGGCCGGGCGGCAGTTCCGGGCACCGCTCGTCGGGCGTGATGCCGAGCTCGACCTGCTCCAGAACACCTATGCGCGCTCAGTGCGCGACAAGCGGGCCCACCTGTTCACGATCTTCGGCGATCCCGGCGTGGGGAAGAGCCGGCTCGCCCGGGAGTTCATCGACGGGCTCGAATCCGCCACGATCCTCGTCGGCCGGGCGCTGCCCTATGGCGAGGGCGTGACGTACTCGGCGCTCTCCGACATGGTCAAGGTCGCCGCTGGGATCTCCGACGACGACCCGCTCGACGAGGCGATCGAGAAGCTTCGCGAGTGCTGCCCGGACGAGGCCGTCGCAGATCTCATGGGGCTCGCTTCGGGCGTGCTCCAGGCCGTGCAGGCCGAGCGCAACCAGCAGGAGATCGCCTGGGCCGCGCGTGCTTGGGCGGAGAAGCTCGCCGAGCCGCAGCCGCTCGTGCTCGTCTTCGAGGACATCCACTGGGGCGAGGAGCCCCTGCTCGAGCTGATCGAGCACCTCGGAACCTGGGTCCGTGACGCGCCGCTGCTCATCCTCTGCCTCGCCCGGCCAGAATTGCTGGACATTCGGGCGGGCTGGGGCGGCGGCCGCGTACGCGCGACCGCTATCGAGCTCGCACCGCTGAACGAGGATGACGCAGAGGCACTGATCACGGCCCTCCTCGACGACGGTGAGCTAACGGCGGATGCCCGAGCGGCGCTCTTCGAGAAGACCGAGGGCAATCCGCTCTTCGTTGAGGAGACGCTCCGGATGCTCTCCGAGGCCAACGGCTCGGCAATCGAGCGGATCCCGGACACGCTTCAGGCGTTGATCGCCGCGAGAATCGACCACCTCCCGATGGGCGAGAAGGCCGTGCTGCAGCGCGCCGCCGTGATCGGGCGCACCTTCTGGGCCGGCGCGGTCAAGTACCTCGGAGGTGAGGATGCCCCCGACCTCGAGCCTTTGCTCGACGACCTCCTCCTGCGTGAGTTCGTGCTGAAGGAGCCGCGCTCGACCATCAGCGACGAGGACGCCTACCGGTTCAAGCACGTCCTGATCCGCGAGGTCGCCTACGGCGGGCTCTCGAAAACTGCTCGCGCCCGCCATCATCGGCACTTTGCGGAGTGGCTCGGCGACCGCGCAGGAGACGAATTGCTGGAGATCCGGGCTTACCACCTCGACCAGGCGACCGCGCTCCTCGCCGAGCTGGACGGCGCGGCGCCGGAGGAGCTGGCACAAGAAGCAGCCGCGGCACTCGCGGAGGCCGGCAAGCGCGCGTTGGCCCGTGAGGCGAACGCCACCGCTCGTCGTCTTCTCCTCCGCTCCGTCGAGCTCGAGCCGACGTTGAGACGCCGCCTGCAGGCTGCTCGGGCCGCCTGGCGGATGGACGATTTCCCTGCCGTCTCCAGCGAGATGGAGGACGTCCTGCTCGGCGCGCGCGAGGAAGGCGATCACGACATCGAGGCGAAGGCGCTCACCGCGCTTGCCGAGGTCGCCCTCCTACGCGAAGCCGACGTCACCCGCGCGGAGCAACTCGCGCAGAAGGCGGTGGAGGTTGCCGAGGCGGATGAGACGCGTTTCGACGGCCTGCGGATTCTCGAGACCGCGGCCTGGTGGCGCGGCCAGCTCGGCAAGTCGGAGGAGTACGCCGAGGAGCAGCTCGACATAGCGCGCCGGCTCGAGCGTCAGGACCTGGAAAGCGGCGCCCTCATCCAGCTGGCCGGCCTCTACGTCGCGCGCCGTGAGGGCGAGCGTGCCGAGCCGATCATCAACCGGGCGATCGAACTCGCTGAGGAGAGCGGCTCGCTGACGGTCAAGGCGCGTGCACTGACGGAACTCGGAGAGCTGTACGCGTTCCGCGGCCGCCACGAGGAAGCACTTGCCGAGTACGGCCGGGCGCGAGACCTGTTCGCGGAGGTCGGTGCGGCCACCAACGTTGCCCGGTCGATGCTCCGCATCGGACGCCTGGTTGCGCAGCGCGGGAACGTCCCCGAGGGGGAGAAGCTCTTCCGCGAGGCCATCCGGATCCTGCAGCCGCTCGAAGATCGCGGGACGCTCTGCGAGGTTCAGCGCAGCCTCGCCGAGGCTCTGCTCGAGCAGGGCAAGATCGATGCGGCGGAGGTCTACGCGCTGAAGGCGATCGAGACGACGGGGCCGCAGGACGTCAGCTCTCAGGCGTCGACGCGGAAGACGCTCGCGATGGTGCGCGCAACGCAGGGCCGCGACGACGAAGCGGAGGCGCTCCTGGTCGAGTCGATCGACATCCTCGAGCGCAGCGAGTACACCCGGTTCCTGACGGAGCCGCTCAAGGCGATGATCCGCTTCCTCGAGGAGCGCGAGCGCGTGGCCGACGTCGTCGCCTACGAGCAGCGCCTCGCCGAGCTGCGCGCGGGTGCGATGCCTCCCGAAGAGACGGCGGCGCGGATCGCCTGAGCCGGTAGGGCTTGGCGAAACACAGTCTGTGCCGCAGGGGGCGCTGCTCGTCCCGACGCAGCGTCCTCAGTCGCGCCCGTATCTCATCGATACGGGCACTCCCTGCGTCCTTGCCTCCTAACGACGACGAGGTCGAAGCGGACGAGGCCGGCCGGGCCGCCGGTCTTCAGCAGATGGATCCGCCACACCGCCTTCGGCATGGGGCAGCCCTCCTGGCTCTGCGTACACACGAGAAGTGAACCTCGTCGGCCGCACGGCGCCGGGTTGCCGGGGCTGTCCCAGTTCACGACGCACACGCCGGCGAGCCCCGGGATCGTCATCGCCGCAGCGGACGCGCGGATCCCATAGGTGGTCGTGAGGCGGGTGAGGCGAACGATGCCGCGTGGCTGTTGCATCGTGAAGACGTGACTGACCCGTCCCGGCCCAGCCTGAAACCACACGCTGGTCTTGTTCTTGCCGGACGCCTTGGGAGGAGAGGCATTGCCGACGCCGCAGAGGGCGGCAGCAAGCGCGACGACGGCCAAGGCCTGCAGCGTCTTCATGGATGGCGTACGGAGGCGCGGGAGGTTGAGGTCCCGGGCGCCTCACAGGCGCCGACCTAGGCAGCGCCGAGTCGGGCGACAATACGCTCAAAGTGCACGCGTGGGCTATAGCCACGCTGGGTCTCGTTCTGCTGACCGTGGCGTCATGTCGTGGCGACGACGAATACGCGGGGCTGACACGGAGCGAAGCTACGCGCCTTGCGAAGACGAAGATCGAGCGCAGGCTCGACCCGACCGCGCTGACGCGGCTCTGCCACGATTCCGTCAGTGAGGCTCGCGCCAGGCCAATGCATGGGCTGCGACATCCTCGACGGTCGGATCGCACCGCCCGGCGGAACGATACTTCGGGCCGGTGGCTGGGTTCTCGACCACTCGATCAGCCCGTGCCTCCTTCGAGGGTGGCTGATTCTGAAGCCCGAGCGACATATCGAGCACGTAGCGGAACTAAGTGGTACAGAGGCAGTGGCGCTCGGGCCTTTGATTCAGAAGGCTTCCCGCGCGCTCATGGATGGCCTCGACGCTCAGCGGGTGTACGTGATGTCGATGGGCGAGATGGTCGCGCACGTTCACGTGCACCTGTTGCCGCGATACGCCGACATGCCAAAGAGCGGGCCGATGCTCCTACCGATGTTGTTCTCGGACGAGCGGCCATGGGCGTGCACCGACGGAGAAGCTGCGGATGCCGTTGCCGCCGTCCGACGGCATGTCCGAAACGCACACAGCGACTGACGACGATCAAGGTCTCGTGTCGCTCTCCGCGGCGATCGCGACATGATCGACGTTGTAGTTGAGGACGGAGAGCAGAATGAACCAGAAGCTCAGGCTGCGGTGCCGACTCCCCAGAAGAATGGACCGGACGTCGGCGTGACCGTGACCCGCCATCCCAGGCCCTCAAGCCGCTCTTCGAGGCGTTTCGGCTCGTACGGAACCTTCACGGCGCGGTACGACGTACCGTCGTTACTGCGACGACGGATAATCGAGGACGAATCGCCGTAGATCAGCTCGTCGGGCGTCCGGTAGGCGTCATCGACGAAGAACACGCGTCCATCGGTCTCCAGGGAGTCGGAAACGAGTGACCAGAAAGACTCGAAGCGCTCGAGGGGCACGTGTGAGAGCCAGAAGCCGAAGAAGACGACGTCGTAGCGGCGGTCCGGCGCCCACGTGAAGAGATCGGCCTGGATGAAGCGCACACGTTCGTCACTAACCCCGGTCGAGGCGATGGCCAGCATCTCCCGAGATGCGTCCACAGCAGTGACGGTCGTCGCATGGCGGAGCAGCAGCTCGGTCCACCCGCCGGTGCCGCATGCAAGCTCGAGCACACGGCCGGCTGGCCGGAAGCAATCGAGCGCCGCAACCACCTCGCTGCCTCCCGGGCCGGGGATTGCGTGGTCCTCGTACTCCGCGGCGATGGCGCGGTAGTAGGCGAGCTGCTCATCGAGCAGCGGCTCGAGTTCATCAGATCTACCTGCCGAACCCATCGCGTCCGACTCGAAAGCCACCCGCCGCGCCTCCCAGGTTGCAAGTGCTTCAACGTCGGCATTCAGACGACACGACTGACCCTCCGGCATTCGCCGGATCGTACGCGCCTACGCCGCGAGCGGAGCGGCTCGCGCTTGGGGGAGCGCCCGTGAGGTGACTTGTCGTCCGTTCTACGGAAGGCGACAATCGAGCCGGGTGCTCGTTTCGTCGCAGCGGCTGGACAGAACGAGCGCAAATCTCGCCGAGATGCCGTGACCGTTGAGCCTCGGCGTGAGCCGTGCACTCGTGGCGGCTAGGAACCTAAACTCGAGAGTCATGAAGGCCCTTGTGGCGGGGCTGGTCGTGATCGCTGTAATCGGCGCAGCCTTCGGGATCTACAGGTGGCAGAGCGGGGACGACGAGCGCGACGGGGCCGAAGCTGCGACGGAGGAGTTTGCTGCGTACTTCAGCCGGACCGCGGGCGCGTCATGCGAATCGAGCCAGCTCGAACCGCTCGCGGACAACTTATGGCGTTTTCACCTTGATTGCGGCCAGGGAAGCCGTTGCCTGGCCGTGGATCTCGAGCGCTATCACTTGACCCGAAAGAACAGCATGTACGTCGGCGGGGACGTCGAAGGCGTCACAGACGTCCGCTGCAGCCCGGACTCCTGGACGCCGCAGGAAGCAGCGCAACGACTGGCGCAGAGCCAGTGGGCCCGGCAGCGGAAGGCTCGCTTCATCTCCTGCACCGGCCCGGGCGAGAGGCGGTATGCCCCATACAACAACCGCTTCGGCTGCCGGTACAGCTCGCCGCGCGGCGACGGCTACGTCTTGATCCGCACCTCCGGCGGAGAGACCTTCGAAATCGAGGCGAACCGCTAGGTCGCTGTTTGCGCGCGGCACCATTCGCTTGCCTGGAAAACGGCGTCGGCTTAGGAAACGGTTGCCATCAGTGCCGCCCGGATGGCCTGATGGCTCGATTCATTCGGGGACTCGCTGATGACCGTCGCCGGACGGTCGAAGCGCGCGAGCGCCTCGCCCAGCGGCTCGGCCCGCAGCGTGCCCTCGCCGTACGAGAGGTGCTTCGTCTCGTTTCGGTTCGCGTACGCGATGTCGGAGAAGTGCACGTGGAACGGCGCACCCGGCTCGATCACCTCGTCCGCGCGCTCGAGCACCGACGCGAACGCCTCCACCTCGGTGAACGCGCCGTCCGAGGTTGCGTGCATGTGCGCGAAGTCGATGACCGGCCGGATCCAGGAGACGCGCGACGCGATCTCCAGCACGTCGTCGATCGT
>DATFQN010000007.1:0-41933 GCA_035264165.1 Gaiellaceae bacterium
CGCATGGACGTCCTTGAGCTCAAGCAGCGGCATCCTCGCCTCCGAGGTAGGCCTCGATCACTTCCGGGTTCTGCTGCACCTCACGCGGCGTGCCTTCCGCGAGCTTCTTGCCGAAGTTGAGGACGTGGACGCGTTCGCAGACCGACATCACGAGGGCCATGTGGTGCTCGACGACGAGCAACGTCAGCTCGAAGTCCTTCTGGAGGCGCCGGATCAGAGCGCCGAGCTCCTCGACCTCCTCGTGGTTCAGCCCGCCTGCCGGCTCGTCGAGCAGCAGCAGCCGGGGGCGGGAGACGAGGGCGCGCGCGAGCTCGATTCGCTTCAGCGTCCCGAACGGGAGTCCGGCGGCGGGACGGCGTGCCAGGTGCGCGAGGTTCAGGTAGTCGAGCGTCTCCTGCGCGAGCTTCGCCGCCCGCCGCTCGCCGAAGGGGTGCAGCCTGGTGTGCGCGCCGACGAGCACGTTCTCCGTCACCGTCATCGTCGGGAAGAGGACGACGTTCTGGAAGGTGCGGGCGACGCCGTTTCGGACAATCCGATACGGAGGTGTCCGCAGCAGGTCGCGCTCGTCGAAGAGAACGTGGCCGGAATCGGGTCGGTACAGCCTCGTGATCACGTTGAAGAGCGTGGTCTTCCCTGCCCCGTTGGGGCCGATCAGCCCGACCACCTTCCCCTCGTCCACGACCAGCGTCACGTCGTCGAGGGCGACGATGCCCCCGAAGCGGCGTGTCACGTTCTCAACTGCCAGGAGCGACACGGGGCGACGATCATAGGCAGGGATGACTGAACTAGCAGGTGGAATCCGGCGCGCGACCTTCGCGATGCCGCTCGGGCTGGACCACGTGCATTGCTACCTGCTGCCGTCGGAGTCGGACGGGTGGACGGTGGTCGACACGGGCCTCGGGCTGCCGGACGCGGGCGCCAACTGGGCGCGGACACTGGATGAGCTCGAGGGGCCCGTGGAGCGAATCGTCGTCACGCACTTCCATCCCGACCACGTCGGTGCGGCGGCCGATCTGGCGGCGCTGACGGGGGCGGCCGTGTTGCAGGGGAGCGACGACTACGCCCAGTGCCTGCGGACGTGGGGCGAACAGCGCGACCAGGAGCTGATGCCGTCGTATCTGCGTCTGCACGGGACGCCCGAACGCGAGGTCGATGGCTTTCGCGACGAGGCGGCGGCGTTCATCCAGCTCGTGCGCTTCGCGCGGGATCCCGAGCCGCTCGACGTCGGCGATCGCGTCGACGGGTGGGAGGTGCTGCACCTGCCGGGCCACGCGGACGGACACCGCGCGCTGCTGCGAGACGGTGTCCTCGTCGCCGGTGACACGCTGCTGGGAGCGATCACGCCGAACATCGGTCTGTACCCCGCGTCGCGCCCCGATCCGCTCGGCGACTTCCTTGCCTCGCTCGAACAGATCATCGCGCTCGCGCCGCGGCTGGCGCTGCCGGGTCACGGCGATTTGATCGACGACCCCGTCGGGCGTGCGCGCGAGTTGATCGTCCACCACGAGCGTCGTCTGGAGCAGACGGCTGCGGCGCTCGACGGTCGTCCGCAGACGGCCTACGAGGTCTCGCTCACGCTCTTTCCGGATGAGCTCTCGACGGTGCTGCGGCGCTTCGCCCTGGCCGAGACGCGGGCGCACCTGGAGTACCTCGTGCACCGCGACGGCGCGCGGCGAGTCGACGAAGCCGAGCGCGTTTCGTACCTGTCGCGCGGGTAAGGAGCAGGCATGACCGAGTTCGGCTACGCCCTGTCGTCGGAGGAGCACGGGCCCAACGACCTCGTCGCGTTCGCTCGGCGCGCGGAGGAGATCGGGTTCGAGTTCGCGATGATCTCCGACCACTTCCATCCGTGGACGGACGCGCAGGGTCAGAGCCCGTTCGTGTGGAGCGTCATCGGCGGGATCGCGCGCGAGACGGAGCGGCTGCGCCTCGGTACGGGCGTCACGTGCCCGACGATCCGTACGCACCCCGCGATCGTCGCCCACGCCGCCGCGACCTCGGCGGTGATGATGGGCGGGCGGTTCTTCCTTGGCCTCGGCACCGGCGAGAACCTGAACGAGCACGTCGTCGGCGAGGGCTGGCCGGCGCCGGACGAGCGGCTGGCGATGCTCGAGGAGGCGATCGAGATCATGCGCCTCCTCTGGCAGGGCGGCGAGCAGACGCACCGCGGCGATTTCTACGACGTGGAGCAGGCGCGCCTCTACACGCTGCCGGACGAACCGGTGCCGATCGCGGTGGCGGCCGCAAAGCCCAAGGCAGCGGAGCTGGCGGCGCGGGTCGGCGACGCCTTCATCAACACCGCGCCGGATCGCGAGGTGATCGAGACGTTCGAGGCGGGCGGGCAGGGTCGGCCGAAGTACGGCCAGATCACCATGTGCTGGGCGGCCTCCGAGGAGGAGGGCGCGAAGACCGCGTGCGAGATCTGGCCCAACGCAGCGCTCGGCGGTGACCTCGGCTACGAGCTCCCGCGGCCGGAGCACTTCGAGGAGGCGACCGAGAAGGTGACGCCGGAGGACATTGCGGAGGCGATTCCCTGCGGCCCCGACGTCGACCGGTACGTCGAGGACATCCGGGAGTACGAGCAGGCCGGCTACACGCACATCTACTTCCACCAGATCGGCCGCGACCAGGAAGGCTTCTTCGGCTTCTGGGAGCAGGAGCTCGCGCCGAAGCTCACTTCGTAGGGGTCAGGTCTTGCAGTGCCATACCGGCTACGGGCCGGCGCGCGCGCGTGTGTGGCAATGCAAGACCTGACCCCAGGGGCGAACCCAAGCTGCGGCTCTGGTCTAATCGGGGCGGTGAAGTTCGACCGGCGGGAGCTCGCGGGCGCTGTGGCCGACGTCGGCGTGCTCGTGCCCATCGCTGTCGCGCTGATCGTCTCCAACGGCCTGTCCGCAACGGCCGTGCTGCTCCCCGCGGGATTGCTGTACGTCGCGGCCGCGTTCCTCTACGAGCTGCCGATCCCCGTCCAGCCGCTCAAGGCCTTCGGCGCGATCGCGATCGCCCAGGGACTCGGCTCCGACGAGATCGCCACCGGCGCGTTGCTGATGGGTGTCGTCTTCGTGACGCTCGGCCGGCTGCGTCTGCTCGATTACGCGGCGAAGGCATTCCCGAAGGCGCTGATCCGCGGTGTGCAGCTGACCGTCGGGCTGCTTTTCCTGAAGATCGCGTGGGGGCTCGTGCTGGACCCGCCGAAGTCGTTCGCGGAGCACGCCCTCGAGCCGGCCCTCGCGGCGTCCATCGCCGCGGTCGCAGTCGTCGCCGCGCTCACCCTCCGTCGGTACCCGGTCTCGCTACTCCTTGTCGGAGCAGGCGCCGTCGTGATGATCTGGCGCGGCGCGGGCGATGCCGCCCTCGGGCCGTCGGCCATCGGCGTCCCGTCGCTCGACTGGGCGACGATCGGCACCGCCTTCACCGTCCTCGTCCTCCCCCAGCTCCCCCTGTCGTTCGCGAACTCGTGCCTCGCGACCGCCGACGCCGCGCGGGTGTACTTCGGCGACCGCGCCCGCGCGGTCCGCCCAGGACGACTGGCCACGAGCTTCGGCTCCGCGAACCTGCTCGCCGGAGCCATCGGCGGAATGCCCGTCTGCCACGGAGCCGGCGGCCTGACCGCGCACGTCGCGTTCGGCGCGCGCACCGGTGGCGCGCCGCTGACGATGGGGATTGCACTCCTGACCCTGGCGCTCGGCTTCGGCGCCGGCCTCGCGGCGCTGCTCACGGCCTTCCCGCTGCCGATCCTCGCCGCACTGCTCGCAACGGCCGGCCTGCTGCACATCGGCCTCCTCCGCGACCTCCGCGGCGCGCACTCGTGGGCGCTCGCGCTCGCCGTCGGTTTGGTGGGCTACCAGGTCCACCTGGCGCTGGCGCTCGCCGCCGGCCTCGCCGTCTACTGGAGCGGACGGCTAGCCGGCGCGCTCCTCACCCTGAAACCTCGGACAACGTGACGGACGAGCGGACCCCTGCGTGGGGTATCGAGCCCGTTCCCGAACGCTTACGCACACTCGGGCTCTGGGACCTGACGGTTCTTTGGGGGAACCTCGGCGTCTCGCTGCTCGTGCTCGTGATCGGCGCGCTGCTCGTGCCCGCGCTCTCCCTGCGGGACGCGCTGGTCGCGATCGTCGTCGGCGGCTTGATCGGTAACGCGATGGTCGGCGTCGCCGGGATGATCGGCGCCGACGCGCGGGTGCCCTCGATGGTGCTGCTCCGCGCCCCTCTCGGTCGCCGCGGCTCCTACGTCCCGACCGCGCTCAACGCTCTTCAATGCCTCGGCTGGGCGACGTTCGAGCTGATCATCATCGCCGCCGCCGCGAGTGCGCTCTCCGACGAGCTGATCGGGGTCAAGGCCAAGCCGGCGTGGACGATCGGCTTCGGGATCCTGGCGGCGAGCTTCGCCCTGCTCGGCCCCGTCAACTTCGTCCGCCGGATACTTCGCCGCTTCGGCGTGTGGATCGTGCTCGCCTCGCTCGTCTACCTCAGCTGGTGGGCTGTATCGGAGGCCGACCTCCACGACCTCTGGAACGCGCCCGCGGAGGGCGGCTCGACCATCTGGCTCGGCATCGACCTCGTGATCGCGATCACCGTCTCCTGGGTGCCGCTCGTCTCGGACTACACCCGCTTCGCGCGCGAGCGCCGCGCCGCGTTCTGGGGCTCCGGCGCCGGCTACTTCATCGGCGGGACGTGGATGCTCGTGCTCGGGATCTTCATCGTGCTGAGCCGAGGCGTCAGCGATCCCGTCGAGATCCCGCCTGCGGTCGCGGCGGCCGGGCTCGGCGCGGCGCTTGCCCTTCTCGCCGTCACGATCGATGAGACCGACGAGGCGTTCGCCAACGTCTACTCGACCGCCGTCTCGCTCCAGAACGTCATCCCCGCGGTCGAGCAACGAGTGTTGATCGCGGCCGTGGCGGCACTCGCGACGGTCGGCGCGCTCGTGATCCAGCTGAGGAACTACGAGTCGTTCCTGCTGCTGCTCGGATCGTTCTTCGTGCCGCTCTTCGGCGTGCTGCTGGCGGACTGGCTCACCTCCGGCGCGCGCTACACGAGAGAGCAGATCTTCTCCGCGCCGGCCTGGCGCCCGGAGCTGCTCGTCGCCTGGCTGCTCGGCTTCCTGCTCTACCACTGGCTGCACGAGCCGCCGCTCGGGCCTTCCTGGTGGGTCGACATCGTCGAGCAGACGGGCCAGCCGAACGTCGGGATCGGAGCCTCCCTGCCGAGCTTCGCGGCGTCCTTCGTGCTCGCGATCGTGCTCGGATCGCTCGGCTCTCGCTTGCCGCAACCTGCTTCCAAGTGGTAAGCAGGCAGTGCGCCGTGGCCGAGGTCGAATTCTCAGACGTCGCGAAGGTCTTTCCTGACGGAACCAGGGCTGTCTCCGACCTGAACCTGCGCACGCGCGACGGCGAGTTCATGGTGCTCGTCGGACCGTCCGGTTGCGGTAAGACGACGGCGCTACGGATGGTCGCCGGCCTCGAGGAGATCAGTGAGGGCGAGATCAAGATCGGCGACCGCGTGGTCAACGAGGTCCCCTCTCGCGACCGCGACATCGCGATGGTGTTCCAGAGCTACGCGCTCTACCCGCACCTGACGGTCTACGACAACATCGCGTTCAGCCTCCGCCTCCGCAAGGAGCGGAAGGCGGAGATCGACAAGCGCGTCCGCGAGGCGGCGCGGATCCTCGACCTGGAGGCGCTGCTCGACCGGAAGCCGCGGGCGCTCTCGGGCGGCCAGCGGCAGCGGGTCGCAATGGGCCGGGCGATCGTGCGTCAGCCTGCGGCCTTCCTGATGGACGAGCCCTTGTCGAACCTCGACGCGAAGCTGCGCGTCCAGATGCGCGCGGAGATCTCGAAGCTGCAGCGCGACATCGGCGTGACGACGATCTACGTGACGCACGACCAGGTCGAGGCGATGACGATGGGGGAGCGGGTCGCGGTCATGCGCCGCGGCGAGCTGCAGCAGGTGGCGCCGCCTCAAGAGCTCTACGACCGACCACGCAACCTCTTCGTCGGCGGGTTCATCGGCTCGCCGGCGATGAACCTCCTCGAGGCAACGCTCGAGCGGACGAACGGCAGCCTCGCGGCGATTCTCGGCAGCGAGAAGCTTCGGCTCGGCGACGAGCTCGTCGCCGCACGCCCGGCGCTGAAGGACTACGAGGGACGGCCGGTCGTGATCGGGATCAGACCGGAGCAGCTCGAGGATCCCGCTATCGCGCGGGACGTCCCCGAAGACAGCCGCCTCCGCGGGGAGGTCGAGCTGCGAGAGGCCCTTGGCTCCGAGCTGATGGTGCACTTCAGAGTCGCCGCGGCCCCGGCCATGACCGAGGAGGTCAAGGAACTCGCCGAGGACGCCGGCACCACCGTCGAGGACCTCGGCGGCGGCGACGAGCGGAGCACGGTCGTCGTCGGCCGCTTCAGCCCCGACTCCAAGATCAGCGAGGGAGAGACGGCCGAGGTCGCCGTCGACACGCGCTCGGTCCACTTTTTCGATCCCGAAAACGGAATGGCCATCTACGACACAGACACCACGAAAGGAGCCACTGAATGAGACGCAAGAGGTTGCTCGCGCTTGCAGCCATCGCCGTCCTCACTCTCGGGTTGAGCGGCTGCGGCGGCGACGACGGCGGCGGAACCGCGGAAGGTGACGGCGAGGTCACGATTTTCTCGCTCTGGGGCGGGAGCGAGGAAGCGGCGTTCAAGAAAGTCCTCACACAGTTCACGCAGGACACCGGGATCAAGACGAAGTACGAGGCCGCCCGTGACTTCCTGCCCGTGATCCGGACGCGCCTCAATGCCGGAAACCCGCCGGAGGTCGGCATCCTGCCGCGGCCGGGCTTCGTGGACGAGCTCGCCCGCGACGATGCCCTGATCTCGCTGGAGGACCTGGGCCTCGACGTGGACAAGATCAACGAGAACTACGGCGACACGTGGATCGACCTCGCGACCTTCGAGGACACGACCTACGGCATCGTCGCGAAAGCCAACTCGAAGAGCACGGTCTGGTACAAGCCGACGTCGTTCCAGGAGAACGGCTTCCAGGTTCCGAAGACCTGGGACGAGCTCGACCAGATCGTCAAGTCGTACAAGCAGAAGGGCATGACGCCGTGGGCGGTCGGCGCGCAGGGACGTGACAACTCGTGGACGCTCACAGACTGGTTCGAGCAGATCTACGTGCGGAACGCGGGCGGCGACAACTACGACAAGCTGTTCGCCGGCGACCTTGCCTTCAACGACCAGACCGTCAAGGACGCGCTCAAGATCATGCTCGGCCAGGTCAACGACCAGTACGTGCTGGGCGGCATCGATACCGCCCTCAGCATCAGCTTCCAGGACGGGATCGCCCGAGTCTTCGGCACCAACCCGAAGGCGGAGATGTACATGCTGGGCGGCTTCGTCGGGGGCATCGCGATCGGCGCGAACCCCGACCTCAAGCCCGGGACGGACATCGACTTCTTCCCGTTCCCGCAGGTCAAGCCCGAGAACGGCGACCCGCTCGTCGGTTCCGGTGACGTCGCGGCGGCGTTCGTGAACAACGAGGACGCCGCGAAGCTGATCGAGTACCTCTCGACGCCCGCAGCCGGGAAGATCTGGGTGTCGACGGGCGCGATCGTCTCGCCGAACAAGGGCGTGACGGAGGCTGATTACCCGAACGAGCTCGTCAACAAAGAGGCCGAGCAGGTGAAGAACGCGGAGTCCTTCCGCTTCGACGGCTCCGATCTCCTGCCCGGGACGCTCGGTCAGGACTTCGGGACGCTCCTGCAGAAGATCATCAAGAGTCCCACAGAGATGGACTCGCTGCTCGACGACTATCAGGCTGAGGCCGAGAAGGCCTTGAGCTAACGAGGTGCTTCGCTGAGCAGCACCGCCGTCCCCGGACCAGTCGGTAGACCCCGGGGACGGCGGCTGCCCAGCTTCTTCGCCCGCTCGTCGTGGCAGGGGTTCCTCTTCATCGCCCCCGCCGTCGTGTTCCTCGGGCTGTTCGTCGTTTGGCCGCTGATCTACACGATCACGCTCAGCTTCGCGGACACGAACGCGAAGCTGAAGATCGTCGACTGGGTCGGCTTCGAGAACTACAAGACGCTCTTCACCGAGGACAAGGAGTTCCTCGATCTCGACGCCTTCCCGCCGACCGGGGCGTTCATCAACAACCTCAAGTGGGTCGTGCTCTACACGAGCCTCTCGCTCGGCCTCGGCTTGCTCATCGCCGTGCTCGCCGCACGAGTCCGCTACGAGTCGATGATCAAAGCCGTCGTCTTCATCCCGATGGCGATCTCCGCGACAGCGGTGGCGATCATCTGGAAGTTCGTCTACGACCCCGACCCCGACATCGGTTCGCTGAACGCGTTGATCACGGCCTTCGGCGGCGAGCCAAAAGCCTGGTACGGGCGCGCGGACCTGGTCAACTACGCGCTGATCTGGGCGTACGTCTGGGCATCGACCGGCTTTGCGATGGTCGTCCTCTCCGCCGCCCTCAAAGGCATCTCCGAAGAGGTGATCGAGGCGGCGCGGACCGACGGCGCCTCCGACTGGGACATCTTCCGGCGCATCCAGCTGCCGTTGCTCTCGTTGCCGATCTCGGTCGTGGCCGTGTGGCTCTTAATCAACGTGATCAAGGTATTCGACATCATCTACGTGCTCACGGGAGGCGGCCCCGGCGGGGCCAGCGAGGTGATCGCCTTCTCGATGTACGACGAGACGTTCACGAACGGCGAAGCGGGCTACGGCGCCGCGATCGCCGTCGTGATGCTGCTGCTGATCATCCCGATCATGGCGTTCAACATCAGGCGGTTCCGCAGCGAGCGGGTGGTCTCCTGATGGCGACCGCCGAGGTCACCGTTCAGCGTCCGGCGAGGTCCGCGAGCGAGCGGATGGTGGGGTTCCTGACGAAGACGCCTGTGCACATCACTCTGCTCGTCATCGCGTTCATCTGGCTTGTCCCGACCTTCGGCCTCGCGATCACGTCGGTCCGCGTGCCGGCCGACATCACCGGTTCGAGCTGGTGGAGCTCTCTCCTCGACTGGCGTTACACGCTGAACAACTACGACGCGGTGCTCAGCCGGGCCAACATGGACCGGAGCTTCGTCAACAGCCTGATCATCACCATCCCCTCGACGTTGATTCCGCTCACGATCGCCGCGCTCGCGGCCTACGCGTTCTCGTGGATCAACTTCCCGTTCCGGGACACGATCTTCCTCCTGATCGTCGCGCTGATGGTCGTCCCGATCCAGATGGCGCTCGTCCCCCTGCTCCGGCTCTTCCGTGACATGGGAATCGCGAACAACTACGGAGGGATCTGGCTCGCGCACAGCGGCTTCGGCTTACCCCTGGGGATCTTCCTGCTCCGGAACTTCTTCATCACCCTGCCGCGCGACCTGATCGAGGCGGCGCGCGTCGACGGCGCATCGAACCTCAAGATCTTCCTGCGCGTGGTGCTGCCGCTGTCGGTGCCGGCGCTCGCCTCGTACGCCATCTTCCAGTTCCTCTGGGTCTGGAACGACCTGCTGATGGCGCTCGTCTTCGTCCAGAACTCGGACCTGTGGCCGATGACGATCCGCATCAACCAGATCCAGTCGCAGTTCGGCATCGAGTGGCACCTGCTCAGTGCCGGCGCATTCCTGCTGATGGCGGTCCCGCTGATCGTCTTCTTCGCGCTCCAGCGCTACTTCGTGCAAGGCCTCCTCGCCGGCTCGGTCAAATAACCGTCCACCTCGTCCCCCACACGCACTGGGACCGGGAGTGGTACCTCCCTTTCCAGTCCTTCCGGTTGAAGCTCGTCGGGCTCGTCGACCGCCTGCTGGAGACGATGGAGGCGGACGAGCGCTACCGCTTCACGCTCGACGGGCAGCTGGCCACGCTCGGCGACTACCTGGAGGTTCGGCCCGAGAACGAGGAACGCGTGCGCCGGCTCGTGGAATCGGGACGACTCGCCATCGGCCCCTGGCAGGTGCTGATGGACGAGTTCCTGGTCTCGGGCGAGACGATCCTCCGGAACCTCGAGTACGGACAGCGCCGGGCCGCCGAGCTCGGGGGAGCGATGTCGGTCGGGTACCTGCCGGACATGTTCGGGCACGTCGCCCAGATGCCGCAGATCCTGCGGCGTGCCGGGATCGAGCAGGCAGTCGTCTGGCGCGGCGTTCCGGCGGCGATCGAGTCGCATGCGTTCGAATGGGAGGCGCCCGACGGCTCCTCGGTGCGCGCCGAGTACCTGCCGCACGGCTACGGGAACGGCGCCTACCTGCTCGACGTGCCGGGCAAGCTCGGCCGTGGCCTGGAGGCGGTCCGCGAGTCGCATCGCGAGTACTTCGGGGAGGAGCCGATCCTGGCCATGTTCGGCACCGACCACATGGAGCCGCTGCCGCAGCTCGCCGACCTGCTCGAGGAGAGCGGCGCCGCGGTCCAGGTCTCGACGCTGTCCGCCTACCTGGAGAGCGTGAACGGCCGGCAGCTGGAAACGCGGTGGCGCGGCGAGCTGCGCTCGAGCGCCCGCGCAAACATCCTGATGGGGACGCTGTCCGCACGCCTCGACCTGAAGGCGGCGATGGCGCGGGCCGAACGCGCGCTGACGAGGTACGCCGAGCCGTTGCAGGCCCTGTACGGAGCGGCCTGGCCGGAGCGCCTACTCGACCTCGCCTGGCGCCGCGTGATCGAGAACTCCGCTCACGACTCGATCTGCGGCTGCTCGGTGGACGACGTCTCCGCGCAGGTTCTCGTCCGCTGCGCCGAGGCCGAGCAGATCGCAATGGGGCTCGCCGAGGAGGCTGCACGACATGCCGCCGCGAAAGCGCCGCTCGGCGCCGACGTCGTCTTCAACCCCTCGCCCTTGGAGCGATCGAGCCTCGTGGAGCTGACGCTTCCCGTGCCGGCCGAATGGGACGAAATCGCGCTCGAGCTCGGCGACGGGGGCCGCGTTGCGGCGCAGCCGCTGCACCGCAACGAGCCCCTGCTGCACAGCGAGCGCATCCGCGGCTCCGAGGCGTCCGCGTGGCTGCGGCGGCGCCTCCACGGGCGCGAGCTCTTCGCGCGGAGGCTCAACGGGCTCGAGATCTCAGGCCGCCGGATCACGTTCCTGGTCGACGACGAGGACAACCCCATCTGGCTCCACCTCGAGGAGCTGAAGCAGGAGCTCGAGCTGGCAACGAGCGGCGACGACGGCGAGTGGGAAGTCCGGATCGCAGCGCGGCCTCGAACGACGGTCGTCGCCGACGTGCCGGTTCCCCCGC
The DNA here is from genome assembly GCA_035264165.1 of Gaiellaceae bacterium. Taxonomy (GTDB): domain Bacteria; phylum Actinomycetota; class Thermoleophilia; order Gaiellales; family Gaiellaceae; genus JACDAN01. Next base: position 11,207 of record DATFQN010000007.1, read on the forward strand.
TCGGCTGGCGCGCCGTGCGAGCCGCCGAGGGTACCGCCCCGGTCGAGCATGCGGTCAGCGTGGACGAGCGGCGGCTGGACAACGGGCTCGTGTCCGTCGCGGTCGATGCCGAGGGCACGTTCACGCTCAACGGGATCGAGGGGGTCGGCCGCCTCGTCGACGGCGGGGATGCCGGCGACAGCTACAACTACGCGCCGCCGGCCGAGGACTGCGTCATCGACGAGCCCGAGGACGTCCGTGTCTCCGTCGAGCGGCCCGGACCCGTGCAAGGAGCGCTGCACGTCATGCGCTCGTACCGCTGGTCTCGAGACGAGGTTCCGGTCGAGGTCACGACCACCGTTGAGCTACGCGCCGGCGAGCCATTCTGCCGCGTACTACTCGAGTTCGACAACCCGATCGGCGACCATCGGCTCCGCTTCCACGTCCCGCTCGCGCGAGCCGCTGAGACCTCGGCTGCAGAGGGTCAATTCACCGTCGTCGAGCGCGGGCTCGAAGCCGAGAGCGGCTTCGGCGAGGTCGCGCTTTCGACCTTTCCGGCCCACGGCTTCGTCGACGCCGGCGGCGTTGCGGTGCTTCTCACCCACCCGATGGAGTACGAGCTGCTCGACGGCCGAGAATTGGCGCTCACCGTCCTCCGCGCGACCGGTTTGATCAGCAGAAGCGCGCACCCGTATCGCGAGAGCCCGGCTGGTCCGGAGCTGGCGATCCCGGCCGGGCAGTGCCGGGGCCCGTGGCGGCTCGAGCTCGCGCTCTACCCGCACGACGGCGGCTGGCACGAAGCCGACGTCCTCGGTCAGCTCGAGCGCTACCGCCACCCGTTCCTGGTCGCGCGCGGCCGCGCGCTCGACGGGCCGACGAGCGCGGCCGGGCCCGAGCTTCGGGGCGAAGGCGTCGTGCTCTCGTCGCTGCGTCGCCGGGGAGGCCGCCTCGAGGCGACCGTCGCCTGCGAGCATCCGGAGCCGGTCTCCGGGTCCTTCGGCGACAGCCCGCTCGAGCTGCGCGCGTGGGAGATCCGCAGCGTGGAACTAGCTCGGTAGCTGGAACTCGCCCCGGGCGACGACAATCGCCGAGCCGCCGACCTCGACCCGTTCGAGCTGCTCCGCCGAGCCGACGGCCCGCGCGTAGAGCGTCGAAGGGCGGCCGACCTCGACGCCCTGCGAGATCTCGATCTCGTCGCCGAACGAGATGCGGCCGTGGCGCGCGAGGTGCAGGGCCAGCGGCCCCGCCGCTGATCCGGTCGCCGGATCTTCCGCGACTCCGTCTGCGGGTGCGAACATCCGCAGCTTCCAGCGCCCGTCCGCTCCCGCATAGACGTTCGTCCCCTCCACCCCCGGAAGCGCGGCCAGCGCCTCGAGGTCGGGTTTCACCGCTGCGACCTCCTCCGCCGAGCCGAGGCCGACGTACACGTGCTTGACCCCGTTGTCGTACAGCTCGACGGGCAGCTCCGACTGCGCCACGCGAAGCGCGGCCAGGACTTCGGCCTCTTGTGGGTACGGCTGGACCGTCGGCGTCGGCTGTTCCATGCGACCGAAGGTGATCCGCCCGGTGTCGTCCCGATCGACCGTGACCGGGACCACGCCCGCCGTGGTCTCGAGCCGGATCAGGCCCAGCTGCAGCGGCCCAGCGAGGACGAACGCCGTTCCGAGCATCGGGTGCCCGGCGAACCGCATCTCCACGGACGGCGTGAAGATCCTCAGGCGGACGTGCCCGCCCGCCTCCGGCGGGTACACGAAGACCGTCTCGGAGAAGTTCAGCTCCCGCGCGAGCGGCTGGAGGTGCTCGTCGCGGAGTTCGCGCGCATCCGTGAACACGGCGAGCTGATTCCCGGCCAGCGGCGTCTCGGTGAAGACGTCGACGACGACATAGCGAAAGGCAGGCACGGAGGAAGTCTTCCAACCGGAACTCCCGCGTGACGTCCTAACCGATGAACCATCGGTGCGGTCGATCGGCGCACGCTGACCCCCAACACGCGCCGGGCCGGGCGCGTCTCGGCACGCTGCCCGGCCGCGACCGCGCCGACGTTAGCCTCTGCCCGTGAACGCCGTGGAGGTGCGCGGCCTCCGCAAGTCGTACGGCGACTTCGAGGCCGTTCGTGGGATCGATTTCGAGCTCCCCGCAGGTGAGGTCTTCGGCCTGCTCGGCCCGAACGGCGCCGGAAAGACGACGACGGTCGAGATCCTCGTCGGCTACCGCCGGAGGGACGCCGGCGAAGTGCGCGTCCTCGGCGCCGATCCGGAGCACGCCGACCGAACGTGGCGGGGTCGAATCGGAATCGTGCCGCAGAGCGGTGAGCTCTTCCCCACCCTGACGGTGCTCGAGACGCTGGAGCTCTTCGCCGGCTACTACGACAACCCACGCCCACCCGCCGAGGTGCTGGCGCACGTCGGCCTCGAGGAGAAGGCGCGGGCGAAGACGCGCACGCTCTCCGGAGGGCAGCAGCGCCGGCTCGACCTTGGCGTCGCGCTCGTCGGCGACCCCGAGCTCCTCTTCCTCGACGAGCCCACGACCGGCTTCGACCCCTCCGCACGCCGCGCGGCGTGGGAGACCATCCGCTCGCTGCGCTCGCTCGGCAAGACGATCCTGCTCACCACTCACTACATCGAGGAGGCGCACCAGCTCGCCGACCGGGTGGCGGTCCTGACGCGCGGCCAGATCGTGGCCTCGGGCACTCCCGCCGAGCTGATCGGGCAGGCGCCCTCGACGGTCATCCGCTACCGCCGGAACGGCGAGCTGGTCGTGCTCGAGACCGAGGATCCGGTGCGGGTGCTCCACGAGCTCACCGAGGAGGCGCTCCGCGACGGCACCGACCTCCGCGACCTCGAGGTCCACCGGCCGACGCTCGAAGAGGTCTACCTCTCGCTGACCGAGGAGCGGGCGGAGTGAGGCTCTTCGTGCACCAGCTCAGAGCCGAGCAGAAGCTCTTCTGGCGCAGCCGCGAGCTCGCGTTCTTCACGTTCCTCCTGCCGATCCTCTTCTTCCTGCTGCTCGGCTCGGCCTACGGCGACGAGGAGATCAACGGCGTCAGCGGCTACCAGTACCTCCTCGCCGGGATGATCGGGTACGGCGCCGCCTCGACGACCTTTGCCGGGCTCGCGCTGCTGCTCGTCATCCGCCGCGAGGCGGGCGTCCTGAAGCGCCTCCGCGCGACGCCGCTGCCGCCGTCCACGTACATCGCCGCCGTGCTCGGCTCGATCATCTTCATCTTCCTGGTTGAGGCCGCGATCCTGATCGCGATCGGCCGGTTCGGCTACGACGTGCCGATGCCGGACTCCTTCGCGTCGCTCATCCTCGTGATCCTCCTCGGAGCCGCGTCGTTCGCTGCGCTCGGCGTCGGTCTGACGGCCCTGATCAAGAGCGCCGAGGGGTCGTCGGCGGTCGTGAACGCTCTCTACCTCCCGCTCTCGTTCATCTCGGGCGCGTTCTTCGCGGCGGACACGTTCCCGGAGGTGCTCCAGAAGCTCGCGTTGCTGCTTCCGCTCAGCCACCTGATCCGGCTGACCCGCGACGTGATGGTCTACGACGACGGGATCTGGGATCACCTGGGCGATGCGGCCGTCGTGGCGGTCTGGGGCGTCATCGGGCTCATCGGCGCCGTCCGCGGCTTCCGCTGGGAACCGCGAGAGCGTTAGGGTTTCCGACTTTGGGGAAGGAAACGCGAACTGTGACGCGTGATCTGGACACACTTGCCTTTGCCGTGCACGAGCACCAGCCCCCGGCCCTCGAGGTGCGAGTCAACTTCGGGATGTTCGCGGGCCGCGAGGCGACCCCGGCCGAGATCGACGACCTCGCTGCGCAGCTGCTCGAGAAGGTCGGCTCGGTGTCGATCGTCTCCGAGGAGCGGCACGAGATCGACAACCACTCAGAGGCCGCGATCCACCAGGTGCGGATCGAGGTCGACTCCGACGCGCTGCCGGAGGACCGCGGGCGCCGCGAGGAGCTGGCAGGGCGGTTGATCGAGACGGCAGAACGCTGGGCCGACGCCTGCATCGCCCAGCGCCACGTCGAGCTCACTTAGTCGCGGCGCGCTGCTCGATTCGGTCGGCCAGGCGGCTGAGCGCCCGCTCGGCGTGGTGAGTCGCGACCGGCCCGAGCGCCTGGCTGCCGAGGCCGGAGAAGAGCCCTGCGGCGTCGACCTCCGCCTCCCAGCGCATCCGTGTGCCGGCGTGATCCTCCTCGAGGTCGAAAGAGCTGTCGACCGACACCCGGCCGCCGAGGCTCTTCCCCCAGGCCCGGAGACGCGCGTGCTCGGGCTCGCGTAGGTCGTCGAGGCGGACGGAGAACTTCAGCCGGAAGCCGCCCGGAAGGGGAGGCTTGACGAGCACAGTCCAGTCGAGTCCTTCGGCCTCGACCACCTCGATCGCGGAGAACGCGCCGGCGATCTCGTCCGGATCAGTCAGCGCCCGATGGACGTCCTCCCGCGGCGCATCGAAGCGCTGTTCCCCCGCGATGTGCACGGCGGAAGGCTAGAGCACTCGGAAGCGCGCGCAGCTCTTCGCGCCGTTCCCGGTGCGGTCCCACGCCGTGACGCACAGCCGGTACGGGCCGGGGTGGAGCGAGCGAGAGAGGGCGAAGCGGCTGTCGAACCGCTGCTTGACGCTCCAGCGGACCGGCTTCAGCAAGGTCATCGTGCGGAACACGAGCTGGTTGCGGTACGCGAGGTCGACCTGCATGCGCGCCTCGCCTCGGTCGTCGGCGACGCGGGCGACGAAGACGGCCTTCCGGCCGCGCCTCGCTGCGCCCGGATACGCCTGAACGCGCGGCCGCGTGCGGTCCGCACCGAGCCTCTCGGCGACGCCCAAGAACATCCACGTCGGGCTGGTCGCAGTCACCGCGCCGCTGAGGCTGACGCGCCAGTAGTGGCGCCCTCGGTAGGCGCGACTCGGACGAAACGCCGTCCAGCAGCCGGCGGCTGCGCACTGCCGCGTCGTCGTCGTCACGTCCTGTGTGAACGCCAGGTCGCTGGCGACCTGGTGCGTCACCGTGACGGCGCCGCTGGCCGCAGCATCCAGTCGCCACGAGAAGCTCGGTGGATCCTCGACGAGCGTGCCGTTTGCGGGCGAAAGCAGAGTCACAGAGGCCTGCGGCGCGGCGTCGGCGGCGGCGGCCAGCGCAACGGCGGCCAGGACGAGCGTCGAGATCCGGGCGGCAAACACCGACGGCGCCACGAGAATCGGCGACCTCGGTGGCACTCTCATCCCTCGGACGAGGGAGGAGCGACGCCTACTCGCGGCGAATGGCAGTCTTCCGGAGGAGGTTCGCATGCCCAGAACGCGAGCTCTGCGATGACGGAAGATCGGGAGCGGGTGTACCGGCGCGTCTTGGCCGCCGCGGGCCTCGTGCTGCTCGTCTCCGGCCTGCTGATGGCGCTCTCGCTCGTCGTGCTCGGGTTGGCCATCTTCGCCGCGACGGTCCTCGCGCTCCTCGTGGCGGGGACGGCTTCGCTTGCTCACCGCGTCGATGTGACGCCGGCCCTCGAGGCTGCGGCTTCCTTGACGGCCGCGACAGGCCGTACGGTGCGCGCGCGGACACCGCAGCCCCGGGTCCGCAAGGGTGCGCGGAACCTCGCGACCCGGGCCAAGGCGTCGGCGGCGAAGGTGCCGCGCTCGCCCGAAGCCGTGATGGGGTCGATGTACCGCGTGGGCCTCCTGCGGGTGCAACCGCTCGACCCGAGCCGGCTCGCCCAAGAGCTCAACGAGCTCGGGGCGCGGCTGAGGCGTGAGGGCGACCCCGAGCAGGCTGCGGAGCAGCACCGCGCGGCGCTCGACATCGTCCGCGACCTCGGCGACCAGCGCGCCGAGGCGATGACCCTCAACAACCTCGGCCTCGCGCTCGCCTCGAGCGGCGCCGAGCGCGCGGCTGTCGAGTACCTCGAACGGGCGGTGGACGTCCTTCGCGAGCTCGGCGACGAAGAGCACGAGGGCCAGGCGATTGCCAACCTCGGCCTCGTCTACCGCCGGCAGGGCCAGGCGGATGAGGCGGCGACGCTCTTCCAGGAGGCGCTGCAGAAGCTGCCGCCGGCTTCGCCCGCATACCGCCAGGTCGAGAAGGAGCTCGCCCGAGCGAGCTAGCTCGCGAGCTGCAGCGCCACGACGGCCGCCGCGTCCGCCATCTGGGCGAGCACTCTCATGTTGACGTTCGAGAGCGTGTCGCAGGCCTGGTGGTAGCAGGCGTCGTACGGCCGGTTGGCCGCGCCGCCGAACCGCCGCACGAGGCCGGGTTCCTTGACGGCGTCCGCACCGGTGAACACTCCGCCGACGGGAATGTCGGCGCGAGCGAACGGCGCATGGTCCGACGAGCCTTCGAGCGCGACCTCCTCTACCGCGAGCCGGTGGGCCCCGAAGTACGCGCGGAACAGATCCTCGATCCGCTTCGAGCCTGCCGGCGCCGTGTCGCCGTCGTAGACGAAGCGCCCGAAGTTCGGGGACGCGACCATGTCGAAGTTGAGCACGGCTCGGAGCTGGGCGCGCTGCTCGGAGCTCAGGCTCTGGACGTAGGCCGAGGAGCCGACGAGCCCCAGCTCCTCGGCGCCCCAGAAGGCAAAGCGGAGCCCCGCTCGGGGTCGGATTCCGAGGCGCCGGGCCCGCCGCGCGAGCTCCAGCACGAGCGCAGTGCCGGAGCCGTTGTCGTTGATCCCCGGCCCGACCGCAACCGAATCGAGGTGCGCGCCGAGGAGGACGGTGCCGCCACCACTCCCCGGCAGGTCGGCGACGACGTTGACGGCCTTTGCCCGCCGAGTCACGGCTGAGACGACGATCCGCACACGCACGCTGCCGGCTTGCGCCGAGCGGGCGAGCTCGGAACCAAGCGGCGCCGAGATCCCGAGCACCGGAATTCCGATGCCGGGCCGTACGAGCGTGCCGAGGACGGGTGCGGAGCGGCCGGGCCCGCCTTCGTTCGCGATCAGCACGGCGCTCGCGCCGGCGGCCTTGGCATTCCGGGCCTTCAGGAACATGAAGCACGTGCCGCGCCGGACAAGCGCGACGGCGCCGCGCGGGACGCCGCTGAAGGCCGACGGCTCACAGCCGCTCGAGGGCGATGCGGGCTCGACCGGCGCAACCGGCGCGTTGACGGCTCCACCGCCCGAGTAGCGCATCGTGACGAAGTCGCGGCCGATCCGGTAGCGCTTGGCGCCGGGCGCGAGGCGTGCGAAGCGGGGAGGCCGCGTCTCACGAAACCAGTTGAACGAGAACGGCTGGAGCCGAGGTCGGTACCCGGCCGGGCGGAGCTGACCCGCGACGTACGCGACCGACTGCTGATACCCGGACGTGCCCACCTCGCGCGTCCCGCGGTTTCGCCTGGCGATGCCGGCGAGCGCGGCGAGATGAGCCTTCAGGCGCTCCGGAGTGACCGCACGCGCGAGGTCATCGGGCCCCGGAGCCCCGGCGCGGCCAGCCGGCAGCGTCTCCTGCGCACTGCGCGCGCACCCGACCCCGGCAACGAGCACGACGCAGACGCCGATCATGAGCGCCCCGCCTCGCACGTGTCTTGTACGACGGCGGAGCAGAGCGGAAGTTTGAGGCTGTGCGAACATATGTTCGTGCATGGGGACGCGACGATCCTGCACGCGGACGTCGACGCGTTCTTCGCGGCCGTCGAGCAGCGGGACGATGCCCGTCTGCGCGGCCGCCCGGTGATCGTCGGCGGCGGGGTCGTTCTCGCCGCCAGCTACGAGGCAAAGGCCCACGGGGTCGAGACGCCCATGAGTCTCGGCCGCGCCCGCCGGCTCTGTCCGCAGGCGATCGTCGTCCGCCCGCGCATGTCGGCCTACTCCGAGGCGAGTAGGGCCCTCTACCGGGTCTTCGACGACACGACGCCGCTCGTCGAGGGGATGTCGATCGACGAGGCGTTCCTGGACGTGCGCGGCCTGCGGCGGCTCGCCGGCACCCCCGCCGAGATCGCCCGGCGGCTCCGGCGCGAGGTGCGTGAACGGGTCGGGCTGCCGATCACGGTCGGTGTCGCGAGAACCAAGCACCTCGCCAAGGTCGCGAGCGGTGTCGCCAAGCCCGACGGCCTGCTCGTCGTCCCGCGCGATCGGGAGCTCGCGTTCCTGCACCCGCTGCCGGTCGAGCGGCTCTGGGGTGTCGGACGAGTGACGGCGGCGAAGCTCCACGGCCTCGGGATCCAGACGGTCGGTCAGGTAGCCGAGCTGCCCGAAGCGATGCTCGTCTCGCTGCTCGGGCGGGCGTCCGGTCGGCACCTCCACGCTCTCGCCCACAACCGCGATCCGCGTCCGGTCGACGTGCGCCGGCGGCGGCGCTCCGTGGGTGCGCAGCGCGCACTCGGCCGCAAGTCGAAGTCGCTGGAGGACGTAGAGGCGTCCCTGATCGCGCTCGTCGACCGCGTCACCCTCCGGATGCGGGTTGCGGGGCGAGTCGGCCGGACTGTCGTCCTGCGGCTCCGCTTCGACGACTTCTCTCGTGCGACCCGCTCCGAGACGCTGCTGCGGCCGACCGCCAACACGCACGCGATCCTCACTGCGGCCAAAGACCTGCTCGCTGTCGCGACCCCGATGATCGAGCGGCGCGGCATCACGCTCGTCGGGGTGGCGGTCAGCAACCTGGGCGACGGCCGAGCGATCCAGCTCGCGCTGCCGCTGGACAGCCCGTACAGCGACGAGCTTGACGCGGCGCTCGACGAGGTGCGTCTCCGCTTCGGCTCGACGGCGGTCACGAGGGCTGTGCTCATCGGGCGCGCCGGGGGAGTCGTGATGCCCCTGCTGCCCGATTGACTTGCGGATCGAACATATGTTCGCTTTCATCAGGTAGATGCAGCTTGCGCTCGACGCCCTCGACCGGCTGGTGGAGACGCTCGAAGAGCGGGGGCCCATGGCGGCCGTCGACGCCGCGCGTTTCCTGTTCGCCACATCCTCGATCTCCGACGGCCTGGCCAGCTCGCTGCTCGAGGAGGTCACCGCGGGCGACAGTCGAGTCCTCTGCGCCGGCACGACGGTGTCCCTGGCGACTGCGGGCGTCGATCCGCTCCTCGAGGAGGCGGAGTTCGTCGTCTTCGACCTCGAGACGACGGGGCTCTCGGCTACCCAGTGCAGGATCTGCGAGCTCGGCGCCGTGCGCGTGCAGGCGCTCGAACTCGTCGAGTCCTTCGACTCGCTGGTGAATCCCGGGGTCGCGCTGCCGGGACCCGTCGCGCGGCTCACGGGCCTCCGCGACCAGGAGCTCCGGCGCGCACCTTCGGTCTCGAAGGTGCTCGCGCGGTTCCTCGCCTTCGCCCGGGACGACCTCCTCGTCGCGCACAACGCGCGCTTCGATCAGCGCTTCCTCGAGCGGCAGCTCCTCCTCCGGCATGGGCGACGGCTGTCCGAGCCGCCGCTCTGCACTGCGGCGCTCGCCCGCCGCCTGCTCGAGGGACGCCTCCGCCGGGTCGGCCTCGCCTCGCTCGCACAGTTCTTCGGCGTCTCGACGCGACCCTGCCACCGCGCGCTACCCGATGCCGAGGCGACGGCCGAGGTGCTGGTGCACCTGATCGGCCTGGCGCAGGAGCTCGGGGCGAGGCGGCTCTCCGACCTCCGCGCGCTCGCCGCGCCCCGCAAGCGCCGCGTCTACGGCAAGCGCTCGTTGGCGCGAGGCGCACCCACTCGGCCCGGCGTCTACCTCTTTCGCGATCGCCACGACCAGGTGCTCTACGTCGGCCGCGCGCGGGACCTCCGTGCGCGCCTCCGCTCCTACTTCCGGAGTGACCGGCAGCGGCCATCCGTGGAAGCCGCCCTGCTCGCGCTCGAGCGGGTCGAGTGGCGCGTGCTGGGGTCCGAGCTCGAGGCGGCGCTCGAGGAGCTGCGGCTGATCCGCGAGCTCCAACCGCCGGCGAACTCCCGCAGCCGCCGGAAGGAGCACGGCGTCTACCTCAAGCGCCGCGGCGACGACTTCGTCGTCACGAAGACCGCGACCGCGTTCGGGCCGATAACGAGCCGCCGGCGCGCTGCTCTCGGCGCCCGCGCGCTCGCCTCGAGCACGGCGGAGGAGCTCGACGCGCTCTTGGAGGGTGGGCCGCTCCCACGCCTGCAAGGACGGCTGATGCATCTCGCCGAGAGCCTCCGCTACGAGGAAGCGGCCCGCCTGCGCGACCGGATCGAAGCACTGGAGCACGTCGTCGACCGCCTGCGCCGGCTGGAGCGGCTGCGCAAGCTGGAGGCCTGCCTAATCGCGCCGGCGGTCGAGCCAGGCTGGCGGAAGGCCTTCTTCGTCGCCGGCGGCGGGCTATGCGCGGTTCGCTCGCTGCCGCCCGGCGCCGGAGCGAGGCTCGAGGTCGGCGCCGGCTTGGCGCTGTGTCAGGCCGCCCGCGAGCGCGACGCGGAGACGTTGACGCCCGCACAGGCAGAAGACCTCTTGCTCATCGACGGGTTCGTTCGCCGTCCCCCACGGGAGCTGGCCGTGCTGCCCGTCGACGCGCTTCGGATCAGGGCGCACCTCGTGAACCGACGGCTGCCGAAGGCGGCGTGACAACTACGGCCGACCGGGAGTCGCCGTCAGCACGAACCGCAGTCAGCACGAACTAGCCTTTCGACCGGTAGAGACACCGCATTGACTCAATCAAAATGCTCCCAACGCCCCTTGCGGTGGGGCGCGCGGGGAAGGGGAGTGCGGTGGACAAGGTCAGAGTCGTCCTCGCGGAGGACCATGCGCTGATGCGCGATGCCGTCAGGCTCGTATTCGACGATGCGGAAGGTGTTGAGCTCGTCGGGGAGGTGGCGAATGGCAATGACCTCATGCCCTTGCTGTCGAGGATCGACGTCGATCTCGTCCTGCTCGACGTTCAGCTTCCGGGGCTCGATGGCCTCAGATGCCTCGAGGCATTGGCGGAGCGCCACCCTCGCGTGAAGGTGGCGATGCTGTCGGCAGCCGACGACCCCCAGGTGATCGAGTCGGCCTTCCGGCGCGGGGCGCACGGGTACATCTTCAAGTCGGTCAACCCGCTCGACCTGCCGGCGACGATCCGCCAGATTGCCGAAGGCAGTGTCATCCACCGCTCGCTGGCCACTCAGGATGGCGCGGCGCCGGCCGCCCGCGCAGCCGGGTTGTCAGAAAAAGAGGTGGCGGTTCTGGCCCAGCTCTGCCACGGGTACACAAACAAGCAGATCGCCGGGAGCCTCTGGCTGAGCGAGCAGACCGTGAAGTTCCACCTGCGCAACGTCTACCGCAAGCTCGGCATCAGAAGCCGGACCGAGGCGATGCGCTACGCGTTCGAGCACGATCTCTCGCTCAGCGCTTAGGACGCGGGCTCAGACAACCGCGGTTGAGAGCGACTCTCCGCGGGCGAGGCCGAGCCGCTTGCACTCGCCGGCCGGAAGCTCGAGCACCGCAGATGCCGCCTCGGCCGCGGCCAGCCGCCACGGCCGGAGCGCCTCGACGATCGAGACGATCCGCCCCTCGGAATCCAGGAAGACGACGTCGATCGGGAAGCGCATGAAGTGCGTGTGCACCGACCTCGTCCGCGGCAGCATCAGCCCGCTTCCCGAGGGCAGCTGCGCGACGCCCATCAGCCCGCGGAAGCGTGAGGCGAACGACGTCGCCACCCGGCAACGGCAGACGAGCTGCCCATTGCCTCGCTTGAGCTCCGTGTAGGGCACAGGCCGATTGTCACTCGCCGCGTCGCGGCGAGGTCGAGCCGAAAGGGTGGTTCGACCCACCCCTCTGCGGCGTGGAGCGTGAGGTCCGCCCTGCCTAAATGGAGTTCGAGAAGCAGCGCCGGATCGGAACCGGCTCTGCGAGTTGTTCTAGAGGGAGGTAGGGAATGTCTGAGCGGATTTCGCTCAAGCTGGGCCAGCTCTTCATGGCCCTGAGGCGTGAGGAAGGCCAGGGCGCGACCGAGTACGCCATGGTCATGGGCTTCCTCATCATCCTGCTGGTTGGCGGCCTCGGAATCCTCGGCGTCTCGATCGGGGACTTCCTCGAGCGCGTCGCCGGCAAGATCGACGGAATGGTTCCGTAGGCATCAGGTGGCTGGATGGGTCGGAGAGCCTCCTGTGCGTCGGCTTGCCTTTCCCGCAGGACGATTGTCGCGGCTTCGCTCTCGGGCCCTCGATCGCTTCAGGCCACGGGAGCTCCGAGAGCCTTCGCTCGAAGGCGCTCGGAGCTCCCCTCGCCCGGGGCCGCTGAAGGATGAGCGAGGCCAGGCGGCAGTCGAGTTCGCCATGGTCGTGCCCCTTCTCCTCCTGATCATCATCGCGATTCTCCACTTCGGAAAGGTCATGAACTACTGGCTCGATTTGAACCACGTCGCCAGCGAGGGCGCTCGCAAGGCGGCTGTCAACACGTTCGGCACGGATGGCGAGTACCAGACGTACATCCGGAACCGGCTGGAGACAAGCGAGCTCAAGACCGGCGGCACGACGTCGATCCCGGCGCCGGCCACGATCGCCATCTGCCTGCCGGAGGGGCCCGACGTCGGCGACCCCGTCACCGTGCAGGTCGCCGTCGATTACCAGCTGCCGTTCATCGGCTCCTCGGTCAAGCTCCGAGGCACGGCCACGATGCGGCTCGAACAGCCGGCCGACTACACCGGCGGCGGCGCATGCACGTGAACGCCACGCGCGGGATCGCCGATCTCGCTTCGCGGGAGGACGGCGGCATCGTCGTGTTCGCCGCGATGCTGATGCCCGTTCTCCTGCTCTTCCTGGCGCTGACCGTGGACGTCGGGAATTGGTTCGTCCACAAGCGTCACCTGCAGCTGCAGGCCGATGCGGCAGCCCTCGCAGGCGGCGCGCGGTTCGGCGAGTGCTTCACCGATCCCGTGAGCGGAAACGTCGCGATCCAGAACGAGGCGACCCGGTTCGGCGGGGCGCCCGGCGCGAGCTACAACGACCAGGTCGGCGGCGCGACCAAGGGGACGATCACGCTCCTCTACCAGAGCAAGACGTACGCCGCCGGATCCGTCGGCCCGGACGACACGGAGACGCAGGGACCGTGCGAGACGCCGAGCCTGATGTTCGACGTGAAGGCGAGCGAGGCCGGCCTGCCGCTCATCTTCAAGATTCCCGGCCTTTCGAGCGTCACCGCGATCAACGCACACGCCCGTGTCCAGCTGAAGACGGTCGACACCCAGGAGGGCATGTTGCCCGTCGCCGTCCCGGACCTTCGCTTCACGTACGTCTTCGCGACGTTCGTCAACGAAGTGACCGGAGCATCCCTGGCGACAGTGGAGCTCACGCGGAGCGGCACGAGCGGAAACGAGCAGCTCTGGGTGACGCCGGCCGGAATCCCGGTGGAGATCGCTTCGAAGGACATCGGTGTGCGGCTCCGCCTCGTCGGCGGCTCGGATCCGAGCGCCGCTTGCGGGCAGCTCTACACCGAGTGCTACGACCTCGAGTCAGCGAACGGCGTTGTTCACATCCGGGGGTGGAACACCGCCTCTGCACCCGCTGTCCAGAACGCGTGGCTGCTGCCGGGCTCCTGCGTCCCCGACGCCTATTTTGCGATCGGCGACTGCAGTGGCGGCGTCCAGGCTGAGGTCGACCTCGGCGCCACCCATCCTCTGACCGGCGCCGGAGTGACCGCGGAGGTGTGGGCGAGCGTCGACGGCGCCGGCAATTACCCGCTCACTACCGGCGGCACAGCCGGCCTCGTCACCTGGACGGCGCTGGGCGGATTGCCTCTCGCGGGCGGGGGGCCGCATTCCGTCGAGCTCAACTGGAACTGGAAGCAGACCTCGGGCACGTGGAACGGCTTGACCTGCACCACGAAGAGCAACAACCCGTGCAAGGACGCCGGGACGTTCGGCGCCGTCCAGCGCGGATTCGTCGGCATCGACGGACGGTCCGGCCCGTTGCGGCGCGTCGAGGTCTTCGAGAGCGGCGTCACGTCCTCGGGCAGCAACTCGTTCAAGACGGGCACGGCGCACACCCTCGGCATCAGCCTCGCCGTCACCGGCAGTCTGGCGGTGCAGTCAGGTGCGACCGATCCCGTGGTCGAACTGCGCGTGACGGGCAGCCAGAACCAGTCGATCGACTGCGATCCCGACATTTCGAACCTCGCGGACGAGATCGAGCAGGGGTGCGGGCCCGCCTACAAGATCAACTCGACCCTCGCCTGCCCCGACTACAACGCCCTCTGGTCCCTTCCGGAACCGTGGGAGTGCGTAAAGACCCAGACGGGCGGCGCTGTCGGCCAGGTTGAGCACGGGCTGAAGGAGCGGATTCTCGGCGGGGCCAACACCTGCACCGCGCCAATCAACTGGCCGAACTACACCGTCGGCGACCCGCGCATCGTGCCGCTGATCATCACGCCATTCGGCAGCTTCAGCGGCTCTGGCAACGACATCGTGCCGGTGATCGACTTCGGCGCCTTCTACGTCGTCGGCTGGAACGGAGACCCGTGCCCGGGCGCGCATTCGGTGCCCAAGGGCTACATCGCCGGCCATTTCATCAAGTACGCCGCGCCGAATCCGCGCGGAGCCGGCGACGCCGTCTGCGACGTCAATGCACTGACGCCCTGCATCCCCGTAATGACCCGCTAGGAAGCGAAAGGGAGAGCGATGGAACTTGCAGCAAAACTCGTATCGACTCGAAGGGGAACGCTGCTCGCAGCGCTGCTGATCGCGGTGCTCGCCGGGGCGTCGATCCTCGTGTACCTGAACAGCTATCGGGAGAGTCTCAAGACGCAGGGCGCCCTCGTCACGGTGCTCGTGGCGAAGAAGACGATTCCGAAGGGCACCGCCGGCAACGTCATCGACGCCAAGGACCTCTATTCGGCGACCACGATCCGGGAGAGCCAGCTCCTCGAAGGAGCGATGAGCGACCCGGCCACGCTGCGCGACACCGTGGCGACGCGGGAGATCTTCGAGGGCGCTCAGTTGACCGCAGGCGACTTCGCGGCGGCGGGCGATTCGCTGGCCGCACAGCTGACCGATCGGCAGCGGGTCGTCTCTGTTCCGCTCGACTCCGCGCACGGACTGATCGGCGGGATCGAGCCGGGTAATCGGGTCGACGTCTACGCCGGGTTCAACGTGGTTCCGCTCGGCCCGGACGGAAGGCCCACGGCCGGCGGGCAGGCCCGGCCGATGTTGCGGCAGATCCTGTCCAACGTCCCGGTGCTCTCGGTCGGCGGGAAGGGCGCCGGCTCCGGCACGACGAACGTGAGCCTCCGCGTCGACGATGTCGACGCCGCCCGGGTCGCCTTTGCCTCCGACAACGGGAAGGTCTGGCTCGCGTTGCGGCCAAGCGCCGGCGCAAAGACGTCGAGAAGCCAGATCGTCACCGTCGAAACCATGCTCCTCGGCGTCCGCCCTGTGCGGGTCCTGAGGTCGCTCGGGGGCCGGCGATGATCGGCCCCGGGCTCCACGTCTATGCGGCGCTCGAAGGAAGCTTCGGCCTGGAGGCGATTGAGGACGCACTTCCGTCGGGCACCCCCGTGCGCGCCGTTTCGCTCGCGGAAGCGGGAAGCGCGGGCAGCGAGATCCCGCCGCGAGCCGATCTCGTCGTCGTCGGCTGCTCGCAGGCGCACGACCAAGCGCTCGAGGTGATCTCGGCAGCGACGGCCCAGCGCGCGGACAGACCGGTCGTCGTCCTGTACCACGGATCGGCGAACGGCTTCCTCCAGCGGGCCTTCGAGGCCGGCGCGGACGACTTCGTGACGCTGCCGCAGCCTGTCGGGCAGCTCAGCCTCGCGCTCGAGAAGGCGGTGGCTAGACGACGCGGCGGCGGTGCCGTGGCGGCCGAAGGGGCGATGATCACGGTCCTCGGCCCCAAAGGGGGGACCGGCAAGACGGTCACGTCCTCCAACCTGGCCGTGGCGCTCACGCTGGAAGGCAAGTCGGCCGTGCTTGTCGACCTCGATCTGCAGTTCGGCGACGTCGGACTCGCGCTCGGACTGCCGCCGACCCGGACGATCTACGACCTCGCCGTCTCGGGCGGCTCGCTCGACGGCGAGAAGATTGACGAGTTCCTCGCAGAGCATCCGTCCGGGGCGCGGGCACTGCTCGCGCCGCTGCGCCCGGATCAGGCATCGGCTGTCTCGATCTCGTTCCTGCGTGAGGTCTTCCCGATCTTGCGCTCGCGCTACGACTTCCTCATCGTCGACACGCCGCCGGCCTTCTCGCCCGAGGTCATTGCCGCCGTCGACGCGTCGTCGCACCTGTGCGTCGTCGGGATGCTCGATGCGCTCTCGATCAAGGACACGAAGATCGGGCTCGAGACGCTCGAGCAGATGGGCCATGACTCGACCGCAGTCACGCTCGTTCTCAACCGCGCGGACTCGGAGGTCGGCATCACCCAGGAGGACGTGGAGCAGCTGCTCGGGCGCGCGCCCGATGTGCTGGTCACCAGCGACCGGGCGATCCCCCGTGCGCTCACAAACGGGCAGCCGATCGTCGTGGCCGAGCCGCGCTCGAAGGCGGCCCTGTCGTACGGAGCGCTGGCCCATCGGTATTTGGGAGCGACAGCGCGGGCGGAGACGGCTCCGACCACAGCCTCGGCTGAATCGAGCGGCGCCGGGCAGAGGCGCCTGCGCCTGAGAAGGGCGAGCTAGCGATGGAGCTCCACGAGCGCATTGCGAGCTCAGCTGCGGCGGCTGCCGGGGGCGTCGGCTCGACCGACAACGGGAGCGACCCCTTCGCCGAGCTCAAGAATCGGATCCATCTCGCGCTCGTCAGCGAGCTCGGGCCCCGCCTCTTCGAGGTCGAGGACGGCGGGGCGGTTCGCAGCCGCGTCGAGTTCGAGATCGGCGACCAGCTCGCCCAGGAGAAGGGGCTGGCAGGCGAAGACCGGCGGCGGCTGGCGGCCGAAATCGCCGACGACATCTTCGGCTACGGCCCGCTCGAGCGGCTTCTTGCCGACGCGTCGGTCTCGGAGATCATGGTCAACGGCCCGAAGGACATCTGGATCGAACGTGCCGGCCGCCTCTCGCAGACGACGCTGACGTTCACGGACGCTTCTCACCTACGCCGGATCATCACGAAGATGGTCGGCCAGATCGGGCGGCGGATCGACGAGTCGTCCCCGCTCGTCGACGCGCGCCTCCCCGATGGGTCGCGCGTCAACGCGATCATCCCGCCGCTCTCGCTCTCGGGCCCGCTGCTCACGATTCGAAAGTTCGGTCAAAACCGCTTTCACCTCCCGGAGCTGATCGAGATCGGGACGGTGTCGTCGGAGGCGGCGGAGTTCCTGCAGCACTGCATTCGCGCCCAGCTCAGCATGCTCATCTCGGGCGGTACCGGCTCAGGCAAGACGACGTTCCTGAACGCCCTGTCGGCGGCAATCTCCGACAGCGACCGGATCGTCACGATCGAAGACGCGGCCGAGCTCCAACTCGACCAGCGGCACGTGCTTCGACTCGAGTCGCGCCCCAAGAACATCGAGGGCGAGGGTGAGATCACGATTCGAGACCTCGTCCGGAACTCACTGCGCATGCGGCCCGACCGGATCATCGTCGGCGAGGTTCGCGGCGCCGAGGCGCTCGACATGCTCCAGGCGATGAACACCGGTCACGAGGGCTCGCTCTCGACCGTGCACGCCAACTCCGCCCGTGACGCCCTCAACCGCCTCGAGACGATGGTGCTGATGGCCGGCTACGAGCTCCCGCTCAGGGCGATCCGGAGCCACGTGGCATCCGCGCTCGATCTGATCGTCCAGCTCGACCGGCTCGACGACGGCTCCCGCCGCGTGGTCGAAATCTCCGAGGTTCAGCGAATGGAGGGCGAGGTGATCACCCTCCAGAAGCTCTTCGAATTCAAGATCGATCGCTTCGACGCCGAGCGGAAGATCGTCGGACGACTCCATCCGACCGGCCTGCGCCCCGGATTCCTCGGCAAGTTCGAGCGCCACGGAATCGAGCTGCCCACGAACCTGTTCGGCGGAGCGGCACAGGCGATCTTCGGAGCGAACGGGCACGACGCGAGCTGGGTCGCCGGGAGCGAGGACCGATGAAGCCAGCGCGGGCACTGTTCGCGGCCGTCGTCGGCGCGCTCGTCCTGTGCGGCGCAGCGGCAGCATCTTCGGAGCTGAAGATCGCCCCGGTCACCCGCCTGCCCTTCCCGGAGCGCGGGTATGTCGTGAGCATCTCGACGGCGGCGCATCTCGACAACGGCAACGTCGAGGTGCGGGAGAACGGACTGCGCGTAAGCCGGCTGCGCGTCGACCCGCTCGCGAGCAGCGGGCTCCGCTTCGGAGTCGTGCTCGCACTGGACTCCAGCGAGAGCATGAAGGGCGCGCCGGCCGTGGCGGCGCTCAAGGCGGGGCGTGCGTTCGTCTCGCATCGCGCACGGGCGCAGGAGGTCGGAATCGTCGCGTTCAGCAGCGACGTCTCGGTGCTGCGCGCTCCTACGCAGGACGGCGCCGCTCTGCGAAGCGCACTCTCGGTGAAACCGCGGCTCGCGTACGGCACCCACATCAACGACGCCCTCATGCGCTCGCTGGAGCTGTTGCGCAAGGCGCGAGTCTCGACAGGTTCGATCGTCCTGCTCTCCGACGGTGAGGACGTCGGCAGCGTGATCCCACGCGACGAAGTCGTCGCGGCGGCGAAGGCACAGCAGGTGCGCGTCTTCACGGTCGGCCTTCGTTCGCAGGCGTTCGATGGCTCGGCGCTCAAGGAGATCGGCGATCGGACGGGGGGTTCCTACGCCGAGGCTCGCTCGGCGGCCGAGCTGGCGCCGATCTACGAGGCGCTCGGGGAGAAGCTCGCCGGCGAGTACATCATCCGCTACCGCTCGGCGGCGCGCCCGATGTCGCAGGTCAAGGTGGACGTCGACGTCGCCGGGAGCGGCCGAGTGGCCACGGAATACGTGGCCCCGACGCCGTCGCTGCTGCCTCCGTACCACCGCTCATTCGTGTCCCGGTTCCTGCTGTCGGGCAGCTCTCCCTTCTTCATCAGCCTCTTCTTCGGAGGGCTCGTGTGCTGGCTGCTGCTCCTGCTCGCGCGCCGGCCGAAGTCGACGGTCGTCGACCGCATCCAGAGCTTTGCGGGTGCCGCGCCGAGCGCGCCGTCGCAGCGTGCGGCGGCGGCCGAGGCGCTGCGGGCTGCAACCCGCAAGCAATATGCGAGCGGTTGGTGGGCCCAGCTCGAGCGCGATCTCGAGCTCGCGAGGATGACCGTGACACCCAAGCAGGTCGTGGGCATGTCACTGGGCGGGACGCTCATCTTCGTGTTTGCGGCATTTCTGCTGTCGTTGCCGCTCCTTGCCCTCCTGGGGCTCACGACTCCGCTTATCGCCCGGATGATCGTGCGACGGAAGGTGAACGCGGTTCGCAGCGCCTTCGCGGACCAGTTTCCCGCCAGTCTCCAAGTGCTCGCCTCGGCCCTCCGCGCCGGCCACAGCTTCAACGGCGCGCTCGGCGTGGTCGTGGACAACGCCCGCGAGCCCGCACGCGCGGAGCTCGCCCGGGTGTTGCAGGACGAGCAGCTCGGGGTTCTGCCGGAAGACGCGATCCGGAAGCTCGCCCGCAGGATGGCCAACCGCGACATCGAGCAGGTCGCGCTCCTCGCCGAGCTGCAGCGCACATCGGGCGGCAATTCGGCTGAAATCCTCGACACCGTCGTCGCCACCATCCGCGAGCGCGCAGACATCCGGAGGCTCGTCCGGTCGCTCACCGCGCAGGGCAGGATGGCGCGCTGGATCCTGACCGGGCTCCCGGTCTTCGTGACCGCGGTCCTCTGGTTGGCGCACCCCGACGTGATGAAGGCGTTCTTCACGAGCGGGATCGGTCAGATGCTGCTCGTCATTGCGGCATCGATGGTCGTGGCGGGTTCTCTCGTCATCCAACGCATCATCGAGATCGACGTTTAGGAGTTAGCGATGTCCCTCCTACTCCTCTTCGGTCTTGCGCTCCTCGGCGCCGCAGGCGTGCTCTTTCTACGGTCATTCGCGCTCGGACGCACCCAGCATCGGCGGACGCTCGAGCAGATCGCCGCGTACGGCTTCCGCACGGCCGAGCCCCTCGACGACGAGGGGGCAACCCACCTGCGGGAGACCCTCGCGAAGCTTGCCGCAGCGACGGGCGAGAGGGCGCTCACCCGCTTCGAACGTCTGAGGTCACGTGAGCAGGAACTCCGCCGGCTTCTTACCTCGGCGGGCATGTACGGGACCTCCGTCGCCTCGTTCGTCGGTTTGCGCATCCTCGCGGCGCTCGTCGGCCCCGGGCTGCTCCTTCTGCTCTCGCTGAACGGCGCGCTCCAGCCGCGGCTGCTCTTCGCAGGCGTTGTGCTCACGCTGATGGGCTGGTACCTGCCCTACGTCATCGTGCAGCGTCGAGCCCGCCTGCGGCTCGAACGGATCGACCGCGAGGTTCCGGAGCTCGTGGACCTGCTCGTCACCACCGTCGAGGCAGGCGTGGGTTTCGCGGCCGCGCTTCAGCTTGCCTCGCGCAGCATCGAGGGCCCCCTCGGCCAGGAGCTCCGACTCGCGCTCCGAGAGCAGAGCCTCGGCCTGACTCCGGAGGAAGCGTTGCGAAACCTTGCGGCGCGCGTGGACAGCCCGGCGACGCGGGCCTTCACGCAGGCGCTCGTACAGGGAGAGTCGCTCGGCGTCTCGATCGGGACGATCCTCCGCGAGCTCGGGATCGATATGCGAAAGCGGCGGCGCCGGGCAGCCGAGGAGCGTGCACAGAAGACGCCGACGAAGATCCTGTTCCCGCTGATCGGCCTGATCCTCCCGGCGCTGTTCATCATGACCCTCGGCCCGGTGCTGCTGGAGATCGCGAGGTTCCTCTCTTCCTCGTGAACCGGCAGGGAACCGATCGGGTAGCCGGGACCACTCCTGTGCGTGTGGAGCCCGGCCGGCGTCCGGCTGAGTATCGGGCCATGCTCCGGAACGGGTTTGCGATCGTGGCTGCAGGTGCGGCGTTGCTGGCCGCGCTGCTCGCGTTCACTTCAGCCGCGGAGGCGCGAGGACAGGAGGCTGCCTCCGGCTCGGCGCTCGCCGCGCCGACGCTCGTAGCGCCGGCGAACGGCCTCGTGGTCGAGGCACTGCCCTCGTTCTCGTGGGCCGCCGTCGCGAAGGCCGACCGATACGAGTTTCAGCTCGCCGCCGACCCCGGCATGAACTCACCAATTCTCGGCCGAGGCGAGGACCAGTTCACGACACGCAACACCCGGGCAACGCTCAAGAAAACCGTGCCGAACGGCACCTACTGGTGGCGCGTCCGCGCGCTCGAGAAGACCGGCACCCCTTCGGGCTGGACGCCCCCAAGGGCGATCGTCAAATCGTGGACGTCGGTGCCCGCGGTTCAGTCGCCGGCCCAGGGCGCGATCATGGTGCACCCGACGCATCCGCTCGTGCTGCGCTGGTCACCGGTTCCGCGCGCGGCGAAGTACATCGTGTCGATCGGGACGGATTCGTCGCTCGGCACGATCGTCAACCCGAAGGACGAGACGTCGGGCACGGTCTACGCACCGCGGGCGACCCTGCTGTCGCCGGGGACGTACTACTGGAGCGTGACGCCGATCGACGCGCAGGGGCACCGGGGTGCGCCGTCGCCGGTCCAGTCGTTCACGTGGACCTGGCCGACCAGCACGCCCACGCGCGTCGATGACATCTTCGATGCGCCCGAGGTGTTCGACCCCTTCCTCTCGTGGGACCCGGTCGCCGGCGCAGCGAGGTACGAGCTCGAGCTCAACCCGTCGGTCGACTTCGCGCCCGGATCGAAGGTCTGCTGCACGAGCCCCGTTATCGGCAACTCCTACGCGCCCACCGTCGTGCTGAAGGACAACACGTACCATTGGCGGGTCCGCGCTCTCGACACGAGCGGCAACGCGGGTCTCTGGAACGTCGGCGCGCCCTTCACGAAGACGTTCGACAAGGTGGGGCCCACGCCGGCGCCGAGCATCAAGAACCTGCGCATGCGCGATCACCTCAGCGATCCCGGCTCGGACACAGACGCGGCGACACCCGGTTATCAGACCCGCGCGCCGGTGCTCCGCTGGGATCCGGTGCCGGGCGGTGCCTCCTACGAGGTGGACGTCACCCCGTTTCGGTTTGGGCTTTGCGACTGGACTGCGCCGGCGACGCAACAGTGGCGCGTGAAGACGAGCGTGCCGTTCTGGGCGCCGCTCGGGTCGGGCTGGTCGGGGATCAAGCCCTACCCCGACTCGACTGCCGTGTCCTCCGACACAACCGTCCTCGCGCCGGGGCAGAAGTACTGTGCCCGTGTCCGCGCGCGCAGCGACCGCGACAGCGCCGGCGGCGAGGTCTACGGTGACTACACGTACCTGGACGATGGCACCGGCGGGGCGTTCACCTTCCTTGACTATCCCGATCCGGAACGAGAGTGCCCCGGCTGTTCCTATCTTCGTGCCAGCGATTACCTGCTGCCGCAGACCGGCACGACGCATGGCCGTACGCCCTTCTTCAGCTGGAAGCCGACGCCACGAATGCCGCGGAAGACGCTGCGGAACACGTCGAACGTCGAGGCGCTGACGATCAGCGAGTCCTCGTCGCTCCCGGCGAGCTTCTCCGTCACCGTCCGGGAGCATGTCGCAGACACGTCGAAGGACGAGCTCGTGCTCACATCGTCGAGCGGGTCCTGGACATATGTCTACGCGGACACCGACCTCGGCTCGCTGGCGGTGATGATCGAGAGCGATCCTGCCCACGCGTTGAGTGCGGCCGTGCATGCGACCGGGACGCCGCTGGCCTACGTCACCGACTCCGCGTTCACCTCCGGCCATCAGTCGTACTACGTCCTGGTTTCGAAGGATCCGAGCTTCAGCAACATCGTCGACTACGCCTTCACGCAGCTGCCGGTCTACGCTCCGCGCAGCGCGGTCAAGCCCACGACGTACCCGGACGAGACGACGTCGTACTACTGGGCAGTACTGCCGGCGATCGGCAAGTTGGGGACACTGGCGACCGCCAACCCGCTCCTGGCCTCTCCCGCGAGCTTCGAGAAGCAGTCTGTACCGCCGACGCGCACAGCTCCGGCGGACGGTGCGGCTGTCGCGCTTCAGCCGACGTTCCGCTGGCTTCCGGTCGAGGGCGCACGCCGCTACCGGGTGCAGGTTTCGGACGACCCGACCTTCGGCTCGCTCGCCGACGACGTCCTCACGGACTCCACCGCGTACACGAGCAACACGTCCTATCCCGCCGACACCGTCTTGTACTGGCGCGTACGCGCCGACGACGAGAACCTGATCGGGCTCACCTGGTCTACGACCGGCACCTTCCAGCGCAAGTTGCCCTCACCGGCGCCGAGCGCGGGCAACCCGGCCTCGGGTGAGAGCATCCCCCTCTGGACGTGGGCCCCGATTACCGGCGCGGTGTCCTACGACATCGCCGTGGACGAGCCTGATGGCGACCACTCCGAGTTCACCAACTTCCGCTCGGCCGCGTTCACCGCCATCAAGATGACGGGAACGGGCAACTGGGGCTGGCGTGTTCGCGCCGTCTTCCCGAAGCCGAGCGGGTCGGCGACCCAGCCGGGCGCCTGGTCGGCCACGAAGCCGTATACGCGGACGATCGGCGAGCCCGGGGGTGCCAAGACCGAAGTGAGCGGCGTCTCCGTGCTGCTCTCGTGGAACGTAAAACCGGGCGCCAAGAACTATCGCGTTCAGATCTCGCAGCGGGCCGACTTCCAGGGAACCGTGGAGCAGGTCGACACCGACAACACAAGCTATGCGCCGACTCTCATCTCCTCCTCCTACCTGTCAGGCGGGAGCTTCTGGTGGCGGGTCGCCGCCCAGGACGAGGACAGGAACATCGGAGACTTCAGCACCCCGCACCAGTTCAGCCTCCCGACGGCGTCCGGCCGCAGCCCCGCCGCGCTGACGCGACTGAGGCCTTCGGCGAGACTCCTGAAGACGAAGAAGGGCCGACGCGTCATCGTGACGGCCAAGGCCAACGGCCGGGCCGTTCGCGGTGCACTCGTGCGCACGGGCGCCCCGCGCGTCACGCCGCGCAGCGCGAAAACGAACAGGTACGGCAGGGTCACCTTCAAGGTGAGAAAGCTCCTCCCCGGCAAGACGCTGATACGGCGCAGATTGAGTTTCCGAGTCGCGAAGACCGGCTACCTGCCGGCGACCTGCACGCTCAAGATCCGGTACTAGCCGGCAAACGCTCCTCTCCGCGCTCGGAGACGAGCGCGGCGGACCTCATGTTTAACAACGGCGCGACCGATGGAAGAGCTAGGGTCCAAGAAGAGCGAACCCCTAGAGGGAGTCGACGTGACGGCGAACTATCTGCTGATGGCGTTCACTGTAGGTACTGCGGCGCTCGCGCTCTGGTCGTACATCCGCTGGCCAGGCGCGGCTCCCGCGACGATCAAGGGAGCGCTGCTGCGCATGCTGATCTCTCTCGCGCTGCTTCCCGTCGGCGCGAGCGTGCTCGATATCGGCGTCGAGGCGATTCCGTCAATGGCGGTTCTCGTGCTGGTCGTCGCAATCGTCCCCGTGTTGACCTACGCGTTTCTCGCGTCGATCTGGTTCTTGAAGGTCTGTCTCGACCAGCTCCGCGGCGCCGTTTAGGGCCGGCTACGTCGCCTCGAGCAGCGTCGCCCGGAACGCGGGGCGATCTGATGCCCAGGCTCTGACGAAGAACAACAGCTCGATCCCGGCGTGCGTCGTGTCCCCTCCGTCGGGGAGCCAAGGCACGAACACCTCGACTGTGTCGTCCGCGGTTTGGGCAGCTATGCAATCGGTCTCGTTCAGCGCACGAACGAGATCAGGCGCGAGCCCGGGATGACTGAGCTGAAGCCTCATGAACCCCTTGAATTATCAAGGACGAACCGGCACCGATCGGGGCCCGACCGGGTGGTTCGTGCGCGCGAAAGAGTAGTGCGCGCGGAAGGCGGCTCAGGCGGGCGCTGCGGCCAGGGGGAGCCAGGCCGGCAGGGTGGCCGTGACAATAGTGGGCCCGCCGGGCGCGCTCTCGATCTCGAGTCGGCCGCCGAGCAGCCTGAGGCGCTCGTGCATCCCCGCGAGGCCGATACCAGTCCGGCTATCCCCGTCGGGCAGCTTTGCGGGGTCGAACCCTCGGCCGTCGTCGCGGATCTCAATCAGGACTGCCGCGTCTACGCCATCCCGGCGCAGGATCACTTCAACGTCGCGGCAGGCGCTGTGCTGTCTGACGTTGCTGAGCGCCTCCTGAAGGACTCGCAGGAGCGCGATTCGCTGGGAAGCGCTGAGCCCATCGAAGGATCCCTCATGCACGAGCGAGGTCGAGATGCCCGTCCTCCGATTCAAGGCCGCGAGCTCTCGCGCCACCGCGGCCGGAAGGGGCTGCTCGAGCAATGAGCGTGGCTCGAGCGAGTGGGCCAGGTCGCGCAGGTCACGATAGAGCTCTGCAAGCTGCGACTCGAGGTCGGCGAAGCGACCGGTGATCGGCTCGCCATGCTCACTTGCAACCAATGCGAGCACTTGTTGGCGGAGCAGGCGCAGATCCTGAGCGAGAACGTGGACCTGTTGCAGCGGGCCGTCGTGGAGGTCGAACCCAAGGCGAATCAGCAGGCGCTCGCTCGCGGCAGCCGGCCCGGCAATCACCCCTGCATCTCCTTCCGCGTTGGCCGCGACCGTGCTGCTCACTGCGCGGGCACCTGGTAGCCCGAACCGACGACGACGCCGGCGCCTGCCGAGAGGCCCCCAGAGTACGCATGGCGAGCGGCTTCGGTGCGGTTCGAAACGCCGAGCTTCCGATACACGTTGCGGAGGTGGAACTTGACCGTCTGCTCGCTGATCCAAAGCTCACGAGCGATCTCCCGATTGGAGAGCCCGCGCGCCACCGCCGTGAGAACAGCCTCTTCGCGTTCGCTCAGCGCGCTCGCTTCGGTCGGACCGGCGCCTTGATCCTCCTCGGCCCCCCAGACCGCGAAGGGCTTTCCAGAGAGCGCAGTCCGAAGCACGGCCGGCAGATCGACAGGCTTGACCGTCTTGACGATGTACCCGACTGCACCTGCCTGCCGCACGGCTTCGATCTGGGCGTCGTCGCTGTAGCTCGAGAGGATCACGACCGCGACGGCCGAGTGGTGTTTGCGGAGCCGTTGCAGGCAGGTGAGACCGTCGAGCTCGGGCATGCGCAGGTCGAGCAGCACGACGTCTGGCTTCGTCTCCCGCACGGCGGGGAGTACGCGGCTGCCGACTGAGACCTCATCGACGATCTCGAAATCTTCCGCTTCGGCAAGCGCCCGCCTCACGGCGGCCAGCATGAGTCGATGGTCGTCCGCCACGAGCACTCGACGAATATTCACTATGGCCGCATTCCTTTCTTAGGCGTTCATCAGGAGAAACGCCCTCACGAAGCATCGCGGTGGAGCTGTGATGATGCATCCCCCGTTCGGGGGATGCATCGCGCTACGAACGACCGCGGTGCGCGGCTACGCTGACCCCTCTCGAGCCCCCGTAGCTCAGTGGATAGAGCAGCGGTACTTTGAACTTCGCTCCTTATGAACAAAGGCTTTCACGCCCCGACGGCAGAGGGACTGAACCGAGCCCGCGGTACCCTGTCCCCCGAGCCCCCGTAGCTCAGTGGATAGAGCAGCGCTCTCCTAAAGCGCGTGCGCGTGTTCGACTCACGCCGGGGGCACTCCGCTGGTTGTAGCCAACCACCGTCTAAGGGCTGGACTGTGAGGCCGCTCCGGCGCCCATCGACACGCGGCGCTCCTGCGGCACGCCCGACAATGCCGGGCAGGCCTGCTCCATCTCGTCCGTAATGAGCAGGTAGCGGGGTCTTTCCGTCGTCCCCAGCCGGTCGCACAGGGCGACCCCCTTTATCTGAACGAGGCGGGCGAGGATCGCTTGCGGGGGGGTGAGGTTCTTGTTGTCGATCAGTTGCGCACCCTCCGCGTCGGCCTGGCCGGCAGAAGGGACCCGGGCGCCAAGCGGCGCTGAGGGGGTACCTCCGCGCGCGCGGCCCGGCGAGGAGCGGTGCGGTGAAGCGCTCGCGGATCATCGGCTGCGATCATGGCGGTCGTGAACCAGGTGCGGATCGACAGGTGGCTCTGGGCGGCGCGCTTCTTCAAGACGCGCGGTGCGGCGACCGAGGCCGTCCTCGGGGGGCGGGTACACGTCAACGGGGAGCGCGTGAAGCCGTCGAAGCTCGTCCACGCTGGGGACACGGTCGAGGCGACGATTGGGACGGCGCGTCGGACGGTGGCCGTGGTCGAGGTCGCTGAGCGCCGCGGGCCCGCGAGCGTGGCGGCGACGATGTTCGCCGAAACGCCGGAGTCGCGCGCCGCGCGCGAGCAGTACGTGCTCGAGCGGCGGCTCGCCCGGCCGCTCGGAGCCGACCTCGGCGGGCGCCCGACGAAGCAGGCGCGGCGCCGGCTCGACGCTCTGCGCCGCGCGCAGCGGCGCGAGCGCTGAGCTCCGCCGACCAGGCAGCCCTCAAAAGCGTGCAGCCGGCCGCCTGCGCGCGCGGTGCCGTTTGCCGCGAGTCGCACGTCCTCTGCGCGACCGTCAAGTGCGCGGCCCTCGCCACCGATATCGGCTGTGTGCGCCTCTTCGGCTACATCGTGGCAGGCTGGTTCCTGATCTGGACTCTCAGCACGAGTCTCGTGCTTGCGGGCGGCGCGGGGCCAGTGGTCGCTCCGCTCGTGGCTGTGGGCGTGATCGCTCTGCTCGTGCACACGTATCGGCGCGGCGGACGCGCAGGGCGGTTCGATGAGGTCGAGCGGCTTCTCGACGCACGGCTGACCGAGTTCGAGCGTGCGCTGCCTGCGGACCCCCTGGAGAACGCGCAGCTCGTGGCGGCATGGACGTTGCACGGCGACGACCGCGACACCAACTCGCAGCTCGCGGAGACCTACCGCGAGATGCGTGAGAAGGTCGCTGCGGCGCGGTCGGAGCTCGAGCTGCTCCGGAGCACGGGCACGGCTGCCGACTATGCGCGGCTCCAGCGCGACGTCGCGGAGATCCACGAGTACCTGAGGGCGATCAGCGTGCTCTCGACGGAGGCGCCGGAACTGCTCGACCGCGCGCTCGCCGCGCACGCCGACGCTCTCCGCGCCGTCGACGCCAAGCGGGAAACGACGGAGGATGCCACTGCGCTCGAGCTGCTCGAGCATGCAGACGCGACGTTGAAGGGAGCACGAGCCGCCCTGGTGCGTGGCGACGAGCGCCCGCTCGACGCGCTCCTGCTAACGATGGAGGCGCGCCGACTCGCGGACTCAGTCCCGTAGCAGTGCGGCTGAGCCGTTGCAACGCCCACAACGGACGGCAGCGGCCGCGCGCACGAGCGGGATTCGGGGTACCCCCGGCCTTGCAGGGTAGGGGTCGACCAGGAGCGACCTCCATCGGCCGGGATCGGCTTGACCTCTGTCGCACAGGTGTCGTGCGGCCAATAACCATGCGCCTCTCCGCCGGGATATCGGTCTCCGAGACCGGTGGGGTGTGCAACAAAGCGGAGGTCGGGAAGGCTGAACGGAAGTCGGCGGGCAACAGCGGTTTCAGAACCAGCCGCTTGTGATGGACACCGGGATCGAGGGCAGAATGTTTCATATACCGCTGCGGAGCTTGCCCCCGTAGCTCAGTGGAAAGAGCGCCGGTTTCCTAAACCGGGCGCGCAGGTTCGATTCCTGCCGGGGGCACTTCACGACTTCTTGGCCTTCTCCATCGGCACGACCCGCTGGTGCCGAGCTCCGATGTGCTTGACGCGCTCCGCGTGTGACTCAGCGATCTGTCCGAGCAGCCGAGCCGCGTAGGTCATACGATCGGGATCGGCGAGCCGCTGGGCGAACTCGACAGGGTCCAGGTCGAGCTCACGCGGGCTGACCCCGTACGTTCGGTCAATCCGCGCCAGCATCTCGCCGCTTGGGTAGCGCTTGCCAGTCAACCACTGCGAGATCGTTCGCTCGGTGGCGCCGAGCGCCGCGGCCGCCTCGCGTCCGGACCGGTGCTCAAAGTGGATCAGACGACGCAGGTTCGTCTGAAAGGGCGTTTCGTCTTCGGCCATTCGGCCTCCTTTGTCGGGTTCCAAAAGTTAGATCTACCCGTCCAACTCTAACGCGGCGCCCGGACCGTGTAAAGGCGCCGCCTGAGCAGTGAAGGGACCGGACGGCCGCGCCGCTACTTCGCGTACTTCTTCGCGATCTTCGCGACGCCGCGCAGCGATTTTGTCTGGGACAGCTCGCGCACAGTCGTGCTGGTGACACGACCGCGCTTGGTGTCCGAGGCAGACCGAATCGTCCACTTGCCGCTGGCGGCGGTTTTCTTCGACATGCAGGTGCTCCTTTCCGTCAGCGTCTACGCCCCAGCACAGCCTCACAGACCGTCAGGACGTTGTTGAACTGTGGGTCTTGGCTCAGAGTATCGAGCTTGTCAGCCTGGCCGTCTACCTGAATATCAACTGACAAGACGCCTCGCACACGCCCGCGGGCGCGAAGGGGCGTCGCAAGGATCGCGCGATAGTGGCGTGACCGCCGGAACTCTCGCCAGCTCAGACCGAAGCGCTCGGCGCGTGGGATCGCACAGAACTGTGTTTCATCCGGGCCGCGCTCGACCAGATGCTCAACGTTCGCGATCTTCGGCTCGTCCTCATCCCAGGCTACGCCGATCGCTCCTTTGGCCTTCCGCCAGATCACCTGCGTCTCGCGCCTGGGTTCGATCACGAAGGTCGAGCGCCTGTCGAGATAGCGAGATCCCTTCAGGCCTTTGACGCTCCAAACGTGAACGCCAACCGCTCTCATTTCCAGGCCGAGAACATCGACGACGAACGCCCAGAGGCCACGGCACGCCTCATCGAGCTCAACATTCTGCTGTTGCTTAGTCACGACGCGCCCGAAGCCAATCAGGACCAGCGAGCCGCCGACGAGCGCGAGCACGCCGGTGATCAGAAGGAGCCACCCAAGCGGATGGCCGCTCGTCCACGCGGTCTTCGACGGAACCTCCTGTTCTTTCAGCAGCTGACAGACCGCGTAAGTCGCAGCGAATGCCCAGACGGTGTAAGAGCCCGGTCGAAGCAAGCCCCTCGCCCACTCGCTCGACCGCACTCGGGCATGAATGAGCCAGAGGCTTATCTGCTCGCTTGACGTAAGCGATTCGCATTGGCCGGACGGCATCGGCCCGCCGAACCATTGCCGATGGACAACGGACCGTCAATCGCGGCAGCGACGAGGGGCGGGCGGCGAGCTGAACGCCCGGGCGCTGCAACGCGACCCGGCCCACCGCCGAGGCTAGAGCAGCTCGACTGACATGGTCACATGGCTGCTCGGGACGTGACTGTGTAAGCCGGTCCGAGCAAAGGGTGCGCGAGGATGGGATCGTCCGCGGCGCTGGCCACAGCACCCAGCTTCGTGCGCAGACGAACTCCGGCCGTGCCGCGCTGGCGGCATTCCTGCGTGGCTCGTAGGCGTCTCAAGCGCGGCCAGCGCACGGCCGACCACGACCGCCGCCGTTGAGGTCTTCGCGAGCAGCGTCGGCCCGCGCGTGCCGATGACAACGTAGGCACGCGTATCAGAGACGAGTCTGCCGGCGTTGACCGCAATCATCGTCGTCGAGAACGCCCAACGTTGCACCGCGCCAGGAGCGGCCGTCCGTGCTCGTGAGTGGGCGGCCAGCCTCAATGGGGCACGCCCGAGAAGAGCTGCCACTCCCTCGCTCTATCAAGAGCTTGACACTTCTGCTGTCGCGGCTGTGAACGACAGGAACGCCCGCCCGCCGTACGGTCGAGTCATGGCAGGAAACACGAGAGAGGGAGTTGAGATGCAACGCAGGAAGCGGTTCACCACCAAGTTGTTTGTTCTCGCATTCGCCGTCGCGGCGGTGGCAGCGCCGTCGGCACAGGCCCGGCCCGACCCCGGCGACGGAACGAAGATCGTCAGCTCGCGCGACCGCCCTTCCCCGATTCGCCGCGTGGCGTCCGC
>DATFQN010000008.1:0-7636 GCA_035264165.1 Gaiellaceae bacterium
GCTTCTTCTGGAGGTACCGTCACCCTCTGGGCTATTAACCCGAGTGGCTTCGTCCCTCCTGAAAGCGGTTTACAACCCGAAGGCCTTCTTCCCGCACGCGGCGTCGCTGCGTCAGGCTTTCGCCCATTGCGCAAGATTCCCTACTGCTGCCTCCCGTAGGAGTCTGGGCCGTGTCTCAGTCCCAGTGTGGCTGATCGTCCTCTCAGACCAGCTACGGATCGTCGCCTTGGTGGGCCATTACCCCGCCAACAAGCTAATCCGCCGCGAGCTCCTCCTCGGCCGGAGGCCGAAGCTACCTTTTCTCATGAGCCCAAGGGCTCGTGAGGCCATCCGGTATTAATCCGGGTTTCCCCGGGCTATCCCGGTGCCGAGGGCAGATTACTCACGTGATACTCACCCGTTCGCCGCTGTCCCCAGCCCCGAAGGGCTGGTTCTCGCTCGACTTGCATGTATTAAGCGCGCCGCCAGCGTTCGTCCTGAGCCAGGATCAAACTCTCCGTGAAGAAAGTGTTCCGAGCCCGAAGGCTCGAAGCTTTCGTCTTTAGAGAGCCTCAAAGTCATCCCCGAGGGGACGACGGTGGCTTTCATGATTCCCTCACGGCACCGCAAGCGGAGCCGATCGGGTCTCGACGTAAACGCACGCTGTTGAGTTTTCAAAGACCGCGCCACCTGGAACCGGCCGTAAAAAAGCCTCCGACTCGCGGAGGCCCCTCAATGCTCGGAAACTGCTCGTATCCGGCTTGTTCGAAGGGCTCTCCTGGTCGTTTCGGGGACTTTCCTACAGCCGCCTCTCGCGAGGCAGCCGGAGCATGATAGCAATGCCTAGGGCGCTGTCAAGCGGATGTATCGGCGCTTTCCGGCCTGTAGCAGAGCCCCTTCGAGGGACGTGCGCGGGACGTCGAGATCGGTCAACGCCTCGCCGTCGACGCGGACGCCGCCCTGCGAGATCAGGCGGCGGGCCTCGCTTGTCGAGAGCCCGAACACGGAGGCCAGAAGCGCCGGTAGATGAACCGGATCTTCCCCTGGGAGCATCGCCTCGGGAACGTCGTCGGGCGCGCGGCCTTCCCGGACGACGCGCGTGAAGTGCTCCTCGGCGCTCCTCGCCGCCTCCGCACCGTGCGAGCGACGCACGACCGCACGCGCGAGCTGGAGCTTGGCCGCCATCGGGTCGCCGTCGGGCGGCTCGTGCTCGAGGACGAGCCGGTACCAGTCTGGGAGCAGCTCGTCCGAGATTCGCATCGCCTTGCCGAACTGCTCCTCCGCCGGCTCCGCCAGCCCTATGTAGTTCCCGCGCGATGAGCTCATCCGAGCGCCGTCGTAGCTGACGAGCAGCGGCGTCGTCAGAGCGACCTGGGGCTCGAGACCGTACGCCTGCATGACGTCGCGGCCGGCGAGGAGGTTGTAGAGCTGGTCGGTGCCGCCGAGCTCGACGTCGGCCTCGATCGCGACCGAGTCGTATGCCTGCATGAGCGGGTAGAGCAGCTCCGACACCGAGATCGGCGCGCCCGCCGCATAGCGCTTCGCGAAGTCGTCGCGCTCGAGCAGGCGGGCGACGGTGATCGTCCGCGTCAGTGCCAGCGTCTTGGCAAAGTCCAGCTTCCCGAGCCACTCGCTGTTGAAGCGAACCTCGGTGCGTTCGGGGTCGATGATCTTCGTCGCCTGGTCGAAGTACGTCTGCGCGTTGCGGTCGATGTCCGCCTCGGCGAGGATCGGTCGCTCCGCCGACCGCCCGGACGGGTCCCCGATCCGCGTCGTGTAGTCGCCGACGATCAGGACGCCTGTATGACCCTCGTCCTGAAACGCGCGCATACGCTGAAGCGGGACGGCGTGGCCGAGCGTGACGTCGGGCGCCGTGACGTCGATCCCAAGCTTCACGCGTAACGGCCGGCCGAGCGCGAGCTTGCGCTCCAGCTCGCCTTCCGGCTCGACGTGCACGGCGTTCCGCGTGAGCTCTGCAAGGCCCATGGAGGCGCGAGTCTAGCCAGCTAGAATCCGCCGGTTTTGCCGCGCAGACGTAAGAGCGATCCCCCGACCACGAACGGACGGAACGGTCGGGGCCGGATCCGCAAGCTCAGGCTCCTCGCCCTCCTCCTCGTGCTGGGCCTGCTGGGCTCGGCGTCGTTCGGCTTCGGCTTCATGACCGCGGTCGCGAAGGAGATCCCACGCCTCGATCCGTC
This sequence comes from Gaiellaceae bacterium, assembly GCA_035264165.1. Classification (GTDB taxonomy): domain Bacteria; phylum Actinomycetota; class Thermoleophilia; order Gaiellales; family Gaiellaceae; genus JACDAN01. The sequence continues at coordinate 2,178 of DATFQN010000008.1, forward strand.
GCGCCAGGTCACCCGCGAGGAGAACAGCTACATCCTCGACTTCGAAGGCGACCGCAACCTCGCCGTGCTGAGGGGCGGTGAGAACCGCGTGATCGTCGAGTCGGAGCAGATCGCGCCAGTCATGAAGCAGGCGATCGTCGCCGTCGAGGACCGGCGATTCTTCGACCACCGCGGGGTGGACGCGAGAGCGATCGTGCGCGCGTTCTGGGCCGACATCCGCAACCAGTCGGCCGTGCAGGGCGGTTCGACGATCACGCAGCAGTTCGTCAAGAACGTCTACGTGAAGAACCAGCGCTCGATCGGGCGCAAGCTCCGCGAAGCGGCGCTCGCGTGGCAACTCGAGCAGCAGTGGTCGAAGGAGAAGATCCTGACCGAGTACCTGAACACGATCTACTTCGGCAACGGTGCGTACGGCGTCGAGCAGGCCGCGCGCGTGTACTTCGGGCACTCCGCCAAGGCGCTCACGCTGCCGGAGGCGGCGCTCCTCGCCGGCATCCCGACCGATCCCACGCGCTTCGATCCGAAGACGAACCCGCGCGCCGCGAGCGAGCGGCGCGACCTCGTGCTGACGATGATGCGCGACCAAGGCGTCATCAGCGAAGTCGAGTACGTGACCGCACAGGAAGCGCCGATCCCAAAGCCCGAGACCATCCGGCTCCCCGGCTCGCTGGCCGGAGACGAGGCGCCGTACTTCGTCAACTACGTCAAGCAGCAGCTCGTCGACAAGTACGGCGCGCAGGAGGTCTTCGGCGGCGGGCTGCGCGTGAAGACCACGATCGACCTCGGGCTCCAAGAACTGGCGCGGAAGGCAATCGCGAAGTGGCTGACCGACGTCGGGCCGGAGGCGGCGCTCGTCGCCGTCCAGCCGCGAACCGGTCGCGTGATGGCGATGGTCGGCGGCTCCAACTTCCGCGAGAGCCAGTTCAACCTGGCTGTCCAGGGCGAGCGCCAGGCGGGGTCGTCCTTCAAGCCGTTCGTGTTGACGGCAGCGCTGCGCGAGGGGCTCTCGACGTCGAACACCTTCGTCTCGAAGCCGGTCGACATCTGGGCCGACGGGCGGATGTGGGAGGTCGAGAACTACGACCAGAGCTACCTGGGGACGATCGACCTCCGCAACGCGACGATCCACTCGGACAACGCCGTCTATGCCCAGCTGACGCAGCTCGTGGGGCCGCGCGCGGTCGTCAACGCGGCGAAGCAGCTCGGCATCACGACCCGCCTCCACTCGTACTACGCGATCGGGCTCGGAGCCGAGGCCGTCAACCCGTTGGAGATGGCGCGGGCGTTCTCCGGTTTCGCGAACGGCGGCGTGCGAGTCGACGGCTCGCTCTTCGGGAACTCGCCGCGGGCAATCGTCTCGGTCGAGCGCGACGGTCAAGTGGAGGACAACGAGGCCAAGGTGCACCACGCCCTCGACCCCGCCAAGGCCGCGATCGTCAACGACATCCTGCAAGGGGTCGTCCGCCAGGGGACCGGGCGCGCGGCCGCGCTACCCGACCACCGGCCGGTGGCGGGCAAGACCGGGACGACGGAGAACTATGGCGATGCCTGGTTTGTCGGCTACACGCCGCAGCTGGCCGTCGCCGTCTGGGTCGGGTATCCAAGCCAGCTGCGGCCGATGCTGACCGAGTTCCACGGTGACGCGGTCGCCGGCGGCACTTATCCCGCGCTGATCTGGAAGAGCTTCATGGAGAAGGCAGTGCAGGTGAAGAACTGGAAGCCGACGCCATTCCCGCCGCCTGATTACTCGCCGGCCGAGTCTCGGTCCGTCGTGTTGCGCGACGGAGTCCTCCAGGCGGACAACGGCTACTGCCGGGGCGCGCACCAGGTGCTCGTCTTCTACGGCGAGACACCGCGGAAGACGGCCGACTGCAAGCCGAACGAGGTCGAGGTGCCGAAGGTCGTCGGCGTCCCGATCGACGAAGCCCGCAAGCAGGTGGCCTCGACGCCGTTGTCGCCGCTCGCGATCTACAAGCCGGCGGTGGCCGGTCAGCCCCTGAACGTCGTCGTCCGCCAGGATCCGAAGGCCGGGAAGCGCGTCTCTGCCGGCGAGCGCGTCATCCTCGTGCTCGCGAAGCCGCAGCACGGGGTGATCCCGAAGGTGATCAGCCTGTCCGTCGACGACGCGAAGGAGAAGCTCGAGGGGCTGAAGCTCGAGACCGAGGTGCGCGGCGACGGTCGCGTCGTCGCTCAGAGCCCGAAGCCGGGGACAGCGCTGGTTCCAGGCGGGTCGATCATCCTGGTCGCACGGGGCGGCTGAGGAACCTCGAGCCGGCGAGGGCGTACCGCCACGGTCGCTCCGCGGCCCTGGTGATGCCGACTCGGAGGCCTGTGGCGATCTCGGGCTCGGTCTCGCGCGCGTGAAGCTGAAACGGACGTCGGTCGAGCGGAAGGCCGTCATGTGCTCTCGTGACGCCGAGCGCCTGGCAGAGGCGGCCTGGCCCCGAACAGAGGAGACGCGCATCTTCGAGGCCGCGGCGCGAGCGCATCTCGTCGAGTCCGTGTGCGGGTTCGAGCGCGCGGATCAGCACGGCACTGGCGCTGCCCTCCTCCTCGCAGACGAGGTTCAGGCACCAGTGGATGCCGTAGGAGCGGTAGACGTAGGCGTGGCCCGGCGGGCCGAACATGGAGGCGTTCCTCTCGGTGCGGCCGCGGTAGCCGTGGGCGGCGGGGTCCTCGTGATCGTAGGCCTCGACCTCGACGATCGAGCCCCCGACGCCGTCGACCAGCAGCGTCACGCCGATCAGGTCCGGTGCGACCTCGTGGACCGAGCGGGCGAAGAAGTCCGTGCCGAGCCTCATTCGCGGGGTCGCTGGGCGTCGTAGCGGAGCAGCACCTGGAAGAGCGCCAGGATGACCGCCGTCCCCGCGATGCAGAGGACGCCGCCAGAGACCACGGAAAAGCGCAGGCTCGTCAGCGAGGCGACGACGCCGGCCTCGACGTTTCCGAGCGTGGGAGCGCTGGCGACCTGGGCGAGCTCGATCCCGGACACGCGTCCGCGCATCTCGTCCGGCGTCGCGACGAGCACGATCGCCGAACGGAGGGCAGCGCTGACGTTGTCCGCGGCTCCCGCGAGCGCGAGCATCACGAGCGCCAGGACCAGCGACGTGGCCAAACCGAAGAGAAGGATCGCCAGACCCCAGAGGGCGGCCGCGATGGCGACGGCGACCCCCTGCCGACGGACGTGGCTCACCCAGCCGGACAGCAACGTCGCTGCGAGCGCGCCTGCGTAGGGCGCGGCGTAGAGCAGGCCGACCACGCCGGCGCCCCCGTCGAAGCGGTGTTCCGCGAACGCGGGAAAGAGCGCGCTCGGCATCCCGAAGACCATCGCGTTCGTGTCGAGCAGGAAGATCCCGAGGATCACCGGCTGCGTGAGCACGAACCGGAAGCCTTCGACCATCGAGCGCAGACCGGCCCGCTCGGCCTCCTCGTGCGGCGGAAACGACGGCAGGAGCCAGATCGCGAGGAGCGACGCTCCGAAGGTCACGACGTCGATCAGGTACGTCCCCGTCAGCCCGATCCCGGCGATCAGCAGCCCGCCGGTCGCGGGCCCGGCCACCGCGCCGAGGCTGTGGTACGCGCTGTTGAGCAGTGACGCGGACGCGAGCTGGTCCTCGGGAACGAGGCGGGGCGTCAGCGAGCGCAGGGCCGGCGAGCCGAGCGCCCAGCACGACGTGATCGCCGCCGCGAGCACGAACAGCGCCCACACGCGGGGCTCGGCGAGCGTCGCGTTCAGCACGAGCAGGGCGGAGCAGATGACGAGGCCGATCTCCGTGATCAGGAGCAGGCGCCGGCGGTCGACGGCGTCGGCGATCGTCCCTCCGACTACCGCGAGCGTCAGCAGCGGCGCGAGCTCGGCGAGGGCGATCAGCCCGACGAGGAGCGTCGATCCCGTCAGCTGGTACAGCTGGTACGGGATCGCGACGTACGTGATGTTCGATCCGAAGAACGAGATCGACTGGCCGATCCAGAGGTTCCGGAAGTGGCGGTAGCGGAGCGGTCTCGTGTCGACGGCCAGCCGCTTCACGCCGATGCGCCAGCCGGGACGGTCGGTGAGCTCGGGCGCGTCTTCGGCCAGCGCATGGAAGCGCTCGTCGTCGCGGCGGTCGTCGCTCACGCGTCGCTAGAAGAGCTGGTCCGCCTCGTCCGGTCCGGCGGTTCGCTCGAGCAGGCGACGGGCGCGCCGGCTGAGGTCGTTGAGATCGACGCGTCCCTTCTCGGCGTCCGCGACGATCCGCCTGGCCAGTGAGAGCGCGTCGTCGAGCAGCGGCGCGGTCGTAGCCGCATCCTGCCCCATTTCGTGCAGGATCGTCCGCTCGGTGCGGCCGGCGACGATCGGCTCGGCGACGCCCTCGATCCACACCCGGGTCCGGCGGCCGCCGCCGCGCTCGTCGCCGGTCAGCGGCTCGAGCGCGTAGATCTTGTCCGCGCGCGCGAACTTCCCGAACCCGAGAAACACCATCCGCTGGGGCCGCTCCGCCATCGCCCGAATTCTGTCAGGCGGCGCGTGTGGCCAAGTAACAGTCTGTTACTAGGCACCGCCCGGCGTCGCGACGACGGTTCGAGGCAAGTAACAGTCTGTTACTAGCTGATCGCGCTGCGGAGTGCTTCGACCACGCGCTCCTGGTCCTCGGCTTCGATCGCCGGGAAGAACGGGAGCGCGACCGAGCGCGACGCTGCGTCCTCGGCGACCGGGCAGAGGCCCTCGCCGAAGCCGTAGCTCTCTCGCATGTACGGCTGCAGGTGGACACACGGGACGTAATGACCGGCCTCCACGCCCTCCGCCGCGAGGCGCTCGAGCACTGCCCGGTGGTCGACGCCGCGCGGGATGCGCACGACGTACACGAACCAGGAGCGCGTGTGGTCTGCGTCGTCCGGATGCGGGAGCTCGACGCCGTCCACGTCCGCCAGCAACTCGCTGTAGCGGGCGGCCGCGGCCGCACGCAGCGAGAGGATCTCGTCGAGCTTCTCGAGCTGGGCGATCCCGACGGCCGCCTGGAGATCCGTGAAGCGGTAGTTGAAGCCGACGCGCACGTGGTGGAACCAGCGGCTCTCGTAGGAGCGACCCTGGTTGCGCAACGAGCGGAGCAGCAGCGCCTCGTCCTCGGAGTGCGTCGCGACGACGCCGCCCTCGCCCGTGGTCATCTGCTTGTTCGGGTAGAAGCCGAACACGGCCGGGACTCCGTGCGATCCCACCGCGGAGCCCTTGTACAGCGCGCCCAGAGCCTCCGCCGAGTCCGAGATCACCGCGAGGCCGTGGTGCGAGGCGATCGCCCGGAGCTCGTCCAGCTCGCACGGATAGCCGAACATGTCCACCGCCACGATCGCGCGGGTGCGCGTCGTGATCGCGGCCTCGACCGCGGCCGGGTCGAGGTTCAGGGTCGACGGATCGACGTCCGCGAAGACCGGGGTCGCCCCCTCGACGATGAAGCAGTTCGCCGTCGCGACGAACGAGATCG
>DATFQN010000009.1:0-5171 GCA_035264165.1 Gaiellaceae bacterium
GGCCTTCCCCGTGCGCGACCTCCTGATCGACGAGGCGTACGTGTGGCACACCGGCCGCAACTACGTCGGCCTCGGCCCGGGGAAGAGCCACGTCATGCGAGTCGGCGCATGACACATTGCAGCTCGTGCTCGATAGTGGGCGCGGAGAGCGATACGCCCGCCGCCACGGACGAGGGGGAGTCGGTAGTGCGCGAAGCCGCACTACCGACCAGCCGAACGGATGTGCGCGAGGACGCCGGAGGCGCGACCGTGCACACGACGCCCCGCTCCGCCGAACGCGGCCCCCCTGCCGCGCTGCCGCTTCTTCTTGCGCTCCGCGTACGGGACGAGCTTCGGTCGAAAGGGCGCGGGCCCGCATGAGCGAGCCCGCCGGACATTGGTTTGAGCCTGATCCGCTGTGGTTCAAGCACGCCGTCTTCTACGAGGTCCACATCCGCGGCTTCTTCGACTCCAACGAGGACGGATCGGGCGACCTGCGGGGCATCCAGGAGAAGCTCGACTACCTGCAGTGGCTCGGCATCGACTGCTTGTGGCTGCTGCCGATGTACCCCTCGCCGCTGCGCGACGGCGGGTACGACATCGCAGACTTCAACAACATCCACGCGGACTACGGCATGGTCGACGACTTCCGGGCGCTCGTCGACGCGGCGCACCGGCGCGGCATCCGTGTGATCGCCGACCTCGTGATGAACCACACGTCGAGCGACCACCCCTGGTTCCAGGAGTCGCGCTCGAGCCCCGACTCGCCGAAGCGCGACTGGTACGTCTGGTCGGACAGCGACGACCGCTATCGCGACGCCCGGGTCATCTTCGTCGACGCCGAGCCGTCGAACTGGACGTGGGATCCCATCGCGGGCGCGTACTTCTGGCACCGCTTCTTCCACCATCAGCCCGACCTCAACTTCGACAACCCCGAGGTCTGCCGGGCGATGCTCGACGTCCTGCGCTTCTGGCTCGAGGCAGGCATCGACGGCTTCCGCATGGACGCCGTGCCCTACCTCTTCGAGCGCGAGGGCACGAACGGCGAGAACCTGGCCGAGACGCACGACTTCCTGAAGCGCGTTCGCACAGAGATCGACGCGTCGTACCCGGACCGCGTGCTGCTGGCCGAGGCGAATCAGTGGCCGGAGGACGTGGTCGAGTACTTCGGCGAGGGCGACGAGTGCCACATGTGCTTCCACTTCCCCGTCATGCCGCGCATGTTCATGTCGCTGCGGCGCGAGGACGCGACGCCGATCTACGAGATCCTCGGACGCACCCCCGCGATCCCGGACAACTGCCAGTGGGGGCTCTTCCTGCGGAACCACGACGAGCTGACGCTCGAGATGGTCACCGACGAGGAGCGCGACTACATGTACGAGGAGTACGCGAAGGACCCGCGGATGAAGCTCAACCTGGGCATCCGCCGCCGGCTCGCGCCGCTCCTCGACAACGGGCGCGACGAGATCGAGCTCATGCATGCCATCTTGTTCTCGCTGCCCGGGTCACCCGTCCTCTACTACGGCGACGAGATCGGGATGGGCGACAACGTGTTCCTCGGCGACCGGGACGGCGTCCGTACGCCGATGCAGTGGACGGGTGACCGAAACGGCGGCTTCTCGCGCGCCGACTTCGCGCAGCTCTACCTACCCACGCTCATGGATCCGGTCTACGGCTTCGCGGCCGTGAACGTCGAGGCGCAGCTGCGGACGCCGACGTCGCTGCTCCGCTGGCTGCACCGGCTCATCGCGCTGCGCAAGCAGCACCCCGTCTTCGGCCTCGGCACCTACGAGCCGTGCCAGCCGTCGAATCACCGCATCTTCGCCCATGTCCGGCGCTGGGAAGACGACACGGTCCTCTGCGTTCACAACCTCGCCCGTTCGGCACAGGCGGTCGAGCTCGACCTCTCCAGCTTCGCGGGTAGGGTGCCCGTCGAGATGTTCGGGAACAGCCGCTTCCCGCGGATCGGCGAGCTCCCCTACCTCCTCACGCTCGGCCCGCGCGGCTTCTTCTGGTTCCAGCTGCAAGAAGGCGAGTCGTGACCGTCCTCGACCGGGTCCTCGCCGGCGAGCTGCCCGGCGAGGCGGCCCTGATCGAGTACGTGCGCGGCCGGCGCTGGTTCGGCGCCAAGGCGCAGGAGGTGGCGCACGCACAGCTGCTCGAGACGGCGGTGCTACAGAGTGAACCGCCGGCGCTGGTCGCAGCTGTGGTGGAGATCCGCTTCCCGCCCGGCACGCACGAGCTCTACCAGCTACCGCTTGGATTGCGCCCCGCGAGCGACGGCTGGCGCACTGGCGTGGTGGCCGAGGTCGACGGCTGGGTCATCTACGACGCGCTCTCCGATCCCGAGCTGGCGCGGGTTCTTGCCGAGCTCGTGCGCGGTGACGTGACCGCGAGCGCGCGCGAAGGCGTGCTGGAGTTCCGCAGCACCGACGTCGCCTTCGACGGCCTGCCCTCGCCGCGACCGCTCGGGTCGGAGCAGTCGAACACCTCCGTGATCTTCGGCGAGGAGCTGATCATGAAGGCGTACCGCCGCCTCGAAGCCGGGGTGAACCCCGAGCTCGAGCTCCTGCGCTTCCTGACGGAACGCCGGTTCAAGAACGTCGCTGACCTCGCGGGCTGGTACGCGTACGCCGGGGCCGTCATGGACCTGACGCTCGGGATCCTCCAGCGCTTCGTCGTCTCGGGCGAGGACGGCTGGGAGCTCGGCCTCGCGGAGCTGCGCACGGCGCCAGGCCGCTTCCTCGAGCGGCTCGGACGCCTCGGGGAGGTCACCGGGTCGATGCACGCGGTCCTCTCGTCCGAGCCCGCCGATCCGGACTTCGCGCCGGAGGAGCCCAGCGGCGAGGCGCTGGCGCTGCTGGTCGCGACGGTGGACGAGGAGATCGAGGCCGTGTTCCTCGAGCTGCCGGAGAACGAGCCGGCGCTGGCGCCGATCGCCGGTCGCGGCGAGGAGGTGCGCGAGCGGTTGCGCGCGATCTCGCGCGTCGGCGATGTGGGCCGCATCATCCGTACGCACGGCGACTACCACCTCGGCCAGGTCCTGCTGACCACGGGCGCTGATCAGAAAGGCGACGCTCGCGGCGCCGAGATTCAGGACGTGGGGGCTTTGCCCGGACGTCCGTCTGAAGTGACCGGTCGACACGATCGAAGCGAGAGCGCGGATGGAACCGACTGGGTCGTGCTCGACTTCGAGGGCGAGCCCGCGCGCTCGCTGCCGGAGCGGCGGCGGAAGCGCTCGCCGCTGCGCGACGTCGCCGGGATGCTGCGCTCGTTCGCCTACGCCGCCTCGGCGTCGGAGCTCGTCAACGGCGTGCGCCCTCCCGAGGGCTGGGAGGAAGAGGCGCGCCGGCGCTTCCTCGACGGCTATCTCGCCACGGTCGACCGCCACGTCCTCCCCGGGAGCCCGACCGGGATGGAGCGGCTGCTGGCGGTCTTCGAGCTGGAGAAGGCGGTCTACGAGCTGCGTTACGAGCTGAACAATCGCCCTGACTGGGTGGGGATCCCCGTGGCCGGCATTCAGCGCCTCCTGGAGCAGCCGCTCTGACGGCGCGCATCGCGAACGGCGTGGGTGCGGTCGGCGAGCTCGACCTGCACCTGCTCGGCGAGGGGCGGCACGAGCGGCTGTACGAGGCGCTCGGAGCGCACGCCGTCGAGGTCGACGGCGTCCCGGGCACCGCCTTCGCCGCGTGGGCGCCGAACGCGACCGCCGTGAGCGTGGTCGGCGACTTCAACGGGTGGGAGCCAGGCGCGCACGAGCTGCGCCCGCTCGGCGACACGGGCGTGTGGGCGGGGTTCGTGCCCGGGATCGGCGACGGCGAGCGCTACAAGTACGCGCTGACGACCGCGGACGGCAGCGTCCGCCTGAAGGCCGATCCTGTCGCCTTCGCTGCCGAGAAGCCGCCGGAGACGGCCTCAATCGTCCACCGGTCGAAGTACCGCTGGCACGACGACGAATGGCTCGAGGCGCGCGCCGCGGCCGACGCCCTCCGCCGTCCGATGTCGATCTACGAGGTGCACCTCGGTTCGTGGCGCCTGAACCCGCTCGAGGGCAACCGGCCGCTGACCTACTCCGAGCTGGCCGACGAGCTCGCCGACTACGCCGCTGACCTCGGCTTCACGCACGTCGAGCTGCTGCCGGTGATGCAGCACCCCTATGCCGGCTCGTGGGGCTACCAGGTGACGGGCTACTACGCGCCACAGTCGACCTTCGGCTCGCCGGACGACTTCCGGGCGTTCGTCGACCGCCTGCACGGGCGCGGGCTCGGCGTGCTGCTCGACTGGGTGCCCGCGCACTTCCCGCGCGACGAGTGGGCACTCGCCCGCTTCGACGGCACCGCGCTCTACGAGCACGACGATCCCCGTCGAGGAGCGCATCCGGATTGGGGCACCCTCGTCTTCAACCTCGGCCGCACCGAGGTGAAGAACTTCCTGCTCGCGAACGCCCTGTTCTGGACGCAGGAGCTGCACATCGACGGCCTGCGCGTGGACGCGGTCGCGTCGATGCTCTACCTCGACTACTCGCGGCGGGCCGGCGAGTGGGTTCCGAACGCCTTCGGCGGCAACGAGGACCTCGAGGCGGTCGCGTTCCTCAAGGAGCTCAACGAGCTCGTGCACCGGCGCGTCCCGGGCGTCGTGATGGCGGCCGAGGAGTCGACGGCCTGGCCGGGCGTCTCGCGACCGACCTATGTCGGCGGGCTCGGCTTCGGCTTCAAGTGGAACATGGGCTGGATGCACGACACGCTGGCCTACTTCGCGCAGGACCCGGTCTACCGGCGCTACCACCACCATCAGCTCACCTTCAGCCTGATGTACGCGTTCTCGGAGAACTTCGTCCTGCCGCTCTCGCACGACGAGGTCGTACACGGCAAGGGGTCACTGCTACAGAAGATGCCCGGCGACCGCTGGCAGCAGCTCGCGAACCTGCGTGCGCTGTACGGCTACATGTGGGCCCACCCCGGCAAGAAGCTCCTGTTCATGGGCGGCGAGCTGGCTCAGGAGGCCGAGTGGAGCTGGGAGCGCTCGCTCGACTGGCATCTGCTCGAGCGCCGCGATCACGCGGGCGTGCAGTCGCTCGTCCGCGACCTCAACCGCGTCTACCGCGACGAGCCCGCGCTCTGGGAGGTCGACTTCGACCCGTCCGGCTTCCGCTGGCTCGAGCCGAACGACGCCGCGGCGAACGTGCTCGCGTT
>DATFQN010000010.1:0-9514 GCA_035264165.1 Gaiellaceae bacterium
GGCTATGCGGATGAGAGGACTTGAACCTCCACGGGGTTACCCCCACACGGACCTGAACCGTGCGCGTCTACCAATTCCGCCACATCCGCGCGGACGCGCATTGTAGCCCGGCTCCTTATGACGGCTTCGAATCCCGAGACGACGTGTCGACCGGTCATTTCGGACGAATGCCTGGCCAAGCCCGTCATCCTGAAAGCGGCACCGCAAGCGGTGCCTCAGCACCAACTTCCGGCTGCCCTCTACGTACCATTGACTATCTGAAGCGGCTGCTTTTCCTAGGGGTCTGTCTTATCGCTGCGCTGCCGGCTCTCGCGGCTGCGCGTGGTCCCGCCGCGCCCGCCGGCCCGCTCGTCCAGGTCGTCGTCGAGCTGCGCGAGCCGTCCGCCGGCCGCGCGGGGCGCCCGCTCGAGATCGCGGCAGAACAGCGCATCGCCGAGGAGCGCATCCGCGCGATCGCTCCGACCGCCCGGTTCCGCTGGCGCTACCGGATCACGCTCAACGGAATGGCCGTCGTCGTTCCCGCGGGTGCAGTCGAGCGCATCGAGCGGCTTCCGGGCATCCGGCAGGTCTACCCCAGCGTCAACTTCACGGCCGGCCTCGACCGCAGCGTCCCGGCGATCCATGCACCGGAGATCTGGGGGCCGGGCCTGGCGACGAGCGGGCAGGGCATCAAGATCGGCATCATCGACGACGGGATCGACCAGACCCACCCGTTCTTCAGTCCGTCCGGCTACGTGATGCCGGCCGGGTACCCCAAGGGGAATACCGCGTACGCCACAGCCAAAGTGATCGCGGCGCGCGTGTTCCCACCGGCCTCACCGAAGGTGCCGTTCTCGACTCTCCCGTTCAACCCGGCCGTCTCGGAGCACGGGACGCACGTGGCCGGCATCGCAGCGGGCAACCCGGGCACGAAGGTCAACGTCGGCGGCGGACAGGTGACGATCTCCGGTGTCGCACCCCGGGCCTACCTCGGCAACTACCGGGTGATGACCGTCCCCACGGCCGACGTGGGGCTGAACGGGAACTCTCCGGAGATCGCCGCCGGCGTCGAAGCCGCGGTGCGGGACGGCATGGACGTGATCAACCTCTCCCTCGGCGAGCCCGAGATCTCGCCTGGGCGAGACCTGGTCGTCCGGGCGATCGAAGGTGCGGCCGCGGCCGGCGTGATCCCCGCGATCGCGGCCGGGAACGACTACGCCCTCTTCGGCCGCGGGTCAGTCTCCTCGCCCGGTTCGTCGCCATCGGCCATCACCGCTGCCGCGTCCACGCCCGAGGGGCGACTAGCAGGCTTCTCGTCCAGCGGGCCGACGCCCATCACGCTCCAGATGAAGCCCGACGTGACGGCGCCAGGCGTACAGATCCTCTCCTCCGTTCCGGCCCGGGAAGGCACCTGGGCCGGCTTCTCCGGTACGAGCATGGCCGCGCCGCACGTCGCGGGCGCCGCCGCACTCCTGACGCAGCGGCACCCAACGTGGACCGTCGCGCAGGTGAAATCAGCGCTCGTGCTTACCTCGCACACTGCGTTCGACGGCGGTGAAGCGCTCACCACCCGCCAAGGGGCCGGCTTCATCGACGTCTTCAAGGCCGACCAGCCGTTGGTCTTCGCCCGGCCGACGTCCGTCTCCTTCGGGTATCTCCGCCGGGGACAGGCCGCCACCAGGCCCATCCAGATCGCCGATGCGGGCGGCGGCGTGGGGCCGTGGACAGTTTCCGTGGCCCGTCAGGGCAACGGCTCCGGCGTCTCGATCTCCGCGGCTCCCCAGGTGGTCGTCCCCGGAACCCTGAGCCTCAGAGTCACGGTCGGCAGGGGAGCGCATCAGGGGGACGCGACCGGTTTCGTCGTCCTCACTCGGGCGGGCGAATCCAGGCGACTCCCCTTCTGGCTGCGAGTCACCGCTCCTCGCCTCTCTCGGCAGCCCGCGCGCCAGCTCGCCCGCACGGGCACCTACCGCGGGAACACGCGCGGCCGCCGCGCGCTCGTCGCGGCCTACCGCTACCCGGAGAACCCGAGCGGGATCGGCGTCGCGCGCACGCTCAACGGCCCGGAACAGGTCTTTCTCGTTCGGATCCGGCGGCCGGTCGCGAACTTCGGCGTTGCGATCACGAGCCGCACGCGCGTCCAGCCACGAATCGTCCACGGCAAGGACGAGAACCGTCAGGCAGGCTCACCAGCGCTCCCCCTGCGAGTGAACCCGTACCTGCCCACTCTCTTCGCCGGCGCCCCAATCTCGGGCGTGATCCGGCCCGCCAACGGCACCTACCACGTCGTCTTCGACAGCCCCACGCGCGCGGGCGCCGGTCGCTTCACCTTCCGCTTCTGGATCGACGACCGGACGCCGCCACGGCTGCGCCTTCTCACGCCGGCGGTGCGCGCAGGTCGGGCACTCGTAGTGAGGGCCTTCGATCGCGGAGCCGGCGTCGACCCCGGTCTGATCTCCGTGCAGGTCGACGGCCGGTCGGTGAACGGGGCGAGCTTCCGCGGCGGCCGCATCCGCATCCCGCTCGGCTCGCTCGGCAGGGGACGCCATCGTGCGACGATGCAGGTCTCCGACTATCAGGAATCGAAGAACATGGAGAACGTCCCGCAGATCCTCCCCAACACCTCGCGGCTGACCGCGAGCTTCCGGGTCCGCTAGTTGTTGCGGTCGCGCTCTTTGATCGTCGGCAGCTGAGCCAGGTCCCGCTCGACGCTGGCTGCGAACTCGTCGTCCTCAGGGCGCAGGACGCGCAGGTTCGATTTGCGGCGGCGCCGTTCGCGCTGCCTGCGGCCCTCGAAGCCGAACCGCTCCGAGAGTCGGGGCCATTCGGCCGCCACGAGGACAGCGACGGCGCAGGCGAGCAGTGCGATCCAGACCCAGCCCACGGCTAAATCTTAGCCTCGCTGCAAGACCGGCACTAGCCGGGGATGATCGGGATGTCCCCGAACAGGGACCAGGCGAGGAAACCGGCTGCGGCGGCGGCGCCGACCGTCAGCACGACGGCCCGACGCACCGGGCTGCCCTGGATGACTCCGTCCGAGACCTGTTCGACCTTGTTCAGCACGCGCTCGAGCAACCGCTCCGCCCACGCGAATTCCAGCGCAAGCAGGCCGAGCCCGAAGATGATCAACGCCCATCCCGGCCCCGGCGTGAACAGCATGATCACACCGAGCAACAGCACCGCGAAGCCGGCGACAGCGAACGGGACGCGGATGAAGAAGCTCCGCTGCCGGTGGCGCTGCTGTCGGGCGCGGACGCGCTCGATCAACGGCGACCTGGGACCGCGAGTCTCCCGCTCGGCCACTCGAGAAGCGTACGTGTGAGAGCTGAAGATGCGGACGGCGCCCGTCGGCGTCCGCATCGTCGAGGCTGAGGCTCCCCGGGTTGGACTCGAACCAACAACCCTCCGGTTAACAGCCGGATGCTCTGCCAATTGAGCTACCGGGGAACGCGGTAGCGGCGGGCGCATGATAGCGGCGCTCTGCGTCAGGCCAACTCTGCGACCTCCTCGCGAATTTCCAGCAGTTTTTGCTGCAGCTCGGCGGTCTCGGTCAGGTCTGCGCTCGACAGACGGCGGCGGAGGTGGCGCTCGCGCAGCCGCAGAATCAGCTCCTTCGCCGTGATCCGGTCGATCGCCTCCGCCGCAGCGACGGCGTCGAGCTCGGCGAGCGCCGCGGTTGACTCGCGCTTGAGGAGCACCTCGCGAAGCGCCCGGTGGTGCTCGCTGTCGAAGTGCTCGGCGGACAGCGTCTCCAGCGCGCCGAGCAGCTCGGGGAACGCATAACAGGCGGCGAGGACGTCCCGTTCGAGCCTGTCCCCCGCTTCGAGCACGCGGGCCGACGCCGCCTCCGGTGCAATCGTGGAGGCGCGGCCCTGCAGCTGCACGGTCATGCCCAGCTTGTCGTTCGCGTGGCGCCAGGCCTCCTGCCGCTCGGGTGAATCTTCGAAGCGGTTGAGCGTCTCGCGAACGCGGACGAAACCCTCCTGCTTGTCCCCCGCGCGCTCGAGCTCGAGGCGGACACGGTAGAAGACGTAGCTCTCGGCCTCGGCGAGGCGCCCCTGAAACGACTCGGGATCGTCGGCCGGGTCGCGCCCCGGCGGCAGCGTCACGACGCGGATCTCGAAGCCGCGCTCGGCGGCCAGCTCCATTCCCCGCAGCGTGGCGGCCTCGCCGGCGGCATCCGAGTCGAAGCATAGGTACAGGCGGCGCGTCAGGCGCTGGAGCTCCTTCAGCTGCTGCTCGGTGAGCGCCGTGCCCATCGACGCGACGACCGGCTCGAACCCCGCCTGGCGCAGGGCGATCACGTCGGTGTTCCCCTCAACGACGACGGCGCGCTCCTGCTTCGCGATCGCCGCGCGTGCAAGGTGGAGTCCGTAGAGGATCGCGGACTTGTGGAAGAGCTCGCCCTCGGGCGAGTTGACGTACTTGCCGCGGAGCGGATCGTCCTCGCGCAGCCTCCTCGCCTGGAAGCCGACGATCCGTCCTCTGGCATCGGCGAGCGGGAACATCAGCCGTTGCGGGAAGTAGTCGTTCCCGCGCGCGTTCGTCAGTCCGCCCCGCCGGAGCTCATCACGGCTGAAGCCTTTCTGCTGCGCCTTCTCCGCGAGACCGGCTCCCGGTGAGAGGCCGAGGCGGAACTCGCGGCACACCGGTTCGCCGAGCCCGCGGCTCTCCAGGTACTCGCGGACGGGCGCACCGGCGGCGCTGTCCCAGAGGTGCCGCTCGTAGAACGTCGCCGCTTGGTCGAGGAGCGCGTGGAGCCGGTTCCGGCGCGTGCGCGACTGCTCGAAGTGCGGCGAGACCTCCTCATACTCGAGCGTTACGCGGAAGCGCTCGGCGAGCCACTCCACGGCCTCGGCGAAATCGAGCTGCTCCGTATCGCGGACGAACGTGATCACGTCGCCGCCCTTGCGGCAGCCGAAGCAGTAGAAGAGCTTGTCCGCGGCGTTGACGGAGAAGCTCGGCGTCCGCTCCTCGTGAAACGGGCAGCGCCCGACGTAGCGCGCACCGGCCTTGCGGAGCTGGGTGCGACCGGAGACGACCTCCACCATGTCGGCGGCATCGACGGCCGCGCGCACCGACTCGTCCTTGATCCGCGCCATCAGAGCCGCTCGGCGTAGCTCAGCGCGAAGCGGTCGGTCATGCCGGCGACGTAGTCGGTGATCTCGTCCACGCTCTCGTCGCGGGCGGCGAGCGAGTCGAAGATGCTCGCGATCACCTCGCGCGCCTGCTCATGCTGTTCCCGTGTCTGCGCTCCGAGGTAGACGCGGTCGAACATGAAGGTCCGCAGCGCGAGCATCGCCGTTCCGATCTCCTCGCTCTGGGCGATGTCCCCAGCAGCCTCCGAGGTCTCGACCAGATCGTGGACGAGCCGGTCGATACGGCGCGCACCGCTCGCGCCGAGAAGCTCGAGCTCGTCGCGCGGGAGCTCGTCCTCGGTGAGAACGCCGGCGCGGAGGGCGTCGTCGATGTCGTGGTTGATGTACGCGACGCGGTCCACGATCCGGACGATCCTCCCCTCGAGCGTGCTCGGCTCCTTCGGCCCGGTGTGGTTGAGGATCCCGTCTCGCACCTCTTCGGTCAGGTTGAGACCCCGGCCGTCGCGCTCGAGGACGTCGACGACGCGAAGGGAGTGCTCGTTGTGCCGGAAGCCGCGGCCGAAGTGCGTGCGCAGCTTGCCGTCGAGCGCCTCCTCGCCGGTGTGGCCGAAGGGGGTGTGGCCGAGGTCGTGGCCGAGCCCGATCGCCTCGACGAGGTCCTCGTTCAGGCCGAGCGCCCGGGCGACGCCGCGGGAGATCCCCGTCGTCTCCAGCGTATGAGTGAGGCGCGTCCGGAAGTGGTCGTGGGCCGGGTCGATCCAGACCTGGGTCTTGTTCCGCAGCCTGCGGAAGGCCTTCGAGTGGACGATGCGATCGCGGTCGCGCTGGAACGGCGTCCGCAGCAGGCAGGGCGTCTCTTCACGCGCGCGCCCACGCGTCTCGTAGGAGCGGACGGCGAGCGGCGACAGCCAGCGTTCCTCGTGCTCGCGAACGCGGAGCTCGAAGGAATCGGCGACTCTCCCGGCCAGCTCGGGCATGTGAGCAAGGCTAGTAGTTCATCCGGCCGCCGGGAGGCCCGGCGCGCGTGCCGGGACGGGTCCCATCCCTAGCCCCCACCCACCCACGGGGATGCCGCGACAGTAGCGGGCGATCCAGCATGCGTTCGGGCCGCATTCGCGCCGAATTTGGGCCCATCCATCAACCCATCAGACGATGATCGGGACCGTGCCGCCGTCGGCGCTCCAGGCCGCGCCCGTCACGTACGAGGCGCGCTCGGAGCAGAGGAATGCGATCACGGCGGCGATCTCGTCAGCGTGCGCCAGCCGACCGAGCGGCCGGCCCTTCCCGACTGCCTCGAGCACCTCGTCGCGCGTCTTCCCGGTGCGTAAGGCCTGCTGGTCCGCGAGCCCCCCGTCGCCCAGCCACGCCTCGGTCGCGGTCGGCCCAGGCGCAACGGCATTGCAGCGGATCCCCTCGTGGGCATAGACGTCGGCGACGAGCCGCGACAGCGACAACACGGCGGCCTTCGTCACGGAATAGTCGGGCATGGAGGTGGACGGACGCTTTCCCGCCGTCGAGGACACGTTCACGATCACACCTCGGCCTCGCTCGCGCATCCCCGGCAACACGGCCCTGATCGCGCGCACGTAGCTCATGACGTTGAGCTGCCAGAGCTCTTCCCACTCCTCTTCCGTGACCTCCTCGAACGAGGCCTGGTACGCCACGCCCACGTTGTTCACGAGAACGTCAATCGGGCCCACTTCCGCGCTCGCCTGTTTGATCAAGGCGTCCGGCGCCGCCGGCTCGGCGAGGTCGCACGCCACGCCGAGCGCAGCACCGATCTCCATCCGCACCCGCTCGACCCGCTCCGCGTTACGCCCGCTGACGACGACGCGCGCGCCTTCGTCCGCCAGCATTCGCCCAGTCTCGCGTCCGATGCCCCCCGTCGACCCAGTGACGACGCACACGCGCTCGCGCAGGCCCAGGTCCATCGGCAGTTAGCGTATCCACGGTGACGACGACGATTCTGCTCGCCCGTCACGGCGAGAGTGATTGGAACCGAACGAAGCGATGGCAGGGCTGGGCCGACCGTCCGCTCACCGACCGCGGCCGTGACCAAGCGCGCGAGCTCGCCGCGCGGCTCGCTGACACCGAGCTCGACGCCGTCTACGCGAGCGACCTGCAGCGAGCGCGCGAGACGGCCGAGATCGCGGCTGGAACGAAGAACCTCACGGTCCACACGACACCCGACCTGCGCGAGGTAGACGTCGGGTCATGGTCGGGGCTGACACGACCCGAGGCCGAGGAGCGCTTCCCGGACCAGTACGCGCGCTGGCTCGAAGGCGGCGAGGGCTGGGAGGACGGAGAGACGTACGAGCAGCTCGGCGAACGGGTCGTCAAGGCGCTCAACGACATCGCCGTCAAGCACGACAGTGGGCGCGTCCTGCTCGTCGCGCACGGCGGGACGATCCGCGCGATCCACGCCGCGGCGCTCGGCGTCGACATCCACACGTACCGACGCATCCAGCGAGTCGAACCGAACGCTACGTTGTCGGCCGTCTGCGTCGAGGACGGCCGGCTGACGGAGCTGTGCCGCACCGAGAATCTCGACGAGTTCCTCGTCCGCGACCAGGCGCGGCGGCGGGAGGCAGCGCTTCGCCCGCCGACACCGGCCGGCTGACTCCCGGAACTAGACTGATCCGCGGTGGAGGACTACACGAGCAAGTACAAGGGCGAGCAGGTGGAGGTCGCGCTCTTCGGGGGCGACTATCAGGACGGGGTGCTCACCGCGTACTGCGCCGTCGACGAGGTAGCTCACATCGAGCTCAACGGCCACATCCTCATCCCGCTCCAGAACATCGCCTCGCTGCACTGCACCAGCCGCTGCGACGCACCCGAGCCCGACTGGCCGCCCCGCGGCTTCGCCGAGGACGAGCGCGAAGACGAGAGCTGACCGCGGCCGCCGCGCTCAACGTCCTCAAGACGTGGCTGCTCCTCGCGGGGGCGTGCGCCCTCCTCGGCGCGCTCGGCTGGGTGCTCGGCGGCTACCGGCTGCTTTCGATCTTCGTCTTCTGCGGGCTGTTGGCCGGCGCCGCGATCTACTGGTACTCCGACCGGATGGTCTTGGGAATCGTCGGCGCGCGGCCGCTTGCCGCCGCCGAGGCGCCGGCCTACGTAGCGACAGCGGAGCGGCTGGCGGTCCGCGCGCGGATTCAGAAGCCCCGCCTCTACCTGATCCGGGATCCCTATCCACGCGCGCTCTCGGCCGGCCGAGGTGGACGCGGCCAGACGATCGCTGTGAGCACGGGCCTGCTCGCTGCGATGCCGCCGGCGGAGCTCGAGGGCGTGCTCGCGCACGAGATCGCACATGCACAGAGGCACGACGTCACCGTCCAGACGACGGCGACCGTCGTCGCCGCCACGCTGCTCGAGCTCAGCCGCCTCGGCGGCTGGTTTCAGCGCGCCCTGCTGTTCGTCCTCGGCCCGATCGCATCGGCGATCGTCCACGGGCTGCTGTCGCCGCGGCGCGAGCTCGCGGCCGACCAGCGTGCCGCGGAGCTTTGTGATTCGCCACACGGGCTCGCCGACGCGATCGCCCGTCTCGACCAGGCGAGCGAGCTCGTCTCGTTCGCCGGCAACCCGACAACGGGGCCGCTCCACGTCGTCGACCCTTTCGAGGACCGCGGCCTCGGCGCGCTCTTCTCGACGCATCCACCGGTCATAGAACGGATCCGGCGCCTCCGGGCAGTCGCACCTGGGGAGGGCAGCGCCTAGCGCCAATCAGGCTCGACGGCCGCTGGCCCGGCGGAGTTCCGTCGAACGCCACCCACCTCCGGTCGGGCGAGAGCCTCGGTCGCTTCGCGTTCTGCCGGTTGCGGAGGATGCGCCGAAGGCCTGATCCATCGCCGCGCACCAGATCGAGGGCCAGGGTGAGGTCGACCAGAAGACGACATGCATCCTCCTCAGTGGTACCTGGGGCGCAGCAGCGGGCCGGACCTCAGCCGGCGCTACGAGGACGAAACTCACGATGCCGAGGACGAGTCCTTTCGCCACTGCACCTAGTGCAGCGCGAAGGCGCGCGAGGTTCCAGCCGGACCAAAGAAAAGGGCCCCAGTCGGGGCCCTGAACTAATTCGGCGGCGACCTACTCTCCCGGGAGGTTGCCCTCCGAGTACCATCGGCGCTGGCGGGCTTAACTTCTCTGTTCGGAATGGGAAGAGGTGTACCCCCGCCGCTATAACCGCCGAAACCTTGTGAGTCCGGTACCAGACTTCAGTCTGGCTCCGGCGCTCAATTTTTCAAGTCGGGCGGTTGCGCCCACCTTCAAAACTCCATAGCGGCTTCAGCAGTGCTCTAAAATCAAGACCTCGGGCAATTAGTACCGGTCTGCTTCACGCATTGCTGCGCTTCCACAGCCGGCCTATCGACGTGGTGGTCTCCCACGGCCCTTACTCTCTCAAGGAGATGGGAAGCCTCATCTCGAGGTGGGCTTCCCGC
>DATFQN010000011.1:0-15879 GCA_035264165.1 Gaiellaceae bacterium
GCGATTCACTCCAGCCACGCAAGAGCCCTGTCCTTCGTACCAGCACAGTCGCGTCGTCGTCTTGGATGTCGACGCTGACGAGCCCCTCGCGGCGAAAGACCAGGAGATGCCGCGACTCCGCCAGCCACTGCGCCGCATCGCCGCGGCTGACGAATTCCTCGTCCTCTCCCATCGGCGTGATCGTGTAGATGCCGATTCCCGCGTGAGCGCAATCTTCGTACCGTCGGGTGAGACGAGGCCGGACCCGCCCCTGGCCAGCCGGCGCATGCCTCGGCCCTCGGCGTCGCCGATCCACACCGCTCGCTGCGGGAGACCGACGGCGCGGGTATAGACCAGGTACTGCCGGACAGGTTCTTCGTCCTCCGATTGGCGGATGCAGCCGACGCAGACGAGGGCGGCGGCGGCGAGCAGCGCCGCCGTGCGGCTCACAGCTCGGAGACGACCTTGTCCATGTGCTCGACCTTGACGCCCTCCTCGAGCCGCGCGATGTCACGCGGTTCGAAGCGGCCGGCGCCGACCTCCTGCACCGCCGCGGCCCCCGCGGCGACGGCTCGGCGCAAAGACTCTTCGGCCGAGCGCCCTTCGTAACGCGCCGCGACGAACCCCGCGAGCAGCACGTCCCCGGAGCCCACCGGCGAGACGGGCTCGAGCCGCGGGATCGCTGCGTGGTAGCGCGCCGGCTCTCGCTCCTCGCGCACGAGCGCGTAGCAGCCGGACGTCAGCGTGATCAGGACGTTGCGCGCGCCGAGGTCGGCGATGTGGTCGAGCGCCTGGACGAAGTCCTCGCTGTCATGGAACTCCTGGCCGACGAGGCCTTCCGCCTCCCGCTCGTTCGGCGAGACCAGGAACGGCTCCGCCTCGACCCCGTGCCGTAGCGGCTCGCCCTCCGCGTCCAGCGTCGTCTGGAGGCCGCGCCGGCTGAGCTCGCGGATCGCTTCGGCGTAGAAGTCCTCGCCGACGCCGCGCGGCAGCGAGCCGGCGAAGACGACACCGTCGGCGCCTCGCGAGAGGTACCGCAGCTTCTCCAGGAGCGTGTCGAGCTCCTTCGCCTCGACCTGTGGGCCCCACTCGTTGATCTCGGTGTACGAGCCGCCCGTCGGGTCGACGACGGCGGTGGACGTTCTCGACTCGTCCCCGATGCGCACGAAGTCGTTGAGGATGCCCTCGCGCGTGAGCTCGGAGACGATCCCGGCGCCGGTACGCCCGCCCGCGAGCCCGGTCGCCACCACCGGGACGTCAAGCCGTTTCAGCGCGCGTGCGATGTTGATGCCCTTGCCTCCCGCGAGTGTGAGCCAGCCGCTGGCCCGGTGTCGCTGCCCCTGCTGGAAGTTCGGCACGGTGAGCGTCCGGTCGAGCGCGGCGTTCATGGTGACGGTCACGATCACGAGAACCAACCGCCGATGTGCGAGAGCGTGCGTTCCCCGTACCACCTCACGCGCTCGACGACCGATGGGCCGTCGCGGTCCTCCGCGGAGACGAGCGGCGTCTGGGCGACCAGGCGTCCGCGCTCGTAGATCCGCAGCTGCCCGAGCACGTCGCCGCGCCGGATCGGAAGGTCGGCGAGATCCTCGAGCACGACGCGCTGCTCGAGCGGACGGCCGATTCGGACCGCTCGGTCGAGCGGCCTCGCCGCGACGACGGGAACCGCTGCCTTCCCGTAGGTCACCGGCACACTGCCGTAGACGTGCCCCGTGGGCGCCAGCGAGACGAGGGCGTACTGCGACATCGCCCACCCGAGCAGCTCCTCGAGGTCGGCGTTGCGAATCGAGCGGGAGGGGCTCCCGAGGATCGTCGCGTAGATCGTCACGCCGTTCCCGCGCGCGGCCGCGACCTCGTTCCAGCCCGCGCGCGACGTGTGACCGGTCTTGACGCCGAAGGTGCCCGGAAATTCCCCCAGCAGGTCGTTCCACGTGTGGAGCGTCCGGCCACCGGCGATCGTCGCGTTCTCCTGGCGCACGAGGCGGCGGATGATCGGCTCGCGCATCGCCACCAACGCGAGCTTCGTCACGTCGAAGGCGCTGGAGTAGTGGCCGGGGACGTCCAAGCCGTCGGGCCGGACGAAGTGCGTGTCCTCCAGCCCGATGCTCGCGGCGGTGTTGTTCATCAGCGTCGCGAACGGCGTCCCGACACGAGCGCCGACGTACTCGCCGAGGGCCACCGCGGAGTCGTTCGCGCTCTGGATCAGCGCCGCGGCCATGAGGTCGCGGACGCGGAGACGCTCGCCGGCGCGCAGGCGGATCGTCGACCCCGTGACGCCGACGGCGTCGGAGTCGACGGTCACGACCTCATTCGGCTTCGCGTGAGCGGTCACGAGCAGCGCGGTCATCAGCTTGGTGATGCTCGCGATCGGGAGGCGGTCGTCCGCGTTCCGCGCGAGGAGCACCTCCCCGTTCCCGCCGTTCATCACCAGGTATGCGCGCGCGTCCGCCTGTGGCGTCGCGGCAGCGGCCGGGGCGGCCAGGGCGAGGAATGCGAAGGCGACGAGAAGCCGGAGCTTCACCGATACGACAGCGTACTTACTCCACTCGGAGCGACCGCCCGACGCGGAGCGCCCGGGGGTCGATTCCGGGGTTGAGCACGAGCAGCTTTTCGACCGTCGTCCCGAAGCGCCCGGCGATCGTTCCCAGGGTGTCGCCGCTGCGCACCGAGTATGCCGAGACGCGGGCGGCGCGGGTGCGGACGCGCGACGGCGCGATCTTGGGGGCCGGCGCCTCGTTCACCGCCGGCCGCGGGGGGTCGTCGTAGACGGCGGCGCGGACCAGGAGCACGGCCACGGTCGCCGCCAGCAGCAAGGCCGTCGGAAGCCCGTAGCGGATGAACCAAAAGGGGATCGTCACCATCCGGCTGCCGTCCAGACCTCCGATTTCACCCGGGCCGCCTCGGCTCCTGCCGCGGCACGCCAATCGGCTTGATCACCCTGGCGGTAGGCGTACATCACTGAGCGCGAGACGTTGACGAGCGCACTGGCCGGGCCGCTCGTGAACGCGCGGGCGACGTCGGCCGGAGTTGCGCCCTGGGCACCCACGCCCGGCAGCAGGAGGATGGCCCTTGGCAGCAGGCGACGTGCCTCGCCGACGGCCCGCGGGTGGGTCGCGCCGATCACTGCGCCGACGCTCGAGAGCCCACGCTCGCCGACGATCTCCGCTCCCCACTCCGCCACGAGCAGGGCGACGTGCTGCCACACCGGCCGACCGTCGGAGAGCGCCAGGTCCTGCACCTCCGCGCCGCCGGCATTCGAGGTCTTGACCACGCAGAAGATCCCGCCACCGTGCCGCCGGCATGCGGCGAGGTACGGATCGACGGAGTCTCGTCCCAGGTACGGGTTCACCGTCAGCGCGTCGCCGACCGGCGGCATCCCCTCGGCGCGAGGCTCGAGGTACGCGTCCGCATATGCCCGCGCGGTGGAGCCGATGTCCCCGCGCTTCGCGTCGACGATCACGAGGAGCCCCGCCGAGCGTGCGTACTCACAGACCTGCTCGAACGCCGTCAAGCCGTCCACCCCGAGTGCCTCGAAGAACGCGAGCTGCGGCTTGACCGCCACGGCGTGTGGCGCGACCGCGTCGATGATCCCCGAGCAGAACCGCTCGATGTCGCCTCGCACCTCCACGGGAAGGCGGTCCGGCCGAGGGTCGAGCCCGACCACGAGCTGCGTCCGCTTGTGCTCGACGGCTTCCGCGACGCGGTCTCCGAACATGATTCTGATTCCGATCATGAAACGGGGGCCGGTCGCCCGGCCCCCGAAAGCTTGCAGCAGGCAGACGCGGCTAGCCCATGCCTCCGCCGCTCTTGACAGCGGTCTTGAGCTGGCTGCCGGCCGAGAACTTCGGCACGCGCGAGGCTGGAATCTGCACGCGCTCGGACGGGTTCCGGGGGTTGACGCCCTGGCGGGCAGCGCGGTTCTGCACGGAGAACTTTCCGAAGCCGGTGAACGCCACGTCCTCGCCGCCGCGCAGCGCATCGGTGATCGAGTCGAGGAATGCGTCAACGGCCTCGGCGGCTTCCCTTCTATTCAGGCCGCTCTTCGATGCGACGCGCTCCACAAATTCCTGCTTGGTCACGAAGGTCTCCTCTCGACGTCTGGTAGTGCCTAAGGACCCTAACAGCGATCCCGTTTCGGCTCAACCATACGGCTTTGCGGCACTTTTCGGGGTCTCGTGCAAGTCTCCTGCTCCGAAAAGCGGCCGCAAACGGACGCCGTGGCGTGCGAGTTCGTCCACTCCGCCCTCCTCTCGATCGACAACGCAAACCGCTGTCTGACAGACCAAACCGGCCTCCCGAAGCGCCTCGACGGCGCTGACTGCGGCCCCGCCGGAGGTGACGACGTCCTCGACGAGGCACACCCGCTCACCCGGCACGGACGTCCCTTCGAGCCGCTTTTCGGTTCCGTAGCCCTTGGCCTCCTTGCGGACGATCAGGAACGGCAGGCCCGATGCGAGCGACGCGGCGGCGGCGAGGGCGACGGCGCCGAGCTCAGGCCCTGCGAGCCGATCCGCGTCGGGCTCGTGCTCCGCAACCAGGTCGGCAAGCCGGGCACCGATTGGCGCGAGCAGGTCGGGGCGGGTCTCGAAGCGGTACTTGTCGAGGTAGTACTGCGAACGCCGGCCCGAGCGGAGCACGAAGTCCCCTTCGAGGTAGGCGTGCTCGCGGATGGCGTCACGGAGCTCCGCCGTGTTCACGCCAGCTCCAGGATCGCGTAGGCGTCCTCGACGAGGTCGTCCGCTTCGGGACTGCGTGCGAACCGAATCGTCGAGCCGTCTTCGAAGTCGACGTCCACGAACTCCGCTGGAGTGCGGCGGACAAGCACGGCACGCGCGATGAGCGCTCCGACGGCGAGCAAGATGAGGCTACGCAGTCGCACTCGCCGTCGCCTTTCGCCTCCGTCGCTTCGTGCCGGCGAGCGCCGTGCGCAGGTCGTGCTGCACGAGCCCTGGCAGCGCGCCGGGGAGGGCGACGGCGACGACCGCACGTTCGCCACGGCGCATCACGTAGACCTCCCCTTCCGGCGTCACCGCCCGCACCTGGCGCACCTCGACGGCGCGCAACGTGGCGGCGTAGGCGAGGATCGCGTCGCCGAGGCCGGCGACCTCCCGCGCTTCGTCGTCGGCGAGGTTCGAGCCGATCACCGCGCCGCCCCGCTCGAAGATGACGGCGGCGCGGATCTCCTCCGACACGCGCAGAAGCTCGTCGAGCGAGCCCTTCGCATCCATCGCCGGGAAGATACTGCGGCGATGCGCCGGCCGCTCGCCAAGTTCTTCGCAGATCGAGGCCCGCACCTCGCGGCGATGATCGCCTACTTCGCACTGCTCTCGCTCGTGCCGCTGATCTTTCTCGCGCTCGCCCTGCTCGGCCTGTTCGGCCGGGTCGACGAGGAGACGTACCTGGTCACCGAGCTCAAGAACATCCTCCCCTCCGCCTCGATCGCGCAGATCGTCCGCGTCGTCAACCAGATCCAGGACAACGCGGCGACCCTGGGCGTGATCGGCGGCGTCTTTCTCCTCTGGAGCTCGCTCTCGCTCTTCAGCGTGCTCGAGTCGGCGCTGAACATCGTCTACGCACGGCCTAATCGCTCCTTCCTCCACGGCAAGGGGATCGCCGTGGTGGTGATGCTGGGGTCGCTCGTGACGCTCTTCGCCGGCCTCGTGATGGGCACGATCGGCTTCGAGCTCCTGCACGACGCCGCCCCGGGAGTCTTCGGTAACCGCTGGGTCGGGTACGTGCTCTCGCTGGTCGTCTCGTCCGTGGCCGTCTTCATCTTCCTCTTCTCGATCTACTACCTGCTCCCGAACGAGAAGGTCACATTCCGGGATGTCCTGCCGGGCGCGGTGCTCGGAAGCGTTCTGCTGCAGGTGAGCTTCCAGGGGCTCCCGCTGTACGTTGGGCTCTCGCAGCGCGAGGAGGTGCTGACGCTCCGCGCCCTGGGCGCACCGGTGATCCTCCTGATCTGGCTCTACGTGATGGCGAACGTGATCGTCTTCGGCGCCGAAGTCAACTGGTGGCTGAGCCGGCCGCGCCGCGAGGATCGGGACGAGATTCCAGGGCTCGCCTAAGGGCCTGCGCGGCGCGGGCACGGTGGGAGTGCTCCGCCTTCCACTCGTCGCCGAGCTCCGCCACCGTCTGCTCCTCGCCCTCCGGGACGAAGATCGGATCGAAGCCGAAGCCGCCCGAGCCGCGCGGCTCTTGGCGGATGCGCCCTGCGAGGGTCCCACTGCCGCGATGCTCCTCTCCGTTTGGCGAGAGCGCGACCAGCTCGCAGACGTAGCGCGCGCGGCGGCCGTCGTCCCCGATCCCCTCGAGCGCCTCGAGCAGGCGGTCGACGTGCTTCATTCCTGCGAAGCGAGCCGATTTCACTCCGGGTGCGCCGTCGAGACGTTCGACCTCGAGCCCTGAGTCCTCACCCAACACCCAGGTGGACGGCTCCAGGGAGCGGCCGAACTCCGCCTTACCGAGCGCGTTCTCGTAGTACGTCGCACCATGCTCGGGCGGGTAGTCGTCGGCGTCCAGCGGCTCGAGCTCCCAGCCGAGCGCGCGACGAAGCTCGCGCAGCTTCCCGGGGTTCTTCGAGGCGAGCCGGGCCTTCAGGGGTTCCAGCGGGCGCCCCGGACGTCCTCGGCCTTCGTCAGCGAGTCGATCAGCTCCGCCGCGGTGCGGCCGCTGCCGAGCCGCACGCGCATGTCGACCCGACGGCGATCGCCCTCTTCCTCGAACTCGAGCGCGCGCACGTCGGCGCCCGCTTGCTCCACGGCCTCGAGCACCGAGACGGCACTGGCGCCTGCGGGCAGTTCGACCGCCAGTCGTCCCTCGTGCGGCCGCGCCCGCGCCGAAAGCCGGAAGGCGATCAGCCGTAGCGGCCAGAGGCTGAGCAGCACGAGGGCCGTCGTGACGACCGCCGCCTCGTAGTAGCCCACGCCGGAGGCCATACCGATCGCCGCGACCACCCAGAGCGTGGCGGCGGTCGTCAGGCCGCGGACGGAGAGACCCTGCCGGATGATCGCGCCGGCACCGAGGAAGCCGATGCCGCTAACGACCTGGGCAGCAATGCGCGTCGGGTCGAAGACGAGCCCTTCGCGGTTCGAGAACTGCCAATCCGTCCACGCGTACGCTGAAACGAGCGTGAAGAGGGCGGCGCCGACGGAGACCAGCATGTGCGTCCGCAGCCCCGCCTCCCGCTCACGCAGTTCGCGCTCGAGCCCGATCGCTCCGCCGAGGGCTGCAGCCAGCCCGACCCGAAAGACGACCTCGAGCGCGCTGAGCTCAGGCAACCGGCGCTTCCACCGCGTCGCGCTGCGCGATCGAGATCTCCTCGATTCCCGCGGCCGAGAGATCCAGCATCTCATCGAGCTGGTCGCGCGAGAACCGCTGCCCTTCGGCGGTCGCCTGGACCTCGATCAGCCGAGCGTCCCCGCTCATCACGACGTTGACGTCCACTTCGGCGCGCGAGTCCTCCGAGTAGTCCAGATCGAGTAGCGCCTCGCCGTCGACGAGCCCGACCGAGACCGCAGCGACGGAGTCGGTGAGCGTCCGACCGAGCCCGAGCCGGTCGAGCGCCCGCCGCGCCGCGACGTACGCGCCCGAGATCGCGGCGCACCGCGTGCCGCCGTCCGCCTGCAAGACGTCGCAGTCGAGCCAGAGCGTGCGCTCGCCAAGCGCTTCGAGGTCGGTGACGGCCCGGAGCGAGCGGCCGATCAGCCGTTGGATCTCGACTGTGCGGCCCTTTTGCCGGCCGGCGCTCGCCTCGCGCGGCGTTCGTTCCCCGGTCGAAGCCGGCAGCAGCCCATACTCGGCAGTCATCCAGCCGCGACCCGACCCTTTCAGCCACCGCGGCACGCCTTCCTCGACGGAGGCCGTGCAGAGCACCCGGGTCCGGCCGAACGAGATGAGCGCCGAGCCCTGCGCCTGCTCGAGGTAATCGACGACGAGCTCGAGCGTTCTCAGCTCGTCGGGTCTTCGCCCGTCGGCCCGGGTCACGTCAGCGCAGCTTCCAATTCCGAGATCTCGACATGCTCGACGCCGTCCAGCGGCAGCTGGAGGAACCGCTCGCCGAGCCGGCGGAAGAGCTCGGTATCGCCGGTGGTCAGGAAGCGGTAGCTCCCCTCCCGCCGAACATCGTTGGCGATCCCCTTCCGCTCCAGCGTCTCCGCGACCTCGCGCGCCGTCTCCTCCGCCGAGAAGACGAGCGTGACGTCGCGCCCGAAGACCCGCTCGAAGATCTGGCGGATCAGTGGGTAGTGCGTGCATCCGAGGATGACGGTGTCGGTCTCGGCGGCCTTCAGCGGCGCTGCGTACTCGCGCACCGCCTCCGTCGTCTCGGCGCCGAACGGCTGCTCGCTCTCGATCAGCGGAACGAGTCGGGGGCACGCGACGGGGAAGAACTCCACCCCCGCGTCGAGCGTGTGGACGAGCTCCGCGTAGCGTCCGGCGGCAACCGTCGCCTCAGTTGCCATGAGGCCGATGCGGCGGTTGCGCGTGGTCTGGACGGCCGCGTGCGCCTCCGGCGTGATCACGCCGACGACGGGCACGGCGATCCGCTCCTGCAGGTCGGGCAGCGCCGCGGAGGTGGCTGCGTTACAGGCCACGAGGATCAGCTTCACGCCCTGCGCGTCGAGATAGCCGGCGACCTCGAGGGCGTAGCGACGGATCTCCGGAAGGGGCCTCGGCCCGTACGGCAGCCGCGCGCCGTCGCCGAGGTAGAGGAAGTCCTCGTGCGGCATCGTCACCAGGCATTCGTGTAGGACGGTCAGCCCGCCCATGCCCGAATCGAAGACCCCGATCGCCCGCGAATCCACGGCGCGATTGTTGCAGCAGCACGAGACTGGCTAGCCTGAGACGCCGTGGGCCGGGGTTTTGCAGGGATTCTTGTCCTCGTGGCGTTGCTCTGCACCGGCGCGGCGTCGGCGCCGACCTTCACCAGGGCGAACCACACGCTCGTCATGGGCGACGGCGTCTCGCTCGCCGCGACGCTGTTCGCGCCCGACGGCGCGCCGCCCTCGGGCGGGTGGCCGGGGGTGCTCCTCCTCCACGGGCTTGGCGCCGACCGCAGCCAGGTCAACGCGCTCGCGGAGCAGCACCTCGCCCCCTACGGCTACGCCGTCCTCACCGTCGACGCACGCGGGCACGGCGCCTCCGGCGGCCGCTCGACACTGGACGGGCCGCGCGAGATTGCGGACTACGCTGCAGCGCTGAACTGGCTGCGAGCCCGTCCCGGAGTCAACGACGCAAAGATCGGCGCGATCGGGTTCTCGCTCGGCGGCGCCGCCGTGTGGAAGCTCTTGACGGCGCCCGGGACACGCCTTGCCGCGGCGGTTCCCGCGATCACGTGGACGAGCCTCTATGACGCCCTGCTGCCGCAAAGCTTCGCGAAGGCCGGCCTCTTCGCGTATCTGCGGATGCTGCTGCCCGAGGGTCACTGGGATCCCGCCGTGACGGCGGCGGGCGAGGACGCCGTGCTCGGGCGGAATCTGCCGCGGGTCGCGGAGTTCGCCCGGGAGCGCTCTGTCAGGAACGACCTCGGGAAGATCCGGACGCCCGTCTTCATGCTCCAGGGCCGCCGGGACTACGCGTTCGACCTAGACCAGGCGCTTTCCGCCTTCGCACGCCTCCGCGGCCCGAAACGGCTCTACCTCGGCGACCTCGGTCACCCGCCCGCCTCGAACCCACCCGCCGAAGTCTCGTACTACGCGACCAAGGCGCGCGAGTGGCTCGACGCCTATCTCAAGGGAGGAGCGAAGCCGGCGTCTGCGATCGAGCTGGCCCGCGATCCGTGGAAGGGCACCGTCGTCTACCCGAAACAGCCCGCCCGCCGTGTCCTGCGGCTGCGCTTCCGCGGGGCGAAGACGATGGCAGCCGGCGGCAAGGCCCTCCGCTCGACGGAGCGGACGCGCCGCCTGAACGAGACGTTCGGGACGCCGCTCGCCGCGGTGAAGGTCTCTTCCTCGACGCGGTGGCCGCACCTCGTCGCCGTTCTCTCGGCCGTGACCCCGTCGGGCGAGGAGATCGTCGTCAGCCAGGGGGGTACGGCGACGCCAACGCTCTCGGCACGACCACGGCTCGTGACCATCCGGATGCTGAGCCAGGCGACGACGATCCCGCGCGGCTCGCGGCTGCGCCTGACGATCGCGGGGACCTCCACCGCGCAGAGCCCTGCGAACCTGCTCTATCCGATCTCGGTGCCGAGCGAGGCGAAGGTGAGGATCGGCGAGGCCAAGGTCGTCCTGCCGGTCCTGAAACGCCCCATCTCGCGTCAGTAGGATCTCGACATGTCGTGCCCCCGCGGCCTCCTCGCGGCGGCAGCAGCGATGAGCGCGTTGGTCGCCGCCGGCCCCGCATCCGCAATCGACATGTCCCTGCGCCCCCAGTACCTCCCGCCGCTCGACGGGTCGTCGCCTGCGCGAGCGCTGGCGCTGGCAGGAAGCGGCGAGCTGATCGTGGCCGTGAGTGACGACGACCGGGCGGCCGCAATCCTCGCCGGCCATCGCGCGCGGCGTCTGACGGCGGGCGCGTGGCTGCTACGTGGACGCGAGGCGCGAGTCGCGATCCGCGAGCTCCGCGCCGTCGGCGCCTTCCGGTATGCGCATCCGAACGGCCGAGGCCGGAAGTACGCGGCCCACGGCGATCCGATGGACCCGAGCCCTTGGTGGATGCCGCAGATCGGCGCGAACCGCCTCACCGCGCCGGCAGCAGGCTTCCCGCTGACGATCGTGGACGACGGCATCGACACAGGCCACCGTGAGTTCGCCGGCCGCCGGATCACGTTCTTGAACGGCCACGACGTGGTTCCGCAGGAGGACTACCACGGGACGATGCTCGCTTCCGTCGCCGCCGCGCCGCTCGACGGTGTCGGCGTCGCGGGCCTCTATCCCCAGGCGAACCTGCGCCTCGCGGACACAGGAGAGGGCAACTGCGCCTCGATCCTCTCGGCCGTGCACGCCGCCGTCTCCCACAGCCCGACCGTGATCAACATGAGCTGGGGCTTCAGTCCGCCGATGTGTCTTGCCATCTACGACGAGCTGCTGCGCGGTCTCGCCGCGGGGAGCCTGCCGGTCTCCGCCACCGGCAACTTCCGTCTTCACTACAGCCTGCCGAGCGTCCCGGCGATCTGGCCGCACGTGATCACCGCTGGCTCGACCGGCCTCACGGGACGCGTGAGCTATTTCTCGAGCGAGGGCATGGGCATCGACCTCGCCGCACCCGGTGAGTCGATCATGGTCGCGACTCCGAGATGGTTCGAGCCGAGCGGTTACGCCGAGGTGGAGGGCACGAGCTTTTCGGCGGCGATCGTCAGCGCGGCCAGTGCCTGGATCGCGACGAGGCGGCCGATGCACGTCACCCAGCTCACCGAGCTGCTGCGCCGCACCGCGCGAAACATCGGCCCGCCGGGATGGGACGAAGACACCGGCTACGGGATCCTCGACCTCCCGGCCGCGCTTCGGCTCCCCCTGCCGGCGGTCGACCCGCTGGAGCCGAACGACGACGTCAACCAGGTGAGGACCGGCGGCGTCTTCAAGGACGCGGCGGCGCCGGTCACCCGGCCGGGCCTCGAGCGCGCGACACTCCGCGCCCGCCTCCACCGCGACGAGGATCCCGTCGACGTCTACCGCGTGTACGCGCCCGCGCAGCGGGTGCTCCGATTCCGGGTCGTGCCGACCTCGAACGTCGACCTGGAGGTCTTTCGCGCGACCGCCCACAGTTGCTACTACAAGAACCGGCGGCTGGCCATGCGCGGAGCCCTTCTGGGCGGCGGTCACCGAGCAGGACGCACGACGGAGACCTATTCCCTTACAAACACGACGATCGGCGGCCGCTACTACTACGCCTGTGTTTTCAAGCCACGCGACCACACTCCGACGACGGCGTCGTACTCGATGACGCTCACGACGCACGCAGCGCGATGAACGCACGAGCCTTCCTCGCGGCGCTCGTTGCCGCCCTCGCGCTACCGACCAGCGCCCTCGCGGCCTACAACCCGTCGCTGATCGTGGCCAACACGACTCACGGCCTGGGCGGGAAGGCACCGCTCGTGATCGGCCTCGGCCAGGGCGACAACGACGACGCGACCGCGGTGGCGACGATCTACGCACCGCCCGGCTATCGCGTCACCCTCGGCCAGGCGCCGGGGACGGTGCTCGGAAGCCTTTCGGGCGAGGTCAAGATCGGCGCCCTGGGCGGTCAGCGCCAGGAGGTCACCGGCACCGTCAGGGCCGACAACCCGGCGAACTACGTGAACAACACGTGCGCCCCCGGCCTGCACGAAGCCGTCTGGGTGCTCGAGTTCAGCATCCTCGGGAGCCCCTTCCGTGGGCCGGTCTACGTCGATCGCATCACGTCCGGCCCGGAGGCGGCGTATGCATCCGCGCGCATCCAGGCCTGCCTGCCCTCGCCGTACGTCCCGCCGCCGCAGGGCGCTCCAGGCGGGGCGCTGTTGATCGCGGCAGCCTTCTCCGTCGGTGGCGTGTTTACGAGCCCGACGAGGAGCGGCGAGTACGCGTGGAACGGCATCTTCGTCCCGTATACGCCGGCGACCTCGACGCCCAATCCGTCGAACACCGCGCAGAGCATGTCGATCGTCCGGCTGCCGGTGACGTTCGGGCTGACGGTCCGGCGCCAGAAACGAGGCAAGCGGACCTTTGCCGTCCTGACCGCCTGCGTGAAGGAGCGCGGCGCCGGCGTTCGCGGGCTCGCCGTGAGCTTCCTCGGCGGCCGCACACCCCGAGCGGCCCGGAGGATGGCGGGCGCGCGAACGAACGCGCGCGGGTGCGCGAAGGCGAGGATCCCCGTCCGCCGGCGCTCCCTCTTCGTGCTCGCTTTGACATCGGTGCCGCCGCGTCAGGCCAGCGGCTGCCGGCCGACGCTCGCGCCTCGCTGCTCGGACCCATCGGTCGCTCCGGCGTTCTCGCTCGTCACGCGCGCGCGCCGCGTCCGGCGCTAGGCGTTGCGACGCCTCGCCTGCCTGGCTGCGGTCGCCGCTGTCGGCCTCGGCCTCGCTCCCCCCGCACCTGCGGCGTATGACCCGTCGCTGCTCGTCGGCGAGACGAGCCCCGTCCTCGGCGGCACCGGCTCGGTGCGGATCTTCCTGCGCGGCGGCGCCGAGGATGATCCGACTGCGACGATCACGATGTACTCACCGCGCGGCTACCGGCTCGAGCTCGGTCAAGCCGCCGGGACCACGCTGGGAACCGTGATCGTCTTCCTCGGAGCGGAGGCGGCACAGGGAGCGATCAGAGCCGCGGCCGTCGATTCAGCGAACTCGTGCGCGCCGGGCGCGCATGACGCGGCGTGGGAGCTCGCGTTCACGCTCGCGGGGCGCTCGTACCGCGTGCCGATCTACGTCGACCGTGTTGACGCCGCCGATGCCTCCGCCTGGATCCACATGTGCCTGGGCTCCGCACCGATCAGGTACGCCGATATCACCGTCGGCAAGGTCTTCACGAATCCCGCGGCACAGGGAACGTACGCCTGGAACGCCGTTTTCGTCCCTGAGAACGGCACTGCCGTCCAGAGCACGTCCTATGTGAGCCTTCCGGCGAAGCTCAGCGTCAGCGCCAAGCGGAACGGCCGATTCGCGGTCGTGACTGCATGCCTCAGCGAGGCGGGCCACGGCATCGCGGGAGCGCGGGTGACGCTCTACTACGGAGGGCGCACCGTCTTCGCGTCCAGAAAGGTCGCGGTCAGGCTGACGAACACGCGCGGCTGCGTCACGAGCAGGATCCGGATCAAGAGGCTGATGATCGTCTTCGCCAGCGTCCACGTCCCCGTGCGACAGGCGTCGCAGTGCACGCCGGCGCTGGCGCCGCGATGTTCCGCGGCGTCGATCTATCCGCCTTCCGAGCGCTTCAAGCCCGTGCGGATTCGCTGATGGCTGCGCGCATCAGGATCGGCACGTGCTCCTGGGCCGACGAGGCGCTCTCGAAGTACTTCTACCCGCCGGGTCTTCCGCCCGGGGAGCGCCTTGCCTATTACGCGGAGCGCTTCGACACCGTCGAGTTGGATTCGACGTACTACCGCCTGCCCGTGGAGTCGATGGCGCAGCGCTGGGTCGAGCAGACGCCTGACGACTTCGTCATGCACGTCAAGGCCTTCGGCGTGATGACGCGGCATCCGGTGAAGAAGGAGCAGCTGCCGCCGGACCTCCGCGACGAGGCGCCGGTCGACGAACGCGGCCGCGTCGACCGCCCGCCGCGCGAGTTCCGCGCCGAGATCGTCCGCCGCTTCCGCGAGGCGCTCGAGCCGCTCCGTGCCGCGGGCAAGCTGGGCGGGACGCTGCTGCAGTTCCCGCCGTACGTCGTCTACAAGCCGGCCTCGCTCGACTACCTCTCGTGGGTGCGGGAACAGATGGAGGCCGACGAGCTCTACGTCGAGTTCCGGCACACGAGCTGGTACGAGGAGGACATCCGGCCCGAGGTCCTGGCCTTTCTGGAGGAGCACGAGCTCTCCCTCGTCGTGGTCGACGCGCCGAAGGTCGAGGCGAAGAACGTTCCGCCCACGCTGCTCGCGCTGACGACGCCGACGCTGTACCTCCGCTTCCATGGCCGAAACGCGGAGACCTGGAACGTTCGGGGGCGAAGCGCCGCAGAGCGCTTCGACTACCTCTACTCGGAGGAAGAGCTACGCGAGTGGGTCGAACCGCTGCGCGAGCTGTCGCAGGAGGCGGAGAACGCGTACGTCCTGTTCAACAACAACAACCGCAGCCCGGGCGGGGACGGCGGCTTCGTCGCGCAGGCCGCGACGAATGCCCAGGCGCTGCGGCGGCTACTCAGCGAGGCCGAGGTGCCGGTCAGCTAGCCGCGTCGACGAACTCGCGCAGCAGCTCGTTGAAGCGCTCCGGCTGCTCCACGTTCGTGAAGTGGCCGGTGCCCTCGAAGAGCTCGAGCCGGCCGTTCGGCGCTGAGGCGGCGATCTCGCGCGCCTCGTCCACGGGAAGGAACGGATCTGCGTCCCCCACTGCTATCCAGAGCGGCCCGGGGAAGCCACGCACGACGTCGGTGGCATCGGGCCGGTCGCGCAATGCCTCGAGCGTCCGGACGAGCTCGTCGACGGTCCGCTCCGGCGGAGGCGGAGCGGGCGCGTTCGGCGCCCACGCCTCGACCCCCTCCTCCCGCAGCTTGCGGATGCCCTCGTTGCGCGCGGCGCGTCGTTCCGGCGAATCGGCGCCCGCACGAGCCCCGGCCAGGAGCAGTCCGCGAATCCGTTCGGGCTGGCTGCGAGCCATAGCGAGCCCTACG
This sequence comes from Gaiellaceae bacterium, assembly GCA_035264165.1. Classification (GTDB taxonomy): domain Bacteria; phylum Actinomycetota; class Thermoleophilia; order Gaiellales; family Gaiellaceae; genus JACDAN01. The sequence continues at coordinate 15,216 of DATFQN010000011.1, forward strand.
TAGCCCCCGACCGAAGCGCCCACGACGGCGAGGTCGCCCATTACGTCGTCGAGAATCCGATCCGCCCAGCCGTCGACGGAGTTGCCACCGAGGTCATACAGGTTCGGGGCGACGACGTCATGGCCGCCGAGCGCTTCGCGCTGGGGCTCCCACATCCGCTCGTCGAGCGGGAAGGCGTGAATAAGGACGAGCTTCACTCGTGTTCCACCAGGAGGGCACCCGGAAGGTATCGCGCCTCGTCGAAGCGCACGTGCGTCCCCTCGAGGCCGATCGCGAGGGAGATCTCGCGGAGCAGCAAGTCGGCGGGCGGGAGGTCGTCGGGTGAAGCTGCCGTGCGGGCGACGGAACGGATGGCCCCCGGCTGCGCGCCCGTCAGCCGCGCGACGACCGTCGGGTTTGCGCGCAGCGCGATCGCGTCGCCCGGCGGCAGCGGGCCGCGGAACTCGGGCACGGAGACGTACTCGTCCAGCGTACGGCCACGCTCGAGCGCGATGTAGTGCACGAACTTGCCCTTCTCGATCCCGATCGTGAAGACGACGAGGCCCGACGCATTCGGGAGCTCGCGGCCCAGGCGTGCGAGCTGGTGAGGCTCGCGGTCGATCACCTCGTCGTACACAGTGACCCAGCCGTTTCGCGGTGCGGAGACCACCGTCCCGGACGACCT
>DATFQN010000012.1:0-40482 GCA_035264165.1 Gaiellaceae bacterium
GCCCGGCGCCGCCTCGTAGATCTTGTCGTTGATGTCGGTGATGTTGTGCACGAAGACGGCCTCGTAGCCGCGTGCGCCGAGCCACGAGCGCAGCCACATGCCGATCACGAACGGGCGCGCGTTGCCGATGTGTGCGCGCGCATTCACCGTCGGACCGCAGATGTACATCCGCACGGGCCCGGGCGGCTCGGGTAGCGGATCGAGCCTACGAGTGAGTGTGTTGTAGAGCCTGATCGACACGGCGTAGCGCTTCCTCCTTCGGGAGCGCGGCCAGTATCGCCGCTAGCTCGGGGCCTCTGTCGCGCCCCGTCAACGCGCGCCGGAGCGCGCGCAGGTCGCCGCCGACCGCCTTCAGCTCGCGGACGACGGCGCGCGGGTCGCCGCCGGCGAGCTCTCGGAACCGCTCCAAGGTCTCTCGATTCGCCGGAACCCTGACGGGTTCCGGCGAGGACAACATTGCCGCGTAGTCGCGGACCTCCGCGAGATCCCGTGCCCCGCGGAGGGCAGGCGCATAGGAGAGAGGAGCATCGGCGATCGCGACAAGCTCTTCGTCGCTCATGGCCTCGATCGCCTCGACCGCGAGGCGGCGGATCCTCGGCAGGTCGTAGTGGACATCGTGCCGCGGTATGCCGAGCTCCTCGAGGTAGCGGCGTACGGCCTCGGCGGGGATGCCGAGCTCACGCAGGGACTCCACGGTTGCCCCCGCCGCCCGCTTCGAGAGCTTCTTGCCCCCCTCGCCGAGGATGAGGCCGTGGTGGACGTACTGCGGCGGCGTCGTGCCGAGCGCCTCGTGCAGCCGCCGATGGAGCGCCTCGTTCGGCCGATGGTCGTTGCCGCGATAGACGTGCGTGATCCCGAAGTCCGCGTCGTCGACGACGCTCGCCAGGTGATAGGTGGCGGTGCCGTCCTCGCGGAGCAGCGTCGTGCGGCCGAAGCGGTCGCCGCCGATCTGCGCGGCAGCCTCGCGGTATTGCTCCTGCCGCTCGCTCTGCCGAATCGGGCCCTCGTCGCACCGGACGCCGAGCCACTCGAGGTCGCGCCTGATCGCCTCCTCACCGCCGGGAAGGTTCCGCGCGGGGTCGGTGTCGTCGATCCGGAGCAGCATCCAGTCGCCCTCGCGGCGGTTGATCATCGCGCTCAGGGCGTTCCCGACGTGGAGCGAGCCCGTCGGGCTCGGCGCGAAGCGGACCTTTCGCACCGAGCGAATGTAACGGCCGCACACGTGACGGTCGGGCATCAAAGATCCGTGCGGGCAACACAACCGATTGCGCGGGCAGGCGGACTAGCCGGCTGTCCGCCTGCCCGTGGGCGTTATCTCCAGCTCCGGCTCGCTAGCAGTTCCCCGCCGGTGCGGGGAACAGCAGTGGCCCCTCAGCCGGTGCGTCGAAGAAGGTGGCGACGAAGACCATCGGCGCATTCGTCGGGTTCCAGGCGGTGTGGACGTGACCCTGGCCGGGATCGACGAACGCCTGTCCCGCTGTGTACGTGTGGGCATCGCATGTTGCCGCGGGCTGGTACGTCAGCGCGCCGGTCACGATATTCACGACAACCGGGCCGGCGTGGGTGTGCCACGGGAACTGCGCGCCCGGTTGAACTGTGAACCTTCCTACGACCGTCCGGGACGGGTCGGGGACGTTGACGACATGCGTGGTTCCGCGGTGGTGCATGAGCTTCATCATCAAGCGGACGTCGTCAGTGAAGACCGAGCGGGGTGTTAGAAACTCGCTCGCAATCGGGGGCGGCGGCGGTTCCTGTGCCGCTGAGGGCAGCACGTTCACGGCGATCACGAGGACGCCGATGAACGCAACCGCTGCAGCAACCTTCTTCCGGGTCATTCACTACTCCCTTCACGTAGCTGTTCGTTCAACGCGGGAATCCGCGCGGACTCTCGTGGAGCGTCGCGCGGAGCGACGCTGGAGTCCATTCGCCATTCGTCGTATCTTGTGAGCGCTGTGGCAGCGCTCTCCGCCAGCGATTCCGAGCGGATGCTTCGCTTCGTCGCCGAGGCCGAAAGCCTCGGGGGCGACTACGCGTTCACGCCCGAACTGCTCGTCGAGCTCGGCAAGCTGATCGACGCCGACTGGGTCACCTACAGCGAGCAGGACCGGGTGCGCAAGAGGGGCCTCTTCTCCGCGGCGCGTCCGGGCGAGGAGGAGGAGGACGACGACTACGGCGCCGACTACTGGAAGGGCCTGTACTGGAAGATCTCCGAGGACCATCCGAACTGCTGTGCGCGCCACTACGGGAAGCTCGGCGCGACCAAGCTCAGCGACTTCGTGACGCTGACCGAGCTCCGGCGCAGCCGCATCTACGGACTGTGGTTCGGACCGCTCGAGATCGAGCGGGAGCTCATCGTTCCCATTCCCTCGCCCTTGTGGCATACGAAGACGCTGATATTCGAGCGCTCGAAGGGGTCGGACTTCAGCGAGCGCGACCGCCTGGTGCTGAACCGGCTCCAGCCGCATCTCGCGCGCATGTGGGAAGCCGCGAGGACGCGGCGCGTGCTTCGCGCGACGCTCGCCGAGATCGACCGCGCCGACGAGCACGAAGGACGGGGATTCGTCCTCCTCTCCCCTGGCGGCACGCTCGAGTTCGCGTCGCCCGCCGCGCGGCGCCTGCTGCGGGAGTTCTTCCCGCCGGCCGCTCCCGGCCGCCTGCCGAGCGAGCTCGCCGACTGGCTGGAGACGGGCGTCGAGGCGTCGTTCGTTCGACGAAATGACGAGCGTCGGCTCGTCGTCCGCCGCGTAGGCGACTCGCTCCTGCTCGAGGAGCACCTGGAAGAGGTCGCCTTGACCGCCCGCGAACGCGAGGTCCTCTCGTGGGTAGCGCGCGGCAAGACCAACTCCGAGATCGCGGAAATGCTCTGGCTCGCGCCCAGCACGGTGCGCAAGCACCTCGAGAACGTCTACGCGAAGTTCGGCGTCAGCACCCGCACTGCCGCCGTCGCCCGGTTCTTCGGGCTCAACGAGGCTTCGTAGCCAGCAGCTCCTGCAGCTTCAGCGTCGTGTTCAAGTTACGTACCGTCAGGTCCTTATAGGCGGCGCCGCCGACGAGCTTCTGCATGCCGCTGCGGGTGAGGGCGTCCCGCCGCGTCGCCCAGATCAACGCAGCCTTCGTCGCCACGAGCTCGTCGACGCCCTCCTTCGGCTCTAACTCGCGCGCCAGCTTGCGCCCGTCCAGCTTGCGCCGGAGGAATGCGACGTTCACGCGCAGACTGTCGTTCCCGACCCAACTCGGTGGGATCGCCTTGACCACGCGTCCGACCTCGGCGCGCGAGCGGACGACGACGGAGATCGGGAGCTTGAACCGGCGCTCGAGCGCGCGCTCGAGCTCCGATTCGAGCTTGGCGGCCTCCTTCGCGCTCTCGAACAGCACGTTGCCGCTCGCGATGAAGGTCGACACGTCGTCGTAGCCGAGCTTCTCGACGCACTCCTTCAGGTCCGCCATGCGGACGAGCGACTTGCCGCCGACGTTGATCCCGCGCAGCAGGGCGAGGTATCTCATCGGCGGCATTTTCTAGGGTCTTCGGCGTGGAGGAGCGCCTGCTCCGCTGGTTCGAGGAGAACGGCCGTGACCTGCCGTGGCGCCGGACGCGCGATCCCTACCGGATCCTCGTCTCGGAGGTGATGCTCCAGCAAACGCAGGTGCCGCGCGTGATCCCGCGCTATCTCGCGTGGATCGAGCGCTGGCCGACGGTCGAGGCGCTCGCGGCGGCCCCGCGCGCCGCCGTCATCCGCGAGTGGCAAGGGCTCGGCTACAACCGGCGCGCCGTGAACCTCCACCGCGCCGCGCAGGCCGTTGCCACTGAGGGCTGGCCGGATGACCTGGCCGAGCTGCCGGGCGTCGGGGAGTACACCGCGGCCGCCGTCGGCCGCTTTGCCTACGGCGATCCCGTCCTCCCGGTCGACACGAACATCCGCCGAGTGCTGGAGCGCACGGGCGGCGAGTTCGGCCCTGAGGCCGCCGCCGCCCTGATGGACCTCGGCGCCACGGTCTGCCTCGCCCGGATCCCGCGCTGCGACGTCTGTCCCCTCGCCGATGACTGCCCGTCACGCGGCAGCCGCTATGAGCCGCTGCGCAAGCAGTCGCCGTTCCAGGGATCGCTTCGTCAGCGCCGCGCGGAGACGCTGCGCCTCGTCGCCGCGGGATGCTCGTCCGGGCTGGACGAAGAAGCCGTCGCCTCACTCGCGCAGGACGGCCTCGTCGAGGTGCGTGCGGGTCTAGCCCGGCTGCCGCAGTAGTGCGACCGCCTGAGCCATCAGGCCCTCGGCGCGGCCCGTGAAGCCGAGGTGATCGGTGGTCGTCGCGCGTACTGCAACACGCTCGACCTCGACGCCCAGCGTCTCCGCGAGCCGCGCCCGCATCTCGTCACGGCGATCGGCGATCCGCGGCCACTCGCCGATCAGGACACAGTCGGCATTCACAAGCTCGTAACCGCCGGCGGTCACCTTCCCGTACGCGTTGCGGAGCAGGAGCAGCGACGAGACCCCGCGCAACGAGTCGTCGTCGGCGGGGAAGAGCATGCCGATGTCTCCGAGGCCGGCCGCTCCCAGCAGCGCATCGATTAGCGCGTGGCTGACGACGTCGCCGTCCGAATGGCCGGCCAATCCGCGGTCGTCGTCGAAGCGGATCCCGCCGAGCACCAGCGGGAGGCCATCCGCGAATGCATGCGCATCGATGCCAAGCCCGACGCGCAGCTCAGACACCGAGCGCCTCCGGCAGCTCTTCCAGCGACCCGACTTGGACGGCGTCGGGCGGCGGGTCGTGCAGGATGCCCCACGGGCCACGCCGCACGTGGACGGCCATCATTCCCGCGGCGAGCGCCGGCTCCACGTCGTTGTCGACCCGGTCGCCCACGTAGGCGATCTCTTCGGCGGGAACCTCGAGCGACGAGGCGATGCGGTCGAAGAAGGCCGGCTCGGGCTTGGCCACGCCCCAGCTCTCCATCGAGCCGAGGACTTCGAGATCACGGCCGAGGAGGGGTTCGGTTGAGCGCGGGGTGTTGCCGACTGCCGCGACCCGCAGCCCCCGCGACCGCAGTGCGTCGATCGCGGGCAGGGCGTCGGGATAGAGCTCGCCGCGCTCCCAACTCGACGCCCCGCGCTCCACTCCGATCAGCTCCCAGGCGCGGTCGTGATGCTCGCCTCGCGCGGCAAGGCCGCCGAGGACGCCCATCAGCGTGAAGCGAGGCACGCCCGCCGCGTCGGCGGCGCGCTCCCACATTCCGGTCTCGTCGATAAGCGTCTCGCCGACGTCGAAGACGACGGCCTTCAAAGCCAACGCTCCACGAGCTCGAGATCGGCCTGGTCGGTGATCTTGACGAGGCGCGGGTCACCCGGGACCGCCTTGATCCGCCCGCCGCGCGCCTCGACGAGGGCAGCGCAGTCGGTCGCGTCATCGTCCCCGCCCGCGGCATCGCGCAGGACCGGCCAGACGAACGCCTGAGGCGTCTGCGCAACGGCGAGCCGCTCTCGATCGACGGTCTCCACGACCTGGTCTCCTTCGAGACGCTTCACGGTGTCGGGAATGGGGAGCGCCGGCACGACGCCGTCCCAACCTTCGCTGAGCGTCGTCAGGAGCCGGTCGATCACGTCCTCCGAGAGGAGCGGCCGGGCCGCGTCGTGGACGAGCACGACCGCCGCGTCGTCATCGACCTCGGCGATGGCCGCGCGTACCGAGCCTGCGCGCGTCTCGCCGCCCGGAACGGAGGCCACGACCTTCGAGCAGCTGAGCTCCTCGGCGAGCAGGATCACCGGCTCCTCCCAGTCCGGCGGCGCGGCGACGACGATCGAGTCGACCCAGTCCGAGCCGTCGAGCCGTTCGAGGCTCTCGGCCAGGAGCGGCCTATCGCCGAGCTTGGCGAAGGCCTTGGGCCGGTCCAGCCCGAGCCGCTCGCCGCGGCCCGCCGCGACGATCACGGCCCAGACTGACATCAGGCCGTCGCGAGCGTTACGCGGCCGCGCCCGCCTTGGCGCGCTTCTTCTTCGAGGCGTCGTCCGAGAGGAGCACCTCATCCAGCCACTCGGCCGTCTCCTCCTCGTCGAGACCCTTCGCGTACATCAGCTCGCTGATCAGGATCTTCTTCGCCTTGACGAACATCTGCTTCTCGCCGGTGGAGAGACCCTTGTCCCGGTCGCGCAGCGACAGGTTCCGTACGACCTCGGCGAGCTCGAAGATGTCGCCCGTCTTCATCTTGTCCCGGTTGTGCTTGAACCGGCGGTTCCAGTTCTTCGGCATCGTCGTCCCGTTGCCCGTGAGCGCCTTGACGACTTCCTTGACGGTCTCCTCGCTGATGACCTTCCGCAGCCCGACCGCCTCGCAGTTGTCGGCGGGAACGTTCACGGTCATGTCGTTGTGAAGGATCTGAATAGTGAGGTACTCACGCTTCTCTCCCAGAACCTCGCGCGTTTCCTTCTTCACGACAGTGCCTGCCCCGTGGTGTGGATACACCACCTTGTCGCCGACCTTGTACAAGCCCGACCTCCCAGTCCAAGACGTTTACACGGCAAACCGCCGGCGGGTGACGAATCCGCCGGCGAACGGGAGCCAGTATACCTGAAGCCGTCCGAAAAAGCGACGGTTTCCAGGGATTTTTGCGCCCCTCGGCACAAAATCCCTGCTAGCGCCCAGGTTCCGAACGCGCGCCAAGCGCTGCGGAGATCGCCTGCTTCACGGTTTCGACCGCTCTAGCCTCGACCCCCTTGCGGCTCTTCGTCCCCGCCGGGACGACGACGCTTCCGAGTCCCAGCTTCGCGCACTCCTCGAGCCGCCGCTCGGCCTGCGCGGCCGGTCTCAGACGGCCCGTCAAGCCGATCTCGCCGAAGGCCGCCGTCCCCGCCGGAACCGGTGCTCCCTTCGCGGCCGACGCGATTGCGAGCGCGACCGCGAGATCCGCTCCCGGCTCGTCGATCCGGACTCCGCCGGCCACGTTGACGAAGACGTCGGCCTGCCCGAGCGCCATCCCGCCATGCCGCGACAGCACCGCGACGATCATGGCGAGGCGCTTCGGGTCCACACCCGTGCCGACACGGCGCGGCATCGCGAGATCCGTGGGCGCCACGAGCGCCTGGATCTCGAGCAGGAGCGGCCTTGTCCCCTCGAGCGTGCAGGCGACGGCGGAGCCGATCTCCTCCTCGCGCGAGGCGCCGAAGAGCTCGGAGGGATCGGGAACCCCGACCAGGCCCGTGCCCGTCATCTCGAAGACGCCGAGCTCGTTCGTCGAGCCGAAGCGGTTCTTCGCCGCACGCAGGATTCGGTGCGCGTGGTAGCGGTCGCCCTCGAACTGGAGCACGCAGTCGACGAGGTGCTCGAGAACGCGCGGGCCGGCCACGGCGCCGTCCTTCGTGACATGCCCGACCAGGAAGAGGGCGACGCCGGCTTCCTTCGCGACGCGCAGCAGCCGCGCAGAGGCCTCGCGAACCTGCGAGACCGAGCCCGGCGCTGACCCGATCTCGGCTGAGTACAGCGTCTGCACCGAATCGATCACGCAGACAGCCGGAGGCGCCTCTTCGAGGGTGGCGCAAACCACGTCGAGGTCGGTCTCCGCGAGGATCTCGACCCGCTCTGCACCGCCGAGCCTCGCCGCGCGCAGCTTCACCTGCGCCGCCGACTCCTCGCCGGTGGCGAGCAGCGCCCTGTGCTCCTTCGACATGGACGCAAGGGCCATCAAGAGGAGCGTCGACTTCCCGACTCCGGGCTCACCGCCGACGAGCACGAGCGACGCCGGCACGAGACCGCCGCCGAGGACGCGGTCGAGCTCGGAGACGCCAGTCGGAATCCGCGCCGCTTCCTCGGCCGGGACGTCGACCAGGCGCAACACGGGTCGGGCGGCTGCGCCTTTCGCACGCGGCGGTGCCTCCTCGACGAGGGTGCCAAAGCTGCCGCACCCTGGGCAGCGCCCGAGCCAGCGACCGGTCGACTGGCCGCACTCGGAGCAGGCGAACTTGAGGGCGGCCTGGGCCATGTCGTCACCCTAGGCCGGGTAGCGGACGCTCCTCGTGCCGACTTGGAATCGACTGTGCATCCCCCGTGTCACGCTCTCGATGCTGCGGCGAGCCTCCCGAAGGGCGGAGCATCGCAGGATCGACGCCCGCACCGGTCGGATGACGAGGCTCGTCGACTAGCCCCGCACGACGACGCTGCCGACGACCTTGCCGTGCAGCGCCTGGTTCTTCGAGTCCCAGAGCGGCCAGAGGTAGTCGAGGATGATCGGCAGGACGAAGAACCCGAAGACGAAGGTGATGGCATAGCGGCCGAAGGCGCGGCCGTAGCCGATCGAACGTCCAGTCTCGTCACCCACGACGCGAATCCCGAGAACTCGCTTGCCGGGCGTCTGACCACGGGCGTCGCCGTGGAAGAAGGTGAAGTAGACGAACGGCAGGACGAGCGTTCCGACGTAGCCGATCAGCGCCACCGCCCAGACATCCGCCGCAGCGGCCACGCCGATCACCACGAACAGCGGAACGAACATGATCAGCGAGTCGAGGAGGTACGCCGCGACGCGCCGGCCCCAGCTCGAGAACTGCCGATCGGAGGTCGGCGGAGCCTGAGCCGCCTCGCGCTCGGCCGCGTCCTGCGGGTAAGTGGGAAGGTCGCTCATAGCGCCGTATTCTCTCCCGCGTGTCGGACATCCGAGACCCGCTGAACGTCTGGGACTACGAACGCCTCGCCGAACAGCGGCTCGACGAGGCGTCGTTCGGTTACTTCGCGGGAGGCGCAGGCGACGAGCACGCGGTCCGCGGGAATGTCGAGGCGTTCAACGGCTGGCGCCTGCGACCGCGCGTCCTCGTCGACGTCGGCGACGTCACGACGGCGACCACGGTGCTCGGGACCGAGCTCTCGATGCCGATCATGGCGGCGCCTATCGCCTACCAGCGCATGGCGCATCGCGACGGCGAGCTCGCCGTCGCCCGCGGCGCGGCCGCCGCCGGGACACTGATGTGCCTTTCCTCGTTCGCAACGGCGAGCCCGGCCGAGGTCGGCGACGCGGCCGAAGGCCGCCGCTGGTTCCAGCTCTACTGGCATCCGGACCGAGAGGTGACGAAGGAGATGCTTCGGCAGGCGAAGGAGGCGGGGTTCGCGGCGGTCGTCCTTACCGTCGACCTCCCGGTCCTCGGGCCGCGGGAGCGCGACCTGCGCACAGGGTTCGCACTGCATCCGGACTACCGGATGGAGGTCTACGCGTCGGCGCTCGGGGATCTCGGCGTCGTTACGCCCGCAAGCGCCGCGGGGCTCGTCGACCCTCGGCTCACGTGGCGCGACCTCGAGTGGCTCCACGAGCACGCGGAGCTGCCGGTGATCGCGAAGGGAATCCTCACCGCAGACGATGCGATCCTCGCGGCCGAGCATGGCTGCGACGCCGTCGTGGTCTCCAACCACGGCGGCCGGCAGCTCGACCGCGCCGTCGCCTCCCTCGACGCCCTCCCGGAGGTGGCGGACGCCGTCGGCGATCGGATCGAGGTGCTGATGGACGGCGGGATCAGACGGGGCACGGATGTGGCGATCGCCCTTGCCCTCGGCGCACGCGCGGTGCTCGTCGGACGGCCGGTGATCTGGGGGCTCGCGGTGCGCGGCGCCGAGGGCGTCGAGCACGTCTTCAGACTGCTACGCGACGAGCTCCTGCTCGCGCTCGCGCTGCTCGGCTGCTCCTCGCCCGATGCCGTCGGCGGGAGCCACGTCACGCCCGCGCCGCGCGGCTGAGGCCAGCAGCAGGCCGCTGAGGATCGCCGCGACGCCGACGAGCTGCAACCGCGACGGGCTCTCCCCGAGCAGTGCGGCCGCGAAGAGCACCGAGAGCACGGGCTGCAGGGTCAGCAGCACCGACGTGAGGACGGCGGGGAGCCGCGGCAGCGAGATGGTGATCAGCAGCCAGCCGAGCACCTGCGAGGACAGCGCCAGCACGATCAGCCAGCCCTGCGCCGACAGCGGCGGGGTGAGGTCGAGGTCGCCGATGGCGAGGCCTGCCGGGATCGTCAATAACGCGGCCGCGACAGTGGCGTCGCACAGGGGGCCGGCCATGCGCCGGAGGTCGCTCGACCCGTGGCGAAGCGTCAACAGGAATCCCGTGTACGCGATGCCGGTGAGAACGCCGTAGACGACGCCGAGCACCGGATCTTCGCCGTAGGCCCCGTCCTCGAGCACGCCGGAGATCAGCACGATCCCGCCCATGGCGACAGGGATCGCCACGAGCAGCGGTGTGGCCGGCCGCTCGCGGTAGATCAGCCATGCGAGCACCCCGACGAGCACGACCTGCGTGTTGCCCAGCACCGTCGCCAGCCCCGCGCCGACGTACTCGATGGAACGGTGCCACAGGATCAGGTCGGCCGCGAAGAACGCGCCGGCCAGCCACGCCCAGGCGCGCATCCGCCACGGACGCCCGCCGAGCCGCCGGTCCTCCCACCATGCGAGCAGCAGGAGCGGCGGGACGGCGTACAGGCAGCGGAAGAACGCTCCGGTGGACGGAGAGACGTCCGCGTAGCGGTAGAGGATCCCGGAGAAGGCGATCGCGAACGCGCCGGCCAGCGCAGGCAGCGTCGGGCGTGGGGCGAGTATGCGCAGCGGCACGTCAGCGACCTGTGAGCCGGTAACGGACATAGCGTCCGAGCGGCCTCGGATCCCATTCGCGTCGTAGGAGCCGACGGAGCTGGCGGCGCGCGACGCGGAGGAGCTCGCGGCGGCGGAACGAGCGCAGCATGCCTCGCCGACCATCGAAGCCCGGCGAGGCGAGCAGGCTCTCGAGGAGCCATAGACGGTCGAGCCAGTCTCCATGGCTCCTGGACATCGCGGCGCTGAGCGACTGGCTGTGGTGGCGGAACCGGACCAGCGGCTCGTCGACGAACCCGACATCCGAAACCGCCATGACGCGAAGCCACAGGTCGATGTCGAACGACTGCCGGACGGGTGGTTGGAAGCCGCCGACGCGCTCGACCACATCGCGCCGCAGCATCGTCGCCGACGGCTCCGCCACCCAATTCTCGAAATCCGCGTTGCCGAAAGTTGGAAGCCAGCGGTCGAGCAACTCGCTTCCCCGGTTCACCGGCTCGAGCGGGCCGAAGCCTTCGTGGAGGGTGGCGTACGTCCGAGCCCAAGCCTGAGCCGCCGGCTCATCCGGATCTTCGAGGACGATGTCCCGCCGCGAAAAGACGAGCCCCACCGACGGCGCCTCTTCGAAGACCGCCGCCATCCGCTCTACGCAGTCGGCGCGGAGCGTGTCGTCGTGATGCAGGAACTTGATCAGCGACCCCCTGGCGAGAGCAAGGCAACGGTTGTGGTTCGCGACCGCTTCGACCGTATCGTTGAACTGCTCGACTCGGACGCGTTGGTCGTTGTCGGCGACTGCCCGCGCGAGCTCGAACGAGTCGTCGCTCGAGCCGTTGTCGACGACGAGCAGCTCCAGGTCGCTCCGAGATTGGGCGAGCGCGGAGTCAATCGCCTGGCGCAGCCACGTCGCGCCGTTGAACACGGGGATGCAGATGGAGATGGGAACATCGGCCACAGCTCAGTTCGCAGGCTTTGTACCGAAGACGAACACGAGATCGCCGCGGCGGCCGCGCCACGGAAAGGTGACTGCGCGCGAGACGGCGAGGTAAGCGCCGTCCGGGAGGTGCCGTCGCAGTGGCGGCAGATGGCTCAGGAACTCGAGCTCGAAGTCGAGCTCCAGCGCGTCGAGCGCGATCCGCAGCTCGTCGACCGAGATCGGCTCCTCGACTGTCTCGACTCCATGGTCCGAGGCCGTATCGCAGCGGCGTGGCCGCTTCGACCAGACCAGGCGCAGCGCGCGCCTGAGCGGCGTCTCGTCACGGGTCGGCTCCGAGATGTAGAACAAGCCTCCGCCCCGCAGCACCCGAGCCATCTCGCCGAGGCAGCCATCGAGCTCCTCGAGGTGGTGGAGGAGCCCCTGAATCGTGACCAAGTCGAACTCGCCGTCGGCGAAGCGCAGCGCACGCACGTCGCCCGTCTCCAGGGTGGCGTTGGCGCCCGCTGCCGCGAACTTTTGCCGCGCCAGCTCGAGCATCTCGGGCGAGTGGTCGACACCGACGACGTCGAAGCCGCGCTGGGCGAGGGCGAGACTGACCACGCCCGTTCCGCAGCCGAGGTCGAGCGCCCGCCCTCCAGGCCTGAGCTCCGCGACCCGGTCGAGGAACGGCCACAGGAGCCGCTCGTGGTACACGGTGAACTCGCGCGTGACCTCGTCGTCGTACGAGGCCGCAGTTGCCCGGTGGAACTCGATGTCCCGCCGGGAGCGCTCGTCGCTCGGCGGGCTAGTCGCCGGAGTCGTGCGGTTCGTCGTCGGCCTCGCCCTTGGGCTCCTCGGGCGGGACCGTGACCTTCTCCTCGACCGGAGGCGCGCCGGGGATGATGGTGATGTCGACCTCGTCGTCGGGTTCGGCCTTGCGGTTGACGAGGATCGTCGAGCCGGCCTCGATGTTCCTGCCCAGGACGAAGTCGGCGAGGGGATCCTCGATGTAGCGCTGAATCGCGCGGCGGAGCGGCCTGGCGCCCATCGTCGGGTCGTAGCCCTTGTCGACGAGCAGCTCCTTGGCCTCTTCGGTCAGCTGAATGTCGGCGTCGTGCTCGCCCATCTGGATCTCGAGCCGCTTCATCAGCAGGTCGACGATGTTCATGATCTCCTCGCGCGTGAGCTTGTGGAAGACGATGACCTCGTCGATCCGGTTCAGCAGCTCCGGGCGGAAGACCTTCTTGAGCTCGCTCATGACCCGGTCCTTCATGTCGTCGTAGGACAGGCCGGAGTCGTCGCCGATCGAGAAACCAAGGGACTGGTTCTTCGAGATCGACGCGGCCCCGATGTTCGAGGTCATGATCACGATCGTGTTCCGGAAGTCGACCTTGCGCCCCTGGGCGTCCGTCAGCTTCCCGTCCTCGAGGATCTGGAGGAGAATGTTGAACACATCCGGGTGCGCCTTCTCGATCTCGTCGAGGAGGACGACCGAGTAGGGCTTGCGGCGCACGGCTTCGGTGAGCTGGCCGCCCTCGTCGTAGCCGATGTAGCCGGGGGGCGAGCCGACGAGCCGGGACACGGAATGCTTCTCCATGTACTCCGACATGTCGACCTGGATCATCGCGTCCTCGTCGCCGAACAGGAACTCGGCGAGGGTCCGGGCGAGCTCGGTCTTCCCCACGCCTGACGGTCCGAGGAAGATGAACGAGCCGGTCGGGCGCTTCGGGTCCTTGATTCCCGCACGCGCGCGGCGGATCGACTTGGAGACGGCAACGATGGCCTCCTCCTGGCCGATCACGCGCTTGTGGAGCTCCTCCTCCATGCGGATGAGCTTCGCGGTCTCGGCCTCGGTGAGCTTGAAGACCGGGATGCCCGTCCACATCGAGACGATGTCGGCGATCTCGTCCTCGCCGATCACCGGCTTCTCGACGCCTTCCTCGTTCTGGTAGCTCTCCTCGAGCTCACGCTTCTTCTGCGTGAGCTTGCGCTCCTTGTCGCGCAGCGACGCGGCCTTCTCGAACTCCTGCGCCTCGATGGCGGACTCCTTCTCCGTGCGGACCTTGTCGATCTCCTCCTCGAGCTCGCGATGCCGCGGCGGTGCGCTCATGTTCTTGATGCGCATGCGCGACGCGGCCTCGTCGATCAAATCGATCGCCTTGTCCGGCAGGTGGCGGTCCTGGATGTAGCGGTCGGCGAGCAGGGCAGCCGCCCGAAGCGCCTCGTCGGAGATCGTGCAGCGGTGGTGGGCCTCGTAGCGGTCCCGGAGGCCGCGCAGGATCTCGACGGTGTCGTCCACGGTCGGCTCGTCCACGCGGATCTGCTGGAAGCGGCGCTCGAGGGCGGCGTCGCGCTCGAGGTACTTGCGGTACTCGTCGAGCGTGGTGGCGCCGATCGTCTGCAGCTCGCCGCGAGCGAGCGCAGGCTTGAGGATCGAGGCCGCGTCGATCGCGCCTTCAGCGGCACCGGCGCCGACGAGGTTGTGGAGCTCGTCGATGAACAGGATGATGTCGCCGCGCTGGGTGATCTCCTTCATCACCTTCTTCAGGCGCTCCTCGAACTCACCGCGGTACTTCGAGCCGGCCACGAGGGCCGCGAGGTCGAGCGTGTAGATCTGCTTGCCCTTCAGGAGCTCCGGCACCTGGTTCGAGGAGATGCGGGCTGCGAGCCCCTCGACGACGGCCGTCTTGCCGACGCCGGGCTCGCCGATCAGCACCGGGTTGTTCTTCGTCCGGCGCGACAGGATCTGCATTACGCGCTCGATCTCGGTCTGGCGCCCGACGACGGGGTCGAGCTTCGACTCGGCTGCCAGCTTGGTCAGGTTGCGGCCGAACTGGTCGAGCAGCTTGGAGCTCTTCGCCTTCTCACCGGCGGACCCGCCGCCCTGCTGGCGGCGCCCGGGGCCGGAGAGCATCCGGATGATCTCGTTGCGGATCTTCTCGGCGTCGGCGTCGAAGTCGAGCAGGATGCGCGCAGCGACGCCCTCGTTCTCGCGGACGAGGCCGAGCAGGATGTGCTCGGTGCCGATGTAGTTGTGTCCCAGGGAGAGCGCCTCGCGGAGGGCGAGCTCCAGAACCTTCTTCGCCCGCGGGGTGAACGGGATCTGGCCGGTGGTGACCTCGTCGCCCTGGCCTACGATGCGCGCGACCTGCGCGCGGACCTCTTCGACGGTGATGTCGAGGGACTCGAGGACGCGGGCGGCAAGCCCCTCTTCCTCGCGGAGCAGGCCGAGCAGGATGTGCTCGGTGCCGATGTAGTTGTGCTTCAGCGCCCGCGCCTCGTCTTGGGCGAGGACGACTACCTGGCGGGCCCGCTCTGTGAAGCGCTCAAACAACCTTCGGATCCCCCTTCCGCGACGATTCCACTTGGCGGCCGGGTCGGCCGACCACAGATCGAAGGTCGGCCCATCGTAGCTCAGGGGTCGGAGCCCACGTAGCGCTGCGCGGACGGTACGAAAACTCTTTACGAGGTCGTAACCGCATCGTCGTAAAGACCTTTCGGCGCAAGCCCCGGAATGGTTTAGAAGCTAGCCGCGTCGCCTGGCCCGCCGGCGGCGCGTCCGGGGAACCGAGCGGTACCCGTTGAGGCTCTTCCCGGCTATTCGACTTGTCGGGAAGAGCGAAGGACGGCGACGGACGTGAGCAGC
Source organism: Gaiellaceae bacterium (assembly GCA_035264165.1). GTDB lineage: Bacteria > Actinomycetota > Thermoleophilia > Gaiellales > Gaiellaceae > JACDAN01. Next base: position 15,102 of record DATFQN010000012.1, read on the forward strand.
AGAATCTTCAGGTCCAGCCAGAGCGACCAGTTCTCGATGTAGTAGTTGTCCCACTCCACCCGGTCGGCCAGCGACGTCTTCCCGCGAAGGCCGTTGACCTGTGCCCAGCCGGTGATCCCGGACTTGACGCGGTGGCGGTCGCCGTAGCGGTAGACGCTGCGCTCGAAGAGGCCGACGAACTCGGGCCGCTCCGGGCGCGGCCCGATCAGACTCATGTCGCCCCGCAGGACGTTGAGCAGCTGGGGCAGCTCGTCGATCGACGTCTTCCGTAGGAAGGCCCCGAGGGTCGTCCGCCGGTCCTCGCCCTCGACGCCGCCCGGCGCCGTGTCCGGCGGGAGCTGGAACTCGGCCTCGTGACCGTCCGAGACCTGCTTCCGCATCGAGCGGAACTTCAGCATCTCGAACTCACGGCCGTCGCGGCCCACACGCAGCTGGCGGAAGAAGATCGGCCGGCCCAGAGTCGCGAGCACGCCGACGGCGGCCAGGATGATCACCGGCGCCGCCAGGACGAGCAGCGCCGCCGCGAGCAGCCGGTCGGCCGCGTACTTGACCGCGAACTGGACGCCGCGCGGATTCGGTGCGCGTGCCGCAAGAATCGGCAGGCCGCCGAGGTAGTCGACGGTCAGCTTGCCCGTCACCTTCTCGAACAGCCTCGGGACGAAGGCCACGCTGACGCCGAGCTCCTCGCAGCGGCGGGCTAGACGCAGGAGCACCTCGTCCGGCGCCCGGGAGAAGCTGACGATTACCTGCTGGACGCCGTGTTCCTCGACGATGCGGTCGAGGTCCCAGCTGGCGCCGAGGACCGGAAGGACGACGCCCCCGTCCTGCACGTCCATTGGCTCCTTGTCCAGGAACCCGATCGGCCGCAGGCCGAGCTCCGGGTGCTCGAGCAGGCGCCTCGCGGTCAGCCGCCCGATCCTCCCCGCCCCGACGATCAGCGTCGGCCGGAGGGCCTCGCCGTGGCGACGTGCCTGAGTCTGCGACCACTGGAGGGCGATGCGCCCGGCCGCGACGTATACGGTCGCGAACGCCCACGGCCGCAGCACCTGCGCCGTGAGGTCGGCGGGATCCGTCAGCAGCGCCCGGAGGGTGAGCACAGCCATGGCCGCGAGCGAGGTCGCGGCGACGACGCCGCGCAGGTCCTCGAGCAACTCCGCCCGCAGCCGGGGCCGGTACATGCCGCGCGCCGCGAAGGCCGCGAGGACCAAAGCGGCGAAGAGCGCCGTCCAGATCACGGGCGCAGAGTCGACGTCGGCCGCCCGCGACCCTAGGGCCGCCGCGAGACCCGCGGCGCCGAGAAGCGTCGCGTCGAGCGAGAAGCGCGCGAGGGCCCAGGCCGCGTCCCGGCCGAGGTGGAAGCGCGCGGCGAGCTGTTCCCAGCGCCCGGGCTGTGCGAGCGGAGCGGGAGTCGAGACAGGCTGGGGCGCTGCCGCAGTAGTCGCCGTCGGCCGCACTTATCCGCCTACAACAGCCTTTGGCGCGGGCGCCGCGACGCGGCGGCGCAGCCCGATGCCGATCAGGAGCAGAGGACCGCCCCCGACCGTCAGGAGCGCTAGATCGAGGCCGGTGAAGGGAACTCTCCGGTTGGAGCGCTTGCCCGCAGAGGTCAACCTCGGCGTGACCGCAGCGGGGCGCCGCGTTGCCGGCTGCCGATCCGTGCGGATGACGCGCTCGAGGTTGAAGGCGCGGGCGATGTCGGCCCGGCGGTACTGCCGATCGAGCTTACCGTTATCTGCCAAATCCTTATAGATTTGCTGTGGAGTGGCAGCCGCAGCTGGGCCCGCCGCCGCGAGCGAGATCACGATCAAAGCCAGCACGGGCCGCCGTGCCGTCAACCAGTCCCTCCTTCTCCCAACGAGCTCCCCCAGCCGTCAGGCTCCATCTTGCTGACCTCACAACGCAATCGCAAGGGTTTCGGATACGTCCAACCGTCACCCAACCGCGCGAAATTCGGCAAATGCACAGAAAACATCAGGAAAGACTAGGGTCGCGGCGCACGTTCTTCAGAACGGGAGCCGACGCCAATGTCTTCCACGTTTCACAAAACCCGAACTTCCGGCGTCTCGTCGTAGTCATGGCGGACCCGCCGTCGATCACGGTCGTCCTCCCTACGCGGAACGGCGCCGAGACCATCGGCCGCCAGCTCGACGCGCTCGCTCGCCAATCGTACGACGGGCCGTGGGAGCTCCTCGTCGTGGACAACGGCTCAGCCGATCGCACCCTGGCGGTCGTCGACAGCTTCGCCGGCGCCATTCGTGAGCTCAGGGTCGTGAATGCGGGCGACACAGTGGGCATTCCCTTTGCGTGCAACGTCGCAGTGGGGGAAGCGCGCAGCGACGCGATCGCCTTCTGCAACGACGACGACGAGGTCGACGAGGGTTGGGTGGCGGCGATGGCAGCGGCCCTCCGCGAGCACGAGCTCGTGGCGGGGAAGCTCGAGCACGAGCGGCTGAACGAGCCCTGGATCCTGGCCGTGCGCGGACGCCCGCAGGAAGACGGTCCCCTGTTGTGGAGCTTCGGCGGCCACCTCCCGTTCGCCGCCGGCGCCTCGCTCGGGATCCGGCGCTCGCTCCACGAGCGAATCGGGGGCTTCGACGAGGCGCTACTCCCCGCGGGGGAGGACATGGACTACTGCTGGCGGGCGCAGTACGCGGGGGCTGAGCTCCGGTTCGCAACCGACGCCGTCACCCACTACCGCTTTCGGCACGGCCTGAAGGAGATCTACAGGCAGGGACGCAACTACGGCGTGGGCAACGTGCTCGTCTACCGCAAGCATCTCAGCCTGGGAATGCCGCCAGTGGCGCACCCTTGGCGCTCCGGTGCCCGGGCCTGGCTGGGCATCGCCAAGCAGGGGCTCCTGGCCGCAAACAGGATCCACCGCGGGCGCTTCCTCTGGTACCTCGGCTGGCGGCTGGGGATCCTCCAGGCCAGCCTCCGCCATCGCGTCGCGCTCTTCTGAGAGCGTGAGCGACGCCGTCGACACCGCTCTCAGCGTCCGCCTGGCGGCGAACACCTTCGTTCAGGTCGCCGGCGGCGTGCTCGCGTCACTGGTCTCGTTCTTCACGTTCGTGGCCGTCACCCGCGGCCTCGGCCCCGAGGCGTTCGGCAACTTCACCGCCGCCACGGTCTTCCTGTTCATTCCGGTCGTCCTCGCGGACGTCGGGCTCTCCACCGCCGTGCTCCGGGAGATTTCGGCCTCGCCGGAGCGCACAGAGCCGGCGATGCGGGCGTCTCTGCCGCTGCGCGCACTCATCTCGGCTGGGGCGCTCGCCGTCGCCGTCGCCGTCGGGATGTCCATGCCGTTCAACAGCCAGACGAAGGCCGCGATCCTGATCAGCGCGGCGGGCGCGTTCTTCACGCTGCTGACGCTCAGCCTCCAGCCCGTCCTCCAGGCCCAGCTGAAGATGCACTGGGCCGCGGCGGCGACGCTGGCAGGGCGGATCACCACGCTGGCGCTCACCCTCGGCGCGCTGGCCGTCGGGCTCGGCTTCAAGAGCATCGTCGCCGCGCAGGTGATCGGTCTCGCCGTCACCTTCCTGCTCCATGTGGTGGCAGTTGCGGCGATCGTGCCGCTCTGGCCGATCGTCGACATCGCCTACTGGCGCCGCCTGCTCGCCGGCTCGATCGTAATCGGGCTGGCGATCTCGATCTCGCTGATCTACTTCCGCGTCGACACCGTCCTGCTCGCGCTCCTTCGGTCGTCCGAGGAGGTCGGCCTCTACGGCGCCGCCTACAAGTTCATCGAGCTCGTCGTGCTCGTTCCGGCGGCCGTCGGCGTCTCGATGTTTCCGCCGCTCGCCCGCTTTGCCGCCTCAGGCGACCCAAGAGCCGTGGGGCTCGTCCAGAAGACCTTCGACGTCCTAATGGCCGCGGCCGTTCCGGCGATCGTGCTGATGCTCGCCTACCCCGAAGAGTTGCTGACGCTGACCGCCGGGCCCGACTACGCGGACGCGGCCGTCGCGCTCCAGCTGCTTGCTCCCTTTGCGCTCTTCGCGTTCGTGAACGCCCTCTTCTGGCGGATGGGCCTGGCGGCGCGGCGCGATCGCATGTTGCTGGCAATCGCGGTCTCCGTGCTCGCCCTGAACGTCGTGCTGAACCTCGTCTTCATCCCGTCGTACGGGTTCAAGGCCGCCGCGGTCATCACCGTCGTGTCGGAAGCCTTGATCACGATTCCGATCGTGCTCGCCGCGAGGAGCGTGACCCGGCTCCCGAACCTGGCGTACCTGCCGGTAGTCATCGCCGCCGCGGCGGCGATGACTACCGCCGTCGTCCTCCTCCCCGGCCCGGCTGCACTCGGCGCGCTCGTCGCAGGCGCTCTCTACCTCGCGGTGTTGCTGCTGCTCCCGGGGACCGCGCGGGACGTCGTCGTGCGCGACCTGCTGCCGGCGGTGAGCGGCGCGGTCAGGCGCCGCTAGCCGCGCGGTAGGCGTACCACGCGGGCTTCGGCGAGAAGTCTTCGTGGAGGAGCCCGTAGTAGTTCCACGCGTCGCCGGAGGCGCCGGAGGCGAGCTCGTCCCGGTCCGCGTACCAGAAGAGCGGGCCGGCCCACGTGTACGAACTCCAGAGGGCGTACGCCTTCCTGACCCACTCGGCCTGCGTCGCTTCCGAGACCGAGCCGGGGCTTCCTTCGGTGGGCGGGCCGTACTCGGTGCCCCAGATCTTCTTCGCCGCGTCGCCGTTCGCCGACATGACGTCGCGCATGTTCGGCTTCGATCCGTACATCTGGTACCAGGCACAGTCGGGGTGCACGTTCCCGGGAGGAGCCGGGTGCGTATATGGGTGGTGACTCCACGCATCGAAGTAGCCCGCGCCGCCTTGCGCGTAGACCTGCTGCATGAACGTCACCTCGTCGATCTGCGTGCCGTCGTTGGGCGCTGGCGAGGTTGCGCCGGCGAGCACCGCCGCGTCCGGGTTCGCGGTCTTGATCCTCGGGTACGCCGCCTTCAGCAGCGCCGTGTAGCGCGCCGCGTTCGGGCTCGGCTTCCAGAAGCCCGTGATGTTGGGCTCGTTCCAGATCTCCCAGTGCGAGATGCGACCCTTGAAGTGAGCTACCGTCGCCTCCGCAAAGCGTGCGTATTCGTTCGCATCGCGCGGCTCGCAGGGGAAGCTCGAGCTGCAGGCAGAGGACCGCGCCCAGCGCGGCGCGTACGCCAGCGTTCCGAGGACGCGCAGGCCGCGGGCGGCGGCGGCCGCGGTGAGGGCGTCGTAGCGCGAGAAGTCCCAGGAGTCGGGGCCGCCGTACTGGATCACGTCCCACTTGACGTCGAAGCGGATCCACTGCGCGCCCATCGCCGCGAGCGAGTCCAGGGTGCGGTCGCGGGTCGCGGCGTCCTCGAACTCGAGGTTGTCCGGCGAGACGCCGAAGCGCTGCGACGGGCCCGGGCTAGGCGGCGGCGGCGGTGCCGGCGGCTTGACGGGCTTGCGCTGCCGGGCGGCCGGGGTCGCGCCGCGGCGCAACCGACGGAGGAGCTTCTTCAGCACGGCGTGCTGGACGTGCACCCGCGGCGCATCGGACTTCACGGGGGCATGCCCGCCGGAAGCGGTCGCGGAGCCCGTTGCGAGCACGGCCAAGAGCACGCAGAGCGCGACGACCACGACCGGCACGACCCGGCGACGATGCGAAGCAGGGGAGCCCATGGCGACCCCGCTGGCATCGGTCTTCGCGCAGCTCCCGTCGTCCCTCGTTCGAGGGAGTGAGGAGAACTACATCGGGGCTGGAACGCTAAGGTGTGGAGCGGGAAACGATGAGGCGCGAGCAGGTCCAGAGGCCAGGGACGCGCGGCATGCTCGTCTTCGGCCCAGCGGGCCCGTTGAGATGAGACCCAGCGCCGCCGAAGCCCTCAAAGCGGCGATCCGTCGGTCGCTCCCCATCATCGCGGCTCTGATTCTGCTGGGCATTGTCTCGATGAACGTCTTCAAGCAGATCCAGGGCCCGCGCTACTCCGCAACCGCGCGCGTTTACCTCCAGCCGGTCGATCTCTCGACCGCACTCACCGACATCAACCCCGGCTTCGTCGATCCGCAGCGGACAATCGACACCGCCCTGACGCTCGCCGCGTCGCTCGAGCCCTACCAGCGTGCGGCCCGCCGTATAGGCGGCACGGGGGAGGATCTCCGCGGTGTGACGCGCGTCGGGGGTGAGTCGTCCGCGGACGTGATCGCCTTCACGGCCGAGACGTCGGACGAACGACGCTCGATCCGCACCGTCAACGGGGTCGCGGATGAATACGTCGACTGGCTCGCTGACATCAAAGCCGCAGCGATATCCAAGGCGATCGGCCAGGTTCGGGCGCAGCTCCGGCGTTCTCGGTCCAACAGGGGCGAGCTTCAAAACCAGCTCGATCGGCTCACCGTCCTCCAAACGCTCGCCTCGGGCGGCGCAACCGTGATCGAGCGCGCCACAGACGCGCCGAAGGTGAGCCCCGCTCCGATCCGTGACTCGATCCTGGGAGCGTCGCTCGGCTTCGTCGTCGCCCTGCTGCTCACCGGGGCACGCGAGGCCTTCAACACGCGCGTGCGGTCCGAAGCCGACGTGGAGGACGCCCTGAACAAGCCGGTGTTGGCGACGATCCAGACGCTGCCGAAGCGGGCTGGGATCGTGGCGGCCGGCCGCCACGAGTCGCGCTGGGGCGACACCTACGCGCTCCTGGCCGCGAACCTGATGCAGATTCGCGGGCCGACGAACGGCCCGGCGTTCTTCGCCGTGACGAGCTCGATCGCGGGCGAAGGCAAGACGACGACGGCCGCCAACCTCGCCGTCGCCATGGCCATGCGCGGCCAGCGCGTCGTGCTGGCGGAGTTCGACCTCCGTAAGCCGGCGATCGCGCGGATGTTCCGCATCCCGCCGGAGTCGCCCGGGATCATCCAGCTCGTCAACGGGACGGTCGAGATCCCGTCGACGCAGTGGGAGATCGAGCTCAACGGGGCACGTCCGTCCGCCGTGCTTGCGATCCGCGCGGTCGACGGCGGAAACGGCAGCCTCTCGCAGAACGGCGACTACGGATCGCTGCGCGTGATCCCCGCGGGCGGCATGGAACGCGGCGCGCGCGTCGCGCGTTCGGCGGCCGTGCCCGAGCTGCTCGCGAAGCTCGGCGAGAACGCAGACGTCGTCATCCTCGACACGCCGCCGGCGCTCGCGACGGTCGAGATGGCCGAGCTGAGCGCGAGCATCGACGCGGTGGTGGTGGTCGTCCGGCACGGCCGCGTCACCCGCCGCAGCCTCGTCGCGCTCAGCAGGCAGGCGGAAGGCTGGCGCGCGGACATCGTCGGCGCCGTGCTCACGGACTCGCCCGCCGAAGAGGACGAGTACTACTACTACAAGAGCTAGCGGCGCCGATGCGGCCGTCGTCGCTCGCACTCACCCGCGCAGACCTCCCGCTCCTCGGAGCCGGCGCTTTCATGACCGTCGCATCGGCGCTCGCGGCGATCCGCATCGGCGGAACGCTGAGCGTGGGCCTGCTCTTCGGCATCACGATGTTCTTCTTCTTCGTTGCGGGATTCATGGCGTTCCCGCACATCACGATCGCGGCGATGATCCCGACTTTCGCGCTGATCCCCGCCCTGAAGGTGCTGCTCCTGCCCTGGATCGGCCCGCTGAAGGACGTTCTCACGCTCGCTGCGATCGCCGCGGCGTTCGTCCTTGTGATCCAGCGCTCGGGTGAGGGGCATCGGCAGCAGGGCGACTTCTGGGTGGGGGCGATCGTCGTCTTCCTGATCGGCCTCTACCTCGTCAACCTCGGCGGGCACATGGAGCGCGACGTCGCGTGGGGACAGGGACTCCGGCTGATGTCCGAGCCGCTCTTGCTCCTCCTCGTCGGAATGTTGCTGAGCAACGCCAGACGGACGCTGCGCTGGGCGATTGCGTCGCTGGTCGCGACCGGAGTGTTCGTCGCCCTGACGGGGATCGCGCAGCAGGTCGTGGGGCCGGACAAGCTCGTCGCGTGGGGCTACTCGTACACGCTCCAGGTCAGGCTGATCGGAGACCGCCTGCGCAGCTTCGGGACGATGGACGAATCCTTTGTCTATGCCGCGTTCCTGCTGCTCGCGCTCGCCGCGCTCCTGTTCTGGTACCGGCGCGGGATCATGGTCGTCGTTGCGGGCTCGGTGATCGTCGTCGGCCTCGCCTTCGCCCAGGTGCGCACGTCGCTCATCATCTGCATCGCGCTGCTCGGCCTCTGGCTCGCCCGCAGCCACCGTCCGACGGTGGCGGTGTTCCTGCTCACCGCCGCGGTCACATCCGCCGCCGCGATCTTGGTGTGGTCCTCCAGCGGCACCGAGAGCCGCACCGTCCGCGCCGGGCCATCGCTCTTCCTGACGATCAACGGGCGGACCGAAGGATGGAAGATCGTGCTCAACAACCCGCGCACTTGGGCAGTCGGAAAGGGTGTGGGAGAGGTCGGAGTCGCCGCGGAGCGCGCGACCTACAGCGTGAGCCGGCGCGAGCGCGACCTGGAGAAGGAGTCCTCCGCCGTCGACTCCGGTTATTTCGCGCTCATCGCCGACGTCGGGTTCATCGGGCTGGTGGCGTTTTTCGCGCTCGCAGGACGCTTGCTCTCGCTGGCGAAACGCGCAATCGACCGCGGCTCGAGGATCGGCTGGCTCACCGTCGCCTTCCTCGCGATCCTGCTCCTCGACGCGGTGACGCGCGACTCGTTCACGGGCTTCCCGTCGGCGTTCCTCGGAATGCTCCTCGTCGGGGTGTCGCTCGCGGCAGCCGAAGAGGAGGGCGAGGAGCTCGCCGAGGTGCGGGCTCCCGCGCGCTGAGGTGATCGACACCCATTGCCACTTGCTCCCGGGACTGGACGACGGTCCGGCAAGACTTTCAGAGGCGGTGGAGCTCGCGCGGCGGCTTGCTGGGCAGGGCGTCCGCCGTGTCCTTTGCACACCCCATTACTCGAGCCTCTTTCCGACCGCGCACGACCGTGCGACCGAGCAGCTCCAGGAGCTCACTCCCGCGCTCGAGGAAGCGGGCATCCAGCTCGAGTTGTCGCTCGCCGCCGAGATCGGCCCGGGATTCGCGGCCTCGGCGCCCCTCGACGAGCTTCTGCCCAGGACGATCGGAGGCCGGTTCGCGCTCGTCGAGGTCCTGCCGGACACCTCTCCGACCGGGCTGCTCGCGATCCGGGAGCGCTTCGACGCCGCGGGCGTCGGGATCATCCTCGGACACCCGGAGCGCTGCCGAGCGCTTCATCGGCACCCGGCGGTGCTCGACCCCCTTCGCAGCGAGGGCACCCTCCTCCAGGTCGTCGCGCCGAGCCTTCTGGGGAGCTGGGGTCCGAAGGTCGAGAGCGCGGCGTGGCGTCTCGTCGACACCGGGCGCGCATCGCTGCTCGGGAGCGACGCGCACGGGACGAAGAGGCGGCGCCCCCACCTGCGCGAAGTGTGCGACCTCGTGGAGCGGCGCCTGGGATCGGGCGTCGTGACCGAGCTCACGGAGCGCGCGCCCGCGGCCCTGCTCGACGGCACGAGCGTCAGGTGAACGCCGGCCTTGGCTCCTTGACCGTCGTCGTCCCGAACTGGGAGACGCCCGACTACACGATCCGGAGTGTCGAAGCGATCGTCCGAGAAGAGGTTCCGGCGGAGCGTGTGGTGGTCGTCGACAACGGCTCCCAAGACGACAGCGTCGAGCGGTTCCAACGGGAGCTTCCGGAGAGCAAGCTCGTGAAGCTCGAACAGAATGTCGGCTATGCCCGGGCCGCGAACGCCGGCGTCGACGCGCTTCCGGGCAGCGCGTATCTGATCGTCAACAACGACGCGTTCGTCCAGCGCAGCGGGAGCATCCGCCGAATGCTCGGAGCGCTCGCCGACCCGCGCATCGGGATCGTCGTCCCGCGCCTCCTCAACTCGGACCAGACGCTGCAGCCGTCGGTCAAGCCGCTCGATACTCCCGCCGTCGCGTTCGTGCGCGCGACCGGCCTGAGCCGCTACCTCCCGAATCGCTGGCAGCCGCACTGGAGCACGCACTGGGACCACGGGAGCTCGCGTGAGATCTCCGCCGCGGACGGGGCCGTCATGCTCATTCGGGCGGAAGCGTGGGAGCAGATCGGAGGGTTCAGCCCAGGCAGCTACATGTATGCCGAAGACACCGGTCTCTGCTGGCGCGCGGCGCAGCTCGGCTGGAAGGTCTGGTTCGAGGCAGACGCGGCGTTCGTGCATCTCGGCAACGCGACCGCGAGCCGCCGCTGGTCGAACCCCGAGCGTTCTGAACGTTGGAGCCGCTCGGAGGCGCACCTCGTCCGCGAGCGCCTTTCGGCGCTCCCCGCGATGCTCTCGATCCTCTTCACCGCTGCAGGGCTCGCAGCCCGTGTCGCCGCCTTCCGGCTCCTGGGACAGAGCGCCCGGGCGACGAACACCCGCGCCGAGCTTCGCGGGTACCTCTCCGCCCTCCGCCGCGCCTCCGGCTGACGTGGCGGAGCGAACGCGGCTCGGCGAGATCCTCTTCGCCCATGACTATCCCTTCCTCCACGCGCCGGATGGAACCGTGTACTCCGACCGCGGGGATTGGCCCTGGCAGCACTACCTCGCGTTCGCCGGGAGCATCACGGTCGCCTCGCGGGCGGAGGCGCTTCCTGACGCCAGTCGACCGGGTCTCACCGATGTGACCCGGGCGCAGGTCGCATACGAGGCGATGCCGTCGCTCAGCGGGCCGTGGATCCGATACTCCAACCGGCCGCGGGCCAGGCGCCGGATGCGAGCGCTGATCCAGCGGGCGGACGCGGTGGTCGCGCGCCTGCCGAGCGAGCTGGGGACGCTCGCCGTCGAGGTCGCGGAGCGTACGGGCACTCCGTATGCCGTGGAGCTCGTGACCTGCACGTGGGACGCGCTCTGGAACTACGGGACGTGGCAGGGGAAGGCTTATGCCCCGATCTCGTGGTGGAAGACGCGCAGGGTCGTTCGCCGCGCGCCGTTCGTCCTCTACGTCACGCAGCAGTTCCTGCAGCGGCGCTACCCGACCCGAGGCAGAAGGGTGGGGTGTTCGGACGTCGAGCTGCCGGAGCTCGACCGGGCGGTGCTGGAGCGGCGGCTCGAGCGCACCTCCGCCGGCGACCCATTCCGCATCGGGACGATCGCGGCGCTGACCGTCCGGTTCAAGGGGATCCAGACCGCCCTGAAGGCGCTCGGACGGATCGAAGAAAGCCTGCCGCCGTTCGAGTTCCACGTGCTCGGCGCGGGCGATCCGGCGCCGTGGCGAGAGCTCGCCGCCCAGCACGGCGTCGCGGCGGAGACCCAGTTCGACGGCACGCTGCCGCCGGGCGAGCCCGTGCGCGAGTGGCTCGACTCGATCGACCTCTACGTCCAGCCGAGCTTCCAGGAGGGGTTGCCGAGGGGCCTCGTCGAAGCGCTGAGCCGTGCGTGCCCCGCGCTCGGTTCGACTGCAGGTGGGATCCCAGAGCTGCTCGAGCCGGGCTGCCTGCACGCGCCGGGGGACGCCGAACGTCTTGGAGAGCTGGTTGTGAGGGCGGCGGCCGACCGCGCCTGGCGAGCCGCGCAGGCGCACCGCAACTTCGAGGTGGCCGGCCGGTACACAAAGGAAGAGCTCGATCGTGTTCGAGCCGGGTTCTGGGACGGGTTCGCGCGCTCCGTCCGTGGCTGAGGCGCTGTCGATCACGTTCGTCTCGCCGTTCGCCGCGCTGGCCGGGTCCGAGCAGTACCTCGGCCTGGTGCTGGACGGTCTCCCGGACGAGTGGATCCAGCAGGTCGTCTTCCTCGAGGACGGCCCGTTCGTGGAAGAAGTTCGCGAGCGCGGACACCGGGTGACGGTGCTCCCGACCTCGGCCCGCCCGCCGGGATTGCTTCGCTCGGCGCGGCGGCTCCGGTCCCTCCTCGCGGGCGGCCGGGCCGACCTCGTGCACGCCAACGGGATCAAGGCGGCGCTCGTCTCCGTCCTGGCCACGGTTGGCACCGGGACTCGCGTCGTGTGGGTCAAGCACGACCTCAGCTTCGACCGCTCGCTCGCTCGGCTCGTCGCGCTGCGCTGTCGGCTGGTGATCGGGGTCAGCAGGGCGGCGACGAGGATCTTCAAGGGGAGGCTGCGCCGCAAAGTCCACATCGTCCCGAACGGGCTGCCGCCGATTCACGCGGACCGCGACGCCGGTCGAGCGCTGGTGAGCGCGCGCCTCGGGCTCCGCGACGGCGACCGGGTCGCCGCGCTCGTCGGGAGGCTCTATGCCATGAAGGGCCAGCACGAGCTCGTCGAGATCGCGCCTCAGCTCGTCGAGCGCGTGCCCGGGCTGCGACTCGCCCTCGTCGGCGGCGACGACCCGAAGGAGCCCGAGTACGCGGAGGCCGTGCGCGGCCGCGTCCGAGAGCTCGGTGTCGAGGACGCCGTGAGCTTCGTCGGACAGGTCGACGACGCAGCCCTGTTCGTCGCGGGCTGCGACCTCGTCGTCGTGCCCAGCGTTCCGGCGGAGCGGGGCAACACGGAGTCGTTCTCCCTCGCGGCGCTCGAGGCAATGGCCGTGGGAACGCCGATCGTCGCGTACGCCGAGGGCGGTCTGCCGGAGGTGCTCGGGGAGTGCGCGGTCCTCGTTCCCACCGGCGACCGCGCGCGGCTGCGAGAGGCGATCGTCGAGCTGATCGAGGACGAGTCCGCCCAGCGAAGGCTGGCAGCCTGCGGGCGCCAGCGGGCGGCGCAGGAATTCAGCGTCGAGCGGATGATCGACTCGCTCGTCGCCTGCTACCGCGAAGCTGCGGCGCGTTAGTTGGCAAGCACGCGGTAGCGCACGCTGCCCACGCACCGGCCGAGCTGCCACCCGAGCAACCAGGCTAACTTCGCGCGGGCTTCACGCCGGTGGAGCGACGCGAGCGAGGACAGAATCGGCTTCCAGCCCCGCAGCAGCCACGGCCGCTGCCGCGGAGGCCGCTGGTCAGCCTCCTCGTGCCGCTTCTGGACGAGCGCCATCTGCTCGGCGTAGACCCGAGCCTGCTTGAACGTCGCGAGCCAGCCGGTCCGGTAGCGGTAGTGCAGTAGTGCATCGGGCACGAGCTCGAGCTCGAGCCCCTGCGCCCTCGCGCGCAGGCAGTAGTCGACGTCGAACAAGACCGGCATCTCCTCGTCGAACCCGCCGAGCCGCTCGTGCACGCTGCGCCGCACGCCGAGCCCTCCCGAGCCGGCGTACGGTGCGAAGGGTGGAAACGGGACCGTGGAGAGCGCGCCGGGCGGCTGCGCTTCCCGCGTCGCCGCGACCCAGGGATCGTTCAGCTTCGCCGGCTCCGAGCGGCACGCGACGAGGGAGCTGCGCGCAAGCGCCTCCCCCATCCCTGCGACCCACCCCAGCGCGACTTCGTCGTCGGCGTCGCAGAAAGCGACCGCTTCGGCCCGCGCCTCGCGGACGCCGACGTTCAGCGCATGCGCCTGCCCGCGGCGCTCGGAGGCGTCGACGACGCGGAGGGACGGCAGCCGCTCGCGAAAGCGCTCGACCACCTCAACGGTTCCGTCGGTAGAACCGTTGTCGACGACGACGACCTCCCAGGGGAGCGACCACTCCTGCGCCGCGAGCGCCTCGAGCTGGCCCGCGACCGCGTCCTCGGCATCGAGGACGGGGACGACGACGCTCAGCATAGGCTGCTCGCTGGCCATGGCCGGGATTCCATCAGGCCCGCTCCTGCTCGTCTCGCCGCACCTCGACGACGCCGTCCTCTCGTGCGCCGCGATCGTCGAGCGAGCCGAGCCGGCCGAAATCCTCACCGTCTGCGCAGGGCTGCCCGACCCCCCGCGACGCGGCTGGTGGGACGAGGAATGTGGCTTCTCGAGCTCCGCCGAGAGCATGCCGGCGCGGATTCGGGAGGACGAGGCTGCGTTCGCCGGGACGCTGCACCGACGCCGCTACCTCACGCTGCTCGAGCTGCAGTACGTCGAGAGGCGCAGCGACGACGACGCCGAGACGATTGCGGCGGAAATCGACTCGTGGGTTCGGATGAGCGCAGAGGGGACCGTCGCGCTACCCGCCGGCGCGGGCTGCCGGTCCCGGCCGATCGTCCGGCGGATCCTTCGCACATTCGGCAGGCCGTGTCATCCGCCGCAGCACCCGGACCACCTCTACGTCCGCGACGCGGCGCTCGCCGCGCTCGATGACTCTCAGGCGCAGCTCGTCCTCTACGAGGAGGTCCCGTACCTCCTCGGCGGTCGCGCCGACGGCGAGGCGTCGCGCATCGCGAGAGCCGGCGGCTGGGAGGCCAAGCGCCTCGTCGTCCCGATCGACCGGCAGGCCAAGGCCGAACGGGTCGCGGCGTACGCGAGCCAGGTTGGGCCGCTCTCTCCGGCAGTGAGCCGCCTGGACGACCCAACGGGGCTTCCGGCGGAGGAGCGCTACTGGCTCCTGCGGCGCTCCAGCACCTCGGCGTAGACGTCGGCCATCGCCTGCGTCGCGCGCGCGGCGTCGAAGTTCTGGGCCACGCGCTCGCGGAGCGCCAGCCCCTCGGCGTCGGCGCCGCGGGGATCGAGCAGGCGGCGCTCGACCGCGGCGGCGAGCGTTGCCGAGTCATCGACCGGCACTAGCTCGACGTCCTCGCCGAGCGCTTCGCTCATCCCGGCGACGTCCGTCGCAACGACCGCTCGCGCCGCCGCCATCGCCTCGAGGACGACGTAGGAGAGGCCCTCCCACCGCGACGGCTGCACCACGACGTTCGCGGCCGCCAGCCAGTCGCGCACGTCTTCCTGGCCGCCGATGATGCGAGCCCGCCCGCCCAGTTCGTCCTCGGCGGGACCGCTGCCGACGAGCACGAGCTCCGCGCCCGGTACCCGCGCCGTCACCGTGGGCCACGCCTCGACGAGGACGTCCTGGCCCTTTTGACGCACAAGGCGGCCGATGCACACCGCCAGCGGCGCGGGGCCAAGGCCCAGCCGCGCTCGGGCGCGCTCGCGTTCCTCCGCCGATGCGGCCCGGAACGCCGCGAGGTCGATGCCGTTCGGCACGACCCGCCACGCCGCGCTGATCCCCGCCTCCTCGCCGGCAGTGCGCTCGCCCTCGCTCACGCAGACGATCACGTCCGCCCACGGCGCCGCGCGCCGCTCCCACGCCAGTGCCGCCGCTCGCATCGCGCCGCGCGCGGCGAAGAACGACCACGCGTGCGGCTGAAAGAGCGTCGCGTGGCGGCGGCGCACAGCCAGCCGTCCCGCGACGCCGGCCTTCGATGAGTGGAGGTGCACGACGTCGGGGAACCGGTTGCGGATGATGCGGCCGAGACGCCAGGCCTGGAGCACGGTCGCCGGATCGGGATTCCGGCTCGCCCGCCACAACTCGTGCTCGACGCCCGCCGCCTGGACACGGACGGCCAGCGGGCCGGGCGGACACGCGACGCCGACCCGCCAGCCCCGCGCGACTTGGTCGGCGACCAGGTCGAGGACGCAGCGAGCGACGCCGCCGTCGACTGGCTGCGCGACGTGAAGGATCGAAAGGCTCAACGGCGCGCCAGACTACGCTTTGGGCGTGGCTCCGAGGACGTTGTTGGTGGCGCTGCTGCTCGCCGTCGGGCTGAGCGGCGCCGCCGAGCCCTCCCCATCGAGCTCCCAGGGCCGAGCGCTCCGCCTCTCGGCGGTGAACCCGCGCTACTTCGCCGACGGCGCTGGTCGTCCCGTCTACCTGACGGGCTCGCATGTCTGGTGGAACCTCGTCGGTGAGCGCACGTGGCGCGTCAACTGCGAGCGCGGCGAAGTACGGCCGTTCGACTACGGCGATTACCTGGATCGGCTCGCCAGTCACAACCACAACTTCATCCGCCTCTGGACGATCGAGCTGACGACGTGGCGCGAGTGCGGCGATAGCGTCGTCGTCGCGCCGCACCCCTGGCGCAGAACGGGTCCGGGGAAGGCCTTCGACGGGCGGCCGAAGTTCGACCTGCGCCGCTTCGACCCCGCGTACTTCCGGCGCCTGCGGGCGAGGGTGGCAGCGGCGCGTGCACGCGGCCTCTACGTGTCGGTGATGCTCTTCGAGGGCTGGGGCTCGCAGTTCCAGCCGCAGCCGTGGCGCTCCCGCGCTCACCCGTTCCACCCGCGGAACAACGTCAACGGCCTCTCGCCCGACCGAAACCGAGACGGGCAGCTACTCGAGATCTACACGATGCGGAGCCGGCGCGCACGGCGATTCCAGGAGGCATACGTGCGGAGGGTGATCGACACCGTCCGCGGCTTCGACAACGTCCTTTTCGAGGTGGCGAACGAGAGCGGCGCCTTCTCGATCCCGTGGCAGTACCACATGATCCGCTTCGTCAAGCGCTACGAGGCCGCAAAGCGCGGTCTGCGCCACCCGGTTGGGATGACGTTCGTGCACGGCGACTGGTCCGGCGCCGCGCTCTTCCGCAGTCACGCGGACTGGATCGCCCCGAAGGACCCGCGGCACCTTTCCGATCCGCCGGCGGCGAGCGCGCGCAAGGTCACCTTCTCCGACACCGACCACCACTGCGGCGGCTGCGGCGACGCGACCTTCCCGTGGCGAACGTTCATGCGCGGGTACAACCCGATCTTCATGGACGAGTTCACGGCGGAGCCCCGGGCCGAGCAGATCCGGGACGCCATGGGCAACACCCGCCGGTACGCGAACCGCATCACGCTCGCCCGCATGGCGCCGCGCGGCGACCTGTGCTCCACCGGCTTTTGCCTCGTCTGGCCCGGTCGGGAGTACCTCGTGTACCAGTCGACGGGCGGCGCCTTCACCGTCAACCTCTCCTCCGCGCGCGACCGGACGTTCAGCCTCGAGTGGATGCACCCGGTGTCCGGGCGGATCACAAGCTCCGACCCGGTGGACGGCGGAGCCGTCCGCACCCTGAGGCCGCCCTTCGCCGGTCCCGCCGTCGCCTACCTCGCCGTCCGCCGCTGAGCCGCCGCATCGGACTGCTTCCCGCCGCCGGCCACGCCGAGCGGCTGCAGCCGCTCGCCGGCTCCAAGGAGACGCTGCAGCTCGGTGGCCGACCGTTGCTCGACTACGCGGTCCAGCGGCTCGAGTCGGCAGAGCCGGACGAGATCCGCATTGTCGTCCGTCCGGACAAGCTCGACGTGCTCGACCGGGCGCGCGCGCTGCGCTTGAGCGTGGTCGAGGCGCGGCCGCGCACGCTCGCCGAGTCGATCCTCGCGGGCGTGGGCGATCTCGCGTCCGACGACGTCGTCCTGCTCGACCTGCCCGACAGCCTCTGGGAGCCGATCGACGGCTTCGCCCGCCTGCTGCGGGAGCTCGGCGACGATACGGACGTGGCGCTCGCAGTGTTCCGCTCGGGAGAGCCCGAGCGCGGCGACGTGGTCGAGCTCGACAACGAGGACATGGTCGTGGCCGTCCACGTCAAGTCGCCGATCCCGCCCGCCGAGCTCGTGTGGGGCGCCGCGGCCGCCCGCGCGGGCGCGCTGGCGGGCCTCGATCGCCACAGCGAGCCCGGCCACCTCTTCGACGAACTGGCGCGTGGAGGTCGTGTGCGAGCCGTACCCTTCGCGGGCGAGTTCGTCGACATCGGGACGAAGGAGGCGCTCGCGCGCGCGAGGGAACGGCTCGGCTGATGAAGATGCTGCTTACGGGACACCACGGCTACATCGGGTCCGTGTGCGGCCCGCTCCTCGCCGAGGCGGGCCACGAGGTCGTCGGCCTCGACACCGGCTTGTACCGCGGATGCGACCTCGCTTCGGCGCCGATGCCCTCAACGGCTTCGCTGCTCCTGGACGTGCGGGACGTGCGGCCCGAGCAGCTCGACGGCTTCGACGCGGTCGTCCACCTCGCGGCGCTCTCGAACGACCCGATCGGCGACTTCAGCCCGGAGCTCACACGCGAGATCAACTTCGAGTCGACCGTCTCGCTGGCACGTGCCGCACGTGACGCCGGGGTCCGCCGGTTCGTGTTCTCGTCGTCCTGCAGCATGTACGGCGCGTCCTCGGACGAGGCGGTCGACGAGAGCGCGCCGCTGAAGCCGCTGACCGCGTATGCCGAGTCGAAGGTCCTCGCGGAAGAGGCGCTCGCGGCGCTCGCCGGCCCCGACTTCGCTCCGATCTCGATGAGAAACGCGACCGCATACGGGGTTTCCCCCCGCCTCCGCGTCGACCTCGTCCTGAACAACCTCGTCGGCTGGGCGCACACGACGGGCAAGGTGAAGATCATGAGCGACGGGACGCCGTGGCGGCCGCTGATCCACGTCGAGGACATCGCAAGGGCGTCGCTCGCCGCCGTCGAGGCACCGGAGGACGTGATCCGGGGTGAGGCATTCAACGTCGGCCGCAACGATGAGAACTACCAGGTGCGCCAGCTGGGCGACATCGTCCAGGACGTCGTCCCGGGCTCAGAGGTCGAGTACGCCGGCTCCGGGGATCCCGATCCGCGCAGCTACCGCGTCGACTTCGGCAAGCTCGTCCGCGCCTTCCCCGAGCTCGAGCTGACGTGGACGGCGAGGGCGGGGGCCGAAGAGCTCGCTTCGGCCTACCAAGCCGTCGGCCTCACGCTCGACCAGTTCGAGAGCGACCGCTTCACGCGCCTGAAGCGGCTCCGCGCCCTCCTGGAGGGAGGCGAGCTCGACCCGACACTTCGCTGGCGCGAGGCCGCTTGACCTTCGAGGAGATCTGGCTCCCCGGCGCGTACGTGATCGACCTCGAGCGTCGTGAGGACGAGCGCGGCTTCTTCGCCCGGACCTTCTGCGCCGACGAGTTCGGCGACAGGGGTCTTGCGACCGGCCTGGTGCAGGCGAACATGTCCTGGAACCCAAAACAGGGCACGTTGCGCGGCATGCACTTCCAGCACGCGCCGCACGCCGAGGTCAAGGTCGTTCGCGCGACGCGGGGCGCGATCTACGACGTGATCATCGACCTGCGCGAGGACTCGCCGACGTACAAGCGCTGGTTCGGCATCGAGCTCACGGAGGAGAACCGCACCGCGCTGTACGTACCGGAGCGGTTCGCGCACGGCTTCCAGACCCTCGCGCCCGACACCGAGGTGCATTACCTCGTCACCGAGTACTACACGCCCGAGGCCGAGGGCGGCGTCCGGTGGGACGACACCGCGTTCGCCATCGAGTGGCCCGATCCGGAGCACGCGATCCTGTCCCCGAAGGACAGGGCCTGGCCCGACTTCACGCAATGATCATCGTCGACAAGGCCCTCGAGGAGCGACGACGCGAGGGCAACCCGATCCGGGTGGGGATGGTCGGCGCGGGCTTCATGGGCCGCGGGATCGCGCTTCAGATCCTGAGCGCGGTTCCCGGGATCCGCCTCGTCGCGATCGCGAATCGCAACCTCGAGAACGCCCACCGGGCCTATGCCGAGGCAGGGGCCGACGACGTCGTGGAGGTCGGCGACGAGGCCGAGCTCCAGGCGGCGGAGGAGGCAGGTCGCTACGCCGTCACCCGCGACCCCCTGCTCCTGGCGCGCCACCCGCGGATCGAGGCGTTGATCGAGGTCACCGGAACGGTCGAGAACGGCGCCCGTGTCGTGGCTAACGCGATCGAGCACAGCAAGCACGTCGTGCTCATGAACGCGGAGCTCGACGGCACTGTCGGGCCGCTGCTGCGTCAGCGAGCGGATGTCGCCGGCCTCGTCTACACGAACGCCGACGGGGACCAGCCGGGCGTCCAGCTCAACCTCTACCGCTTCGTCAAGTCGATCGGGGTCAAGCCGGTCCTCTGCGGCAACATCAAGGGGCTCCACGATCCCTACCGCAACCCGACGACGCAGGAGGGGTTCGCACGGCAGTGGGGCCAGAACCCGCACATGGTCACGTCGTTCGCCGACGGGACGAAGATCTCGTTCGAGCAGGCGATCGTCGCCAACGCCACGGGGATGCGGGTGGCGCGACGGGGGATGCACGGCCCGACCGTCGAGACGGGCACGCACATCGACCAGTCGCGCGAGCTCTTCCCGCTCGACGAGCTCCTCGACGGCCCCGGCATCGTCGACTACGTCGTCGGCGCGGTCCCGAGCCCTGGCGTGTTCGTGCTTGGCACGCACGACGACCGCACTCAGCAGCACTACCTCAACCTCTACAAGATGGGTGAAGGGCCCCTCTACTGCTTCTACACGCCGTGGCACCTCTGCCACTTCGAGGTGCCGCTGACCGTCGCGAGAGCCGTCCTCTTCGGCGACGCCGCGATCGCACCGGCCGGCCCTCCCGTCGTCGGGGTCGTCGCGGCGGCCAAGGTCGACCTCAAGAGCGGAGAGGAGCTGGACGCCCTCGGCGGCTATTTGACCTACGGCTTGGCCGAGAACGCCGATCTCGCGAGGAGCGAGAACCTCCTGCCGATCGGGCTCGCCGAAGGCTGTCGCCTGCGCCGCGCGGTGGCGAAGGACGACGTGCTCACCTTCGACGACGTCGAGCTTCCCGCCGGCCGCCTGATCGACGAGCTACGCCGCGAACAGGCCGCCTACTTCGGCTGATCCCAGATCCTCCAGGGGGCGTTTCCCGACGCCCACATCTCCTCCAGCACCATGCGGTCACGCAGCGTGTCCATCGGGTGCCAGAAACCGCCGTGCTTGTAGGCGAAGAGGCTCCCGTCGCTCGCGAGGCGACCGAGCGGCCCCTGCTCCCAGACCGTCTCGTCGCCGTCGATGTAGTCGAGCACTTCGGGGTCGACGACGAAGAAGCCTCCGTTGACCCATCCTCCGTCGCCGGCGGGCTTCTCCGTGAACTCGCTGACGCGGTGCGTGCCCGAGGCAAGCTGAACCGCGCCGAACCTGCCCGGAGGCTGGATCGCCGTCAAGGTCGCGAGCCCGCCGGTGGAGTCGTGGAACGCCAGCTCGCGCGCGATGTCGAGGTCCGTGACGCAGTCGCCGTAGGTGAGGCAGAAACGCTCCCCGTCGAGGTAGTCGCGAAGCCGGCGCAGGCGGCCGCCGGTCATCGTCTGCTCGCCGGTGTCGACGACGGTGATCCGCCACGGTTCCGCACCGGAGACGTGCGTCGTGACCTCGTTCCGTTCGAGGTCGAACGTGACGTCGGAGACGTGGAGCGAGTAGTTCGCGAAATACTCCTTGATCATGTAGCCCTTGTAACCGGCGGCGATCACGAAGTCGCGTATGCCGTGGGCGTCGTAGAGCTTGAGGATGTGCCAGAGGATCGGCTTCCCGCCGATCTCGACCATGGCCTTCGGCCGGACGGCGCTCTCCTCGCTGATGCGAGTCCCGAAGCCGCCGGCAAGGATGACCGCCTTCATGTCGGAGCCGGGACGGGACGGTAGCGCATCAGCGCCACCAGGATTGCCGTCATCAGGGCGACTGCCGCCAGGATCCAGCCGCCGAGCTCGAGTCCCTCCTCGACCGCGACGCGGATGTCCTCCGGCGCGCCGGTGCCGTTCTCCTCCAGCCACCTCGTGAAGACGCCGGCGACCTCGACCGGAATCGACGCGATCAGCAGGAAGAGCCCCAAGCGCACCATCCTCCCGGCCGGCTCCCAGACGTGCTTCGCGACGCGCCAGAGAAGCGCGCCGGCGAGCAGGAGCAGCGGGAGGTAGAAGACGAGCCACAGCCTGACGGCGACGTAGTCGGGCAGACCGAGTAGCTCTTCGCCGACCTCGAGCCCGACGCGCTCGTGCAGCTGGATCGCGTCGTCGAGCGAGAAGAGGATTCCCAACGCCGCGAGGAGGCCGAACTCGCGCCGCCGCACCGGGAAGGCCATCGCGTGGAGGAATGCGGCCACGGCGACGGCGAACGTGCTGACGGAGCTCGCCCAGGTGAACACGTTGCCCTCGACGTCTGCATCGAGGCCTTCGACGCGGTCGTCCAGCAGGAACTCGTTGACGAGGTGCGCCGTCGTCTGGATGGCAACCGCGACGACGGCCAGCGGGACGCCGATCCGCAACAGCCGCTCGCCCAGCACCGCCGAACGGTAATCGCTCGGATCGGACGCGACCGCTGGGTGGGCCGATCGCGCTTGTAGGCTGGCGCCGGTGCGTTTGAGACGGGTCGTTACCGTCGCGGCGCTGCTCGTCGTGTTGCTGCCGGTTCTGGGACTCGTCGTCCTTTCCCTCCTACCGGATGAGTTGCTGGCGCGCGCCGGCTACGAGGTCGGCGGGAGCCGACTGGTGACGGGGATGCTCGTCACCGGAACGGCGCGAGATCCAGTGCTCTACGTCAGCTCGAGCGACCCGCGAATCGGCGCCGGCGAGTCGGGCGAGGATCTCGATGCCGACACGAACTCCGGCGTGATCACTCGCCTGACGCGCGACGACTCGGGCTGGGAGCGGCTCGACCTCGTTCGCGGCCTGCCTCGCAGTGAGGAGAACCACGCCACGAACGGGCTCGCCCTCGACCCCCACTCGCAGACGCTCTACGTCGCGCAGGGCGCCAACACGAACCTCGGCGCGCCTTCGCACCACTTCGCGGAGCTGCCCGAATATGCGCTGTCGGGCGCGGTGCTCGCCCTCGACCTGCGGCGGATCGGCGAGCGGACGTACGACCTGCCGACGCTCGACGACGACAACCGCGACGGAAACCCGGACGAGCACGATCCCTTCGGAGGCGACGACGGGCGGAACCAGGCGATCGTCGAGCCGGATGGGCCGGTTCAGCTGTATGCCACGGGGTTCCGCAACATCTACGACCTCGTCCTCACGGAGAACGGACGGTTGTACACGAGCCAGAACGGCGGCGCCGTCCACTGGGGCGACCCGCCGGCGCACGAAGGCCCGGAAGGCGCGTGCACGAACGAACCGCGCGAGCCGGGCCACTACGACCCGGACAGCCTCCACCTCGTGCGCCGCGGCGGCTACTACGGCCATCCGAACCCGACGCGCGGCAATCGCGCCAATACGTTCAATCCCGATCGCCAATCGCCCGTCCCCCGCGCTCGTGCGGTCGAGTGCGACTACCGACGTCCTGCAGAGCGCGACCCGGTGACCCTCTTTCGCACGTCGACGAACGGACTGGCCGAGTACACGGCGTCAAACTTCGGCGGCGCGATACGCGGCGACCTGCTCGCCGCCAGCCTTGACGGCAACGTCTACCGCGTCGAGCTCGATGCGGCCGGGAGGCGTGCGCTGCAGAAGCAGGCACTGTTCACGCTGGTCACGCCGCTGGACGTCACTGCGCAGGGTGACACCGGCCCGTTCGCGGGGACTATTTGGGTGGGCAGGCACGACGACTTCGCCGGCGAGGCCGCGAGAGGGCCGAACCTGTGGGTCTACGAGCCTGCGGACTCGTCGGTGCGTTGGCAGCAGCTCGCGCCGTCAGCCTTCTCGCGACAGGAAGTGAGCTACGTCCGGGTCGGCCGGCGCTTCTACCTCACCGGCGGCGGCCAGGCGCAGGAGGTGTACGACCCGACCTCGGATTCATGGACGAGAGCCTCGCCCCTCCCGCGGAACCTCGACCACATCCAAGGGGTCGAGCTCGGCGGCCGTATCTACTACTTCGGCGGCTTGGCCGCCTGGCCACGGCCGGCGGTCGACTCCACCTACGTGTACGACCCGAAGGTGGATCGGTTCCGTTCAGCCGCTCCGATGCCGCGGCCGCGAGGTGCAGGCGGCGTCGCCGCGCACAACGGAAAGATCTACTACGCCGGCGGCCTCACCGACGGGCGTGCGGTTCCCTGGTTCGACGCGTACGACCCGAGCAACGACTCCTGGTCGCAGCTGCCCGACATGCCGCGGGCGCGCGACCACTTCCACGCGGTCGTCGCGCGAGACAAGCTCTACGTCGTCGGCGGCCGCGACAGCGAGCTCGGGCGGGAGCTCGCGGAGACAGACGTCTACGACTTCGCCACGGACACGTGGTCGACCGTCGCGCCGATCCCGACGCCGCGAGGCGGCTTCGCCGCCGCGCTCCTCGGCGACGAGATCTACGTCATCGGCGGCGAGGTTACGGACCGAGCGCTGGCGACCGTCGAGGCCTACGACGTGCGGCGGGACGTCTGGCGCGCCGCGGATCCGCTGCCTGTCGGGCGGCACGGGATCCAGGCGGTCGTCTGCGAAGGCGCGATCTATGTCGCGGCGGGCGGGCGAACCCAGGGTGGCGAGAACCCGAGCAACCTCCACGACGTGTACCTGACTCGAGGCGCGCGTGGCTGCGGCCCGAAGACGACGACCACTGAGGCCGCCTCCGTTTCCTTCCGCCGACACGTCCTAGAAAGCACCTCCTCGTACAACCCGACCGCCGTGCAATTCGGCCCCGACGGCCGTCTCTACGTGGCGCAGCAGGATGGGATGATCAAGGTGTATAGCGTCGTTCGCCGCGAGGACGGGAGCTATGCCGTCACGTCGACGGAAGAGATCACGGCGATCCAGCACATCCCGAACCACGACGATGACGGCAGCTCGATCTCCGACCTGTCGTCGATGGTCGGGATCGTGGAGGAGAAGCTCGAGAACGTCGGGCTGAAGTAGCTACCGCGGTCTCAGAGCGGGAAAGAGGATGACGTCGCGGATCGTCTCGCGACCCGCCAACACCATCGCCAGCCGGTCGATGCCGAGCCCGAGACCACCTGTGGGCGGCATCCCGTACGCCAGCGCCTCGACGTAGTCGGGATCGCCGGGCTCCCCTCCCGCCTCGTTCGCCTGCTGCGCGAAGCGCTCGGCCTGCTCGTCCGCGTCGTTGATCTCCGTGAAGGCGTTGCCGAGCTCCATCCCGCCGACGAAGTACTCGAAGCGCTCGACGATCGAGCGGTCGTCGTCGGTAGCGCGGGCGAAGGGCGAGAGCTCCACGGGGTAGTCGTGGAGGATGGTCGGCTCGATCAGCGCGGGCTCGACGAAGGAGCTCAGCGCATGATCGACGAGCTGGGCCCAGCTCTTGTCGGCCGCGGTGTCGACGTCGCGATCCTCCAGCCGTCGCCGTAGCTCGGCTTCGTCGCGGGTCCACAGGCCTTCGCCCTCGAGGGCATCGACGAGCTTCAGCCGCCGCCACGGCGGCGCGAGGTCGACCTCATGACCGCGGAACGTGACGTTCGTCGCGCCGACCACCTCTTTCGCGACGGCGGAGACCAGCTGCTCGATCCGCTCCATGGTGTCGCGGTAGTCGGCATAGGCCTCGTACCACTCGACCATCGTGAACTCGGGCTGGTGCTTGTAGGACACGCTCTCGTTGCGAAAGTCCTTCCCGAGCTCGTAGACGCGGTCGAGTCCGCCGACGATCAGGCGCTTGAGGTAGAGCTCGGTCGCGATGCGGAGGTAGACCTCGGAGTCGAGCTCGTTCGAATGCGTTACGAACGGCTCCGCGAACGCGCCCCCGTAGCGCGGCTGCAGCACAGGCGTCTCGACCTCGACGAACCCCCAGTCGTCGAGTTGTCTCCTGATCGCCGTGACCATCCGCGTACGGAGCTGGAACTCTGCTCGGGTCTCCTCGTTCATCAGGAGATCGAGGTAGCGCTGCCGGTAGCGCGTCTCCGCGTGCTGGACGCCGTGGAAGGTGTCGGGCAGCGGCCGCTTGATCTTCCCGAGCAGAATGACCTGGTCGACGGCGAGAGAGAGCTCGCCGCGCTTCGCCCGCGCGGGGCGGCCC
>DATFQN010000013.1:0-14273 GCA_035264165.1 Gaiellaceae bacterium
CGCCTCGCCGAGTCGCTGCCACGGCTCCGACGACCACGGCGCCCACCGACGCGCCTTCCGAGCCTGGTCTTCGGCCTCGGCGTAATCCGGCGGCGAGGCCGCCGCCGCCTCCTGGCTCGCCGCGTTCGCACTTGCGCCGACAAGCCCCACCAGCGCGACGCCTGCGAGAGCGACGGCGACGGCCGCTGCCGCATAGCGGAGTCCGGGAGCGGGCACCCCTGGCGCCGAGTCGGTCGGCCTGAGCGCCAGCAGGGCGACGCCGCAGGCGAGAGCCGGGAGCGTCAGGCCCGTGAGCTCCCAGTCCCAGTCGATCCCGGTGTGGGCGACGTAGGCGCCGTAGGCGCCGAGCGCGCCGACGGCGAGCGGCTCGCGCCTCGCCGCGAACGCGGCAAAGAGCGGCGCCCCGAGCATCACCAGGAGGAGCGCGAACCCCACAATCCCCAGCTCGGCCAGCGTCTCGAGGTAAAGGCTGTGGGCGTCGCGGACGATGTGCGCGATCGGCCTGTGCTCGTTCCAGTACTGCTCGTACGTGCCTGGCCCCGCGCCGAGGATCGGGTTGTCGCGGTACTCGTCCCACGCGGATTCCCAGAGCTCGGGGCGGTAGCTGCCCGAGAAGGAGAGCAGGCGCTCCTCGAGGTTCGTGGGGTCCTGCACGGGCTCGCGGAATGCGTCGTAGCCCTTGTCGACCAAAGTGACCGGTCCGCCAAACTCTACGAATACCGTCGAGATGGCGCCGACGGCGACGAGGGCGAGGAACGCCGCGAACGCGAGACGGACCGAACGGGCCGGCCGAACCCTTCGCTCGGCGAGGGCGAGACCCGCGGCGGTGGCCGCGGCGACGAGGCAACACACAACGACGATGAGCGCGACCGCGTGCCCTTGCTCGGTGGCTGCATCCAGCGGCGAGTCGCGCTCGGTGAGCGCTTCCGAGCTCAGCCCCGCCCAGAGCGCGAGTGCGGTTGGAGCGCCGACTGCGAGCGCCGCTACGGCCAGCTGCAGGCGGCGCGGGTCGAGGGCGAAGGCCGCGACGAAGCCGACGCCGAGGGCGACCCAGGCACCGCGGCTGAACGTGAAGAGCATCGTGCAGAGAAGGATCGGGAACGAGGCGCCGGCGAGGCAGCGCGACACGAGGCTCGTGTCGCGCGCGACGATCCCGAGAGCGAGTAGCGCGCCGACCGCGGCGAAGGCGCCGAGCCCGTTCCAGTAGCCGAGCGGCTCCGAGAGCCGGTACGCCGAGATCGGGTCGTAGGTGCCGAGCCGGTCCGGAAGGAGGCGCGTCGCGAGCGCATACGCCGAGACGAGGACCATCGCGGCGAGCGTGCCGAGCAGGAGCGCCGGCGCCGTCGCGCGTCGGACGACGAAGAGCATCGCCGCGGCCGCGGCCAGGTAGGCGATCAGCCGGAAACCCTCGAGCACCGTCTGGACGGTGTTGTCGGTCCAGAGCAGCGACGACCAGGTCCACACCGCGAGGCCGGTGAAGGCGCCGAGGAACGCGACGCCAAGACTGCCGCCCGCGAGCTCGACCCGCCCGAGCAGGAACCACACGGCGGCGACCCAGAGGCCGATCAGCGCCGTCCAGCCCCAGCTCGAGGGGAAGTAGCCCCCGTCGGCGGCAGCGAGTGCGCCCATACCGACAGCCGCCGCCATACCGATCGCCAGTGAGCCGAGATCGGGCGCGACGGCGCGAGCTCGCACCGCAGGGGCCGCCGCGTCTGCCATCAGGATCAGAGTACAGCGGTGCCCAGGCGGACTTGTCGCCGCCGTTTGCGGGGATCTTCTGAACGTGAGGATCACGTGCGTCGGCGGAGGCCCTGCAGGGCTCTACTTCTCGATCCTGATGAAGGCGCGAGACCCCGCCCATGCGATCACGGTGCTCGAGCGGAGCCCCGCGGATCTCACCTATGGCTGGGGAGTCGTCTTCTGGGACGACCTGCTCGACCAAGTGCGTACAAGCGACCCCGCCACGGCACACGCGCTCGGCGAGCACGCCTTCCGCTGGAACGGGGAGCAGCTGGCGGTCGGCGAGAAGGAGCCCGTCTACGTCCCCGGGCACGGCTATGGAATCGGCCGACAACGACTGCTCGACCTCCTCCGCGAGCGAGCACGTGGCCTCGGTGTGCAGCTCGTCTTCGAGCACGAGGTCGAGCACCTCCCCGATGCGGATCTGGTCGTCGCCTCGGACGGTGTGAACAGCCGCCTACGGCATGTCCTTCGCGACCGCTTCGCGCCCAACGTGGACGTCGGCAGGAACAAGTACATGTGGCTCGGCACGAGCAAGGTCTTCGACGTATTCACGTTCGCTTTCGTCCCGACTACGGTGGGATGGATCTGGTGCCACGCCTACGCCTTCGACGACGAAACGAGCACGTTCATCGTCGAGTGCACTCCCGAGACCTGGTCGGGGCTCGGGTTCGATCGAGCCGATGATCAGGAGAGCCTCAGGCTGTTGGAACGGCTCTTCGCGGCGCACCTCGACGGCCGGCCGCTGCAGGCGAAGGTCCCCGCGCGCTGGCTCAACTTCCGGACGCTCACCAACGAGAGCTGGCACCACGAGAACGTCGTGCTGATGGGTGACGCCGCGCATACGACGCACTTCACGATCGGATCGGGCACGAAGCTCGCGGTCCAGGACGCGATCGCGCTCGCTTCGGCCCTGCAGCAGGAGGAGGCGCTCGAGCCGGCGCTCGACGCCTACGAGCGGGAGCGGAAAGTGGCGCTGGCGCCGAGACAGACGGATGCCCGCTTCAGCGCCCGCTGGTACGAGGACGCCGCGCGCTATCTGGAGCTCGACCCGCTTCGGGTCTTCGCGCTCATGCACGAGCGGCGCTCGCCCCTGCTTCCCCGCACGCCGCCGGCGCTCTACTACCGCCTTCATCAGGCAACGCACAACGTCCGCGCGCTGCGGAAGCTGCGCGGCTTCGCGGCACCGCGAATCAAGGCCCTGTACGGCCGTTAGCCTCGGCCGAGCCTCGGAACGCGGTAGTAGATCCGCCGCGCCGTCGGCGAGCGCTTGAGCAAGCGGCGGAGCCGGATCCCGCGCGTGAGCGCCTCGACCGCCGCGCGGCCGCGGAGCGTCGACGCAAGGCCGATTCCTTCGTGGACCGGCTCGTAGCGGTCGGCGAAGGTGCGCTTGTAGGGCGCATCGGCCCCGAGGAACTCGACCCGCTCCGCACCCTCTCCTGCAGCCGTCTCGAGCGCGCAGAGCAGTGTCTCTCTTCCCGGCCGATACGCGGCGAACTCCGGATCGAAGCCCATGGTCATCCCGTAGGAGGCCCGCTCGTACAGCAGGTAGATCACGAACGCCACCGCTCGCCCGTCGAGGCGCAGCGTGACGAGGCGCGGAATGTCCCGGCGAGCGAGCCGAAGGAGCGCGGCTTTGCGGAAGGCGCTTCCGATCGGCTTGCTGAAACCGGACGTCTCGCGCCGTCCCTTCCACCGCAGCGCGTGGAGTCCGACAGCCTCGTCGAGCGCAGGTCCGAGCTCCTCAGGGGTACGGGCGACGGTGACTTCGACGGCGCCGAGGTCTTCGAGCCGCCGCCGGTAGCGTCGCCGCTCGCTTCGAGCCTTCGACGACAGCTTGTCGGTGTAGACCGCCTCCCACCCCGCCGCGAGATCGAGTATCGGAGCCTCCTGTCGCTCCATGAACACGAGCGACCCGGGAGGCAGGGCGGCCTCCAGGCGGCTGCCTCGCGGCATGCCGAAGACGTCGGCGTAGTCGACGCTGACCGTCGTGATGCGGGCAGCCAGCTCTGAGGCAGTGGCCACGTCCTCGCCGGGCGCGAGGAGCAGATCGGCAAGCGTCGCCCCCGTTCCGCCGAGGAACTCCGTCACGCGCAGGCCCAGGCGCCGAACACGGCACATCGGCAGCGCGCCGACGAGCTCGTCGCCCCGCTTGGCGACGTGGACGGCGAGCGCCCGATTGCCGCCGTAGTGCAGCCACCACTCGAGCAGCCAGTCGTGGAGGAGGAACGGGCTCGGCCGGCGCATCGAGCGAACGAGCTCGTCCCAGGAGCCGGAAAGGCGAGCGAAGTCCTTCAGCCGCGAGATGGTCTCGACCCGCAGTTCGCCGTTCGCGCTCATCGCCCTGTCCTCCGGAAGAAGGTCGAGACCGTCTTGGCGCAGATGGCGAGGTCCACGACGACGTTTCGGTGGCGGACGTACCAGAGATCGTACGAGAGCTTGTCCTTCGCGCCCTCCACGTCCGACGCGTAGTCGCGACGCAGCTGCGCCCAGCCCGTGATGCCCGGCTTGACGAGCAGGCGCCGGGTGAAGAACGGGACGGCCTCCTGCAGCATCGGGATGAACTCCGGCCGCTCGGGGCGAGGCCCCACGACCGACATGTCGCCCTTGAGCACGACCCACAATTGCGGCAGCTCGTCGAGATGGGTTCTCCGCAGGAGGCGGCCGACCGTCGTCACCCGCGGGTCGTCGACCTCGGTGAAGGCGGCCCGGCCCGGCTCCTCCGCATCTGCCCGCATCGTCCGGAACTTGTAGATCGTGAACGGGCGGCCCCCCTCGCCGACCCTCGTCTGGCGGTAGATCACCGGGCCCGGCGTCAAGCGGACGAGCCCCGCGATCACGATCATCAACGGCGCTGCGAGCAGGAGGCCGATCGAGGCGCAGAGCACGTCGAAGGTCCGCTTGGCGAGTCGCGTGTAGGGACGCTGCCAGACGTGAAGGATGCTCATGAACCAGCTCGGGGTGAGCTCCTCGATCGGGACCCGTCCGAACGCGTAGTCGAAGAAGTGGGCCAGCCCGGTGACCTTGAAATCGTGGGACGAGGTCGCCAGCAAGCGATCGATCGCTCCTGACGAGGTCTCTCCGGCGCCGAGCACGACGAGGTCGGGGCGCTGCTCGTCCACGATGCGGGAAAGCGCAGCGACCGGGCCTACGTGGAATGGATGCTGTGGTCCATCGTCCACGGCCCCGACGACGGTGAACCTCGCGCCGCCGTCGAACGCGACCGCCTCGGCGACGGCGTCCGCGGAGTGCGACGGGCCGACCACGAGCACCCGGCGCTTGCCGATGATCCGTTGGATTGCTCCCTCCCACGCCGCCGCCAGCACGAAGACGGAGGCAGCGAGCGCCAGGAGCGTCGCGGTCGACATCTCCAGGCCCGGGACCCAGAGGGCCACGGCGGACACGCCCACGAGCCCCGTCACCGTGCCGACGGCGCAACGAACCGGGATGCCGAGCGGCAGATGGACCGCGGCAAACGCGCTCCGCAACCCCGTGAGCCAGACGGCGGCGAGCAGGAAGGAGGCTGCAAGCGCCTTCCCGCTCGACCCGAACCGCTGGCTCGTGAACCCGTAGCAGGGCACCCACACGAGGACGGCTCGCCCTCCGGCAGCGAACCACTTGGCCCTGCCCGCCTTGACCGCTGCGACGATCCTCGCGGCAGCGACCAGCGTCGCGGAGAGGTCGCCCGTCCACGGCTGCCGGGCGGGGAGGCCTCCCGTGTGCGCCCTCGAGCTCACATGGAAAAGGTTCCCCACGTCGGCACCGCCGAGTCCACCCACAGGATGGCTCGCCGCTCTGCCTCCGGGGAACCTTTTTGCTGTGGGCACGACTGTGGCTGCAGGTGGGCGGCTGACGCTCGAGACGATCTCGGACCCGGCCGCCTTCGCCCGGCTCGACACGGACTGGGACCGCCTCGTTCGGGCGATGCCGCGACCGAGCCCCTTCCTGTTGCACGGCTGGCTGAGCGAATGGTGGCGCCACTACGGTGAGCGCCAAACGCTCGCCGTCGAGGTTGCGTACCGGGATGGGCAACTCGTCGGGGCGCTTCCGGTGTGCGTCACGCGACGCCGGGGGCTCCGCGTGCTCACCTTCCTCTGTGGGCGCCACTCGGCGCTCGCCGACCTGCTCGTCGCTCCGGGTGAAGAAGAAGCGGCCGCTGCCATCGCACAGCAGGCGGCGGACACCGAGCACGACTTCGCAGATCTCTTCGGGCTCCCGGGAGGGAGCAAGCTCGTGGAGGCGCTCGGCGACTCGCAGCTTCGCGTGATCGAGCGCGTCGAGTCTCCGGTGCTCGAGATCGACGGTGACTGGGACGAGGTCTACCGCTCCAAGATGTCGTCGAAGAAGCGCAGCGAGGACCGCCGCCGCACGAGGAACCTCGCGAGGCTCGGCACCGTGGAGGTCTCGGTCGCGACTACGCACGACGAGCTGGAGGCCGCGCTCGCAGACGCCCTCGAGCTGCACCTGCTGCGTTGGCGCGACCGCCCTGACGGCTCGGAGCTCGCGACACCCCAGGGAAGGGCGTTCGTGCGCTCAGCGCTGCTGTCGCTGGCCGACGATGACGTCCCGAGGATCGTGACGCTGAAGGTCGACGGGCGCGCGATCGCGTTCAAGCTCTACTTCGCGCTCGAAGGGCGCATGTACTTCTATCGCTCCGGGTTCGACCCGGCCTTCGCCCGCTTCTCGCCCGGCGTGCTCACCACGCTTGCCTCGATCGAGGTCGGCACTCGCGAGGGCGCGAGACGGGTGGAGTTCCTCGGGGGCGCCGAGCGGTACAAACTCGAGCTGGCGGACCGCTTCGACCCGATGTACGAGGGGTTCGGCCTGGAGACGAGCGTTCGAGGCGGCGCCGCGGTCCGCGCCAACCTGGGCGTGATCCGACTGCGCCGCCAGCTCAAGCAGTCGCGCGCGCTCCACCACTTCTACATGGACGGCCTCGCCCCGGCTCGAAGACTCCTGGGCAGGCTCTCGTGAGCCGCTACGCGTTGAAGGCCGCCGCGACGCGCACGCGCTCGGCCGTGTGGTTCCTCCGCACCCAGGGCCGGCCGGAGGGAGTCGGTCTCCGCATCCTCTTCTACCACCGAGTGTCGGACGACCGCGACGAGCTGGCGGTGAGCCCACGCAACTTTCGGCGCCAGATGGACTACCTCGCATCCCAGTCCTACCAGGTCGTCGACGTCCTTGGCGCCGTCGAGCTGCTCGACCGCGGCGCCGAGTCCGCGAAGACCCTCGGGCTGAGCTTCGACGACGGCTACCTGGACGTCGCAGAGCAGGCACTGCCGATCCTCCAGGAACGCGGTTTCCAGGCGACCGTCTTCGTCGCGACCGCCGTCGCGGGAGGGTGGGCGAAGCTCGACTGGTATCGCCGCCAGCCGTCGGTCCTCGGATGGGACGAGATCGTCGAGCTGGACGGCGAGGGCACGCTCCGCTTTGAGGCCCACTCGCTCACGCATCCGAACCTCCTCGCCCTTCGGAACGAGGCGGCGCGTGAGGAGATTGTCGGCTCGAAGGCCGCGCTCGAGGCCAGGCTTGGTCGCCCGTCAGAGGTCTTCGCCTACCCATCCGGCCTCTTCGGCCTCCGCGAGCGGGACCTCGTCGAGGCGGCCGGGTTTCGCGCTGCCGTCACGTGCGAACCGGGCCTGAACACGCGCGGGACCGACCGCTTCTCCCTCCGGCGGTGCCAGGTCGACGCGCGTGACAGCCTCCTCGACTTCCTTGCAAAGGTCGGTGGCGGGCACGACTCACCGCTGCCGATGCGCGGCGCCTATCGCCGCCGCCGCTACGGCGCCGGCAGGACGAGCCCCCGTCTGGCGAGCTCGCGGGAGTAGAGCGCCACATGGGCGCGCCAGAAGGAATCGAGATCGAAATGCTCCTCAGCGCGCCTGCGGCCGGCATCGCCGAGGCGGCGTCTCAGCGCGGGGTCGTCGAGCAGCCGCCGGAGCGCCGCCGTGAGCTCCTCCTCGTCACCTGGGGCGACGAGGATCCCGGTGACTTCGTCGGCGACGAGCTCGGGAACGCCTCCGACTCGCGACGCCACCACGGGCAGCCCCGCCGCCATCGCCTCCAGGACGGAGAGCGGCATTCCCTCGGAGTTGCTCGAGAGCACGAACACGTCGCTGCCGGCGAGCAGGTCGCGCACGTCGTGACACTCGCCGTAGAGGTGTACGCGGTCCGCGAGGCCCAGGCCCACAATCTCCTGCTCCACCCGACGCCGGTCGGACCCTTCGCCCACCAGAACCATCTCGAAGGCTCCGGCCGGCACCCCCTGGAGGGCGCGTACGAGGGTGACGAAGTCCTTGGGTCGCTGGAGCCGGCCGACGGCGATTATCCGCGGTGGGTCACCAGCGTGCGTGGTGCGTGGCGCTGCGGCGACGTCGACCGCGTTCGGGATCACGAGCGTCCGCGCGGGATCACACGTCGCGGCGCCGAGGCCGGACGAGCGTTCGCTCTCCGCCACGCAGATCGTCGTCGTCGTCAGCGGCCGGACGAGCCGATCTGCCCAGCGATACAGCCGCGACGACAGGCCCGAGTGTGCCGAGAACGCCCAGCCATGGACGGTGAAGATGCGGATCGGAACGCCGGCGAGCAGTGCCGCGAGACGCCCGAGCACACCGGCCTTGGAGCTGTTCGCATGGACGATGTCCGGGCGCTCGCGCCGCAGCAGCCGCACGAGCTCGACGAGCGCCACGAGATCGCGCCACGGGCTCACGCGACGGCGGAGATGCACGAGCGGGACGAACCTGACCCTCGACACCGCAGCGGCATCGACCAGGGGGCCCGGCCCGTAGGCCGCAACGACGACATCGAAGCGGTCGGTCAGCGCGGGGAGCAGCGAGGCGACGTACGTCTGAGCGCCGCCCACCTCGGCGAGCGTGATCAGCAGGACGATCCGCGGCCGCGGCGGACCTGAGGCATGGACATCACTCACCACGTCGCCGTTCGCCCCCGCACCGACCCTCAGCGTGTCGTCGGCGTGGTCGGAGTCGCCACGGTCGTCGTCCTGTTGCTCCTGGCGATCGGAGTAGGCCTCGGCCGCCAGCCGCTGCCATTGCCGGTCGTACTCGGGTTCGGTGTCGGCCTCCTCGGCACACTGGCGCTGGCCGTCGCGCGCTACGACGCCGTCGTCGCCGTCGGCGTGCTCCTGCTCGCCGCCGTTCGGATCGAGCCCGCGCCCGCCGACCTCCTGTTCGGCGTCCTGATCGCGGTCGCGTTCGCGACCTGGAGGTTCGACCTGCAGCGAGTGCCGTTGAGCGTCGCCCTGCTCGTGAGCGCGTTCCTGGCCCTGAACCTGCTGGCGTCGATCGAGGTGATCGATGCGGGGAGAGCCCTGAACTTCTTCGCGATCACGCTCTACCTCGCGGTGTTCGGCCTGTGGCTCGCCTCCTACGTCAACTCGGTCGCGCGCGCACGCCTGGTGCTGGTCGCATACCTCGCCGGCGCCGTGATCTCGGCGGCCCTCGCTTGTCTGGCCCTGGCGGCGCAGTTTCCGGGAAGCGACGTGTTCGTCTCGGGTCCGCGCGCGCAAGGACTGTTCAAGGACCCCAACGTCTTCGGACCCTTCCTCGTTCCCGCCGCCCTCGTCCTCATGGAGGAGCTGGTCGCGCCCCGACTGCTCCGGCTCCGCTTCTTGCCGAAGCTCGCCCTGCTTTCCATCGTGACGCTCGGGGTTCTCTTCTCGTTCTCCCGCGCGGCCTGGCTGAACCTGGCCGTGGGAGTGGTCGTCCTGTTTGCCGTACTCGCGCTGCGGCGAGGCGGCGGACGTCAAACGGTCACCCTGTTCGTCGGCACGCTCTTCGCCGGCGGCGCGCTCTGGGCGGCGGTCGCGGCAACCTCTTCCCTCTCCTTCCTGGAGCAGCGCGCCTCCCTCCAGACCTATGACACCCAGCGGTTCGGCGCGCAGCTCAACGGCCTTCACCTCGCGACCGAGTACCCCCTCGGCGTCGGCCCCGGACAGTTCGAGCGAGTCTCCGACATCTCGGCCCACAGCACGTACGTCCGCGCGATCGCCGAGGAAGGCGTGCTCGGGATGCTGGTCGTCCTCGGACTGATGCTGCTCACGCTCGGCTTCGCCGCGAGGAACGCCAGCGGCGGCTTCGACACGTACGGCATCGGCTCTGCGGCGCTCTTCGCCGCCTGGTCCGGCCTCCTCGCCAACAGCTTCTTCGTCGACACGCTTCACTGGCGTCACCTGTGGCTGGTTGCCGCGCTGATCTGGGCGGCGACGACGCTCAGGGTCCGCTACCCGCGGAGGTAGAAGTGCGTCGACCCTCGGGCGCCCACGATCACGACGCCGAGCGCATCGACCTCGAGGCGATCGAGGAGCTCTCGCATGGCGAGCGCCGTCTCGGGAGTGTGCTGGTCAGGCCGGCAGACGATCAGCACGCCGTCCACCCGCTGGGCGAGAACCTGGCTGTCCACGAGCCCGAGCAACGGCGGGCCGTCGAGGAGGACGTAGTCGTATTCCGACTGGCGGACCTCGTCGAAGAAGCCGTCGAGCGCGTCACTGGCGAGCAGTTGGGCGGGGTCGTGCGGCGTCCGCCCGCTCGCGAGCACGTGGAGGAGACCGCCGCCGCTGCGCGCCGCGCTCAGCTCGAGGATGCGCTCGCTGCCGCCGTTTCTCCTCCCCGCGAGGACCTCGGCGAGCCCAGGCGTCTGCTCGACGTCGAAGAGCTCGTGGAGCTTGGGCCAGCGCATGTCGGCGGAGACGAGCCACGTCCGGTGACCCGCCTGGGACAAGACGAGGCCGAGCGCGGCTGTGACCTCCGTCTTGCCCTCTCCGTGGAGGGCGCTCGTGACGAGCACGGTCCGCTGCCTGGTCGCCGGGAGCTGTCTCCGGATCGACGCCTGCAGCGTCTGATACGCCTCGTACTCCACGGAGCTCACGGTGTGCGGGCGGTGGCCGAGGCCACGGCGGACGTAGGGCACCTCGGTCAGCACCGGGAGGTCGAGCAGGCGGCTCAACTCCCGTGCATTGCCGACGCGGGGCTTGAGCTGGGCGCGCATGAGAACAACGAGTGCCGCGATGAACGCGGCGGCAAAGAAGGCGAACAGGCTGTTCCGCAGCGGCTTGGGCGAATAGGGAACAGTCGGCGGCTGGGCGGCCTCTGCAAGCGCGAGCGCCGACGACGTGGTGACGGCGCCGATGTTGAGGTCGGTCAGCCGCTCGCGAATCGCGGCTCGCTCCGTGGCCACCTGGACGCCGCTCTTGCCTTCGAGCTCCTTGAGCGCCCGTTGGAGCGTCGCGCGAGCGCGGTTCAATCGCTGCCGCTCGGCCGCACGTCGCTCGGCGACGAAGGTGACGGCGACGGCATTCGCGATCCGCGCGGCCCTCTTCGAGGAGCCATCCGTGGCAACGACGTTGATGATGTTGGCCGTCGGGTCGACCGAGGATTGGACCTTGTCTCTGAGGGTCGCGACCGTCTCGCCCGGCACGCGCCTTCGCGCGCGGCGGAGCGTCTCACGCGTCTTCAGCAGCGCAGTGGTCGTGGCGAGCCGGCGCTCCAGCGACGCCTGGTCACCGCTCCCGAGGGGATCATCGGCGTCCTCGACGACGATCTTCGCAGTCGCTCGGTACGTCTTCGGCAGGTTTGCCGAAACGAGAAAGACACCGGCTGTCAGCGACAAGACGATGACGGCGATCAGCAGCTTGCTACGGCGAAGTGCGTCGAGGTACCGCCCGGTCTCGATGGGCTGGTCAGGCGCAAGCGCGACTGTCGCATGGCGAACCCGGCCGTCCACGAGATCGGTCATCGCCTTGTAGATACGTTCGCTCACGGAAAACGAACCCTCCTGCTGCTCGCGGCACTCGCATCCGCTTTGACCGGCTGCATGGGCTCGCCCCCCTCGTCGCCGGTGCCAGCGGATCTTCGTGCCGCCGACGCGCCGTCCGTCAGGTTCATGGGCCCCCGCCGGCTGACCAAGCCCGTCCTCCTCGAGGCGAAGGTCGGCGGCCTGAAGCGCGTCGTCGCCGTCACCTTCCTCCTGGACGGGCGGCCGCTCGGGTCCGACACAACGGTGCCGTACGCGCTGGACGTCGATCCGGCGCTGCTGCCGCCGGGAGCTCACCGGCTCCGGGTCGAGGCCGTCGACGCCATGGGCCGTCGCACGTCGACGAAGCCGACGGAAGTGACCGTCGCCGCCTCTGACCCGGAGATCATCGAAGCCTCACCGGGACGCTCGTTCGCGCAGGCCCGTGAAGCGCTCGAACGCGGCGATGTGACCGTGCGCCTCGCGCCCGGCCGCTACGAGGTCGACGAACTACGGCTCGGGAGCGGCGCTCGCCTGGTCGGCTCGGGCGCGGGAACAGTGATCGTCCCCGCCGACAGCCGCTACTGGGCGCTCGTCGTCGCCAGGGGCACCGGCATCCGGATCTCGGACCTCACGGTCGAGGGAGGTGCAGGAGCCGCAACCCGCGACGGCGGCATCGCGGTGGCAGTCTTCGATGGCTCGCGCGACGTGCGGCTCCAGCGCCTGCACATCCGGCGGGTCCGCACCCATGGCGTCAACGTCTGGGGCGCGCACTCGAACGTCTCGGTGCAGGACTCCGTGATCGAGGGAGCGGGCAGCGCGCGGGCCGGCGTCTTCACGCGAGGCTCCAATCGTTCGCGCGACACGAGCGTGATCCGCAGCCGCATCCGGCGTTTCCGCGCCTATGGGATTCTCCTCGGGCAGCAGGAATACGGGCAGCGCGCAGCGGCCCTCCACGGGGTGGCCCTGGACAACGTCGTCAGCGACATCAGGGATCCGGAACGGGACGGATGCGTCTATGACGCCCGGAACACGCCCGGCTGTGGCACGAACGAGGGCGGCATCTGGACCGGCGGCGTCGAGGCCGCGATCATCGGGAACACCGTGCTGCGCGCGCGTTGGGACGGGATCGAGACCGTGGGCTCGTCGACGCGGACGGCGATCGTAGGCAACGAGATCAGGTCGACCCGCTCCGGGATCTACCTAGAGCATTCAACGAACTACTCGGTGATCGCTCGCAACGTGATCGTGGACACCGAGGCGGGAATCCAGGTCGAGTGGCGGTACGACGGCATCGGCTCGAGCCACAACACCTTCTTCGCCAACCGCATCGTCGGCGCTGAGGCAGTCGGACTCTTCGTCGATACCGGTGCTGAAGGGAACAGGATCCTCCGCAATCTCTTCGTCGGGGGAGCGCGCCCCGCGATCACCCTCCAGGGCTCGTCGGGCAACGTCGTCCGCGACAACCTCGCTTGCGGAGGCAAGCTCGGCTCGCTGGTCGGAATGGAGAGCGGGCGATGGGACGACGGCGGACTGGCGCAAGCACGAGCCAACCGCCTGAGCGGAAACCGGAGCGTGGCCGCCTGCTGAAGCCCGATCCAGTTGCCAGCGGCTCCGCGATGCTCTTCTGGGCGCGAGCCGCGGGGAATGCCGGGTACTTCGCCGCCGTGCTGATCCTGGCGCGTTCGCTCGGGCCAACGGGTCGCGGGACGATCGCCTTCATCACGGTCAGCGCGCTCGTCCTCGCCAAGGTCGCGGGGTTCGGAATGGGCGAGGCGACGACCGTTCTCGCGGCTCGACGTTTCGAAGCGCGCGGCGCGTTGCTCTCGAACCTCGCCCTCTTCGTCGTGACGAGCTCGCTTGTCCTCGGCGGGGTCGGCTTCTTCGTGCTCATCTCGGTGCCTGCCGAGCGACCTGCCGGAGTCGACGCGCCCGAGCTGGCGATCATGGTGGGCGCGACCGTCACGATCGCGCTGATCGAGGTGTTCGGCGCATTCCTGGTCGGCTGCGGTCGCCTGCAACGGCTGGCCTTGATCACGGCCACGGCGACCTGGACCTACCCCGTCCTTCTCGGCCTCGTCTGGCTCGCCGCCGGGTTGACCGTCACCAGTGCGGCGCTCGCCTGGGTCTCGAGCACGGCGATCACGGTCCTCGTCCTCCTCCGGCAGTCGGTGCGCGGCGTGGCCCTCGCCCGCCCGAATCCGCGCCTTCTCCTCGAGTCGATCCAATTCGGTCTTCGCGCTTGGGTCGGGAGCCTGGCGCGCCTGCTCAACTTTCGCACCGACCAGATCCTGATGGGCTTTCTCGCTTCGGAGGCCGCGCTGGGGATCTACGCCGTCGCGGTCAATGCGTCCGAAGCGCTTCTCTACCTGCCGGCCGCGACGGCAACCGCGCTGCTTCCCGTCGCAGCCCGGGCAGATCCCGGCGAGCGAACGGAGCAGGCCCTGCGGGCGTTCCGCTCGACGGCGGTCGTCACCGTAGTCGCGGGCGCCCTGGCCGCGGTCCTCGGACCCATATTGCTCCCGGCCGTGTTCGGCGCGGCATTCGACGCCTCGGTCGTGCCGTTTCTCCTGCTCATTCCCGGTGCATTCGGCTTTGCCGCTACCGCGATCTTCTCGAGCGCCCTGATGGCCTCCTCGTCCCCCGGCCGATCGTCGCTCGGGCCCCTGGTCTCCCTGGCCGTAGGCATCGCCCTCGACCTCGTGCTGATCCCGCGCTTCGGCGCCTCCGGCGCGGCCGCCGCAGCCAGCATGGCCTTCCTCGCCGGCGGCACGGCGGCCCTCGCC
>DATFQN010000014.1:0-20806 GCA_035264165.1 Gaiellaceae bacterium
TAGCCGGGCAGGTTCTCGTTCATCACTGGTCGCGCGAACGGGCTTGCGTCGGTGCGTGAGCTCGTGCAGCCGATGCTGCGATACGTCGCTCCGCCGTCGGTCGAGACCTGCACGAAGGTGAAGTCCCAGCCGCCGGTCGGATCCTCCTCGACGTTCCACTGCGCCTGGAAGGCGAGCTCGCCGCCGACGGGCGGGACGGACACCGAGCGGACGATCGTGCGGTCGAGGTTGTTGCCGGCGCCGGTGTAGAGGGCGGGCGGACCGCCGTTCGGCGGCGCTGGGTCGACGGTCCACTCGACCGGATCGCCGGGAATCTGTGTAGCGCCGTCGAACGTCAGCCGGCGCAGCTCGTGGGCGCCGAGATACTCGCCGTCGGCGTCGCGCAGGCGGACGAAGTCGGCGCCGTTCGGCGGCGCCCCGGGCGAGGCGTACGAGCCGGGAGACTCCCAGTCGACCACGGTCGCGAGGCTCGCGACCCAGTCGTGGAGTACGTCCTGCGCCTTGCCGCGACGGCCGAGCGCCTCCTGCAGGCCCTGCAGGCCGTTGGCGTCGCCGCGGTGGAGCGCAGTCATGAACCGCGTCCCGAAACGGTCGTGGAGGTACTCCATGAACGAGTAGGCGGCGCCGTAGTCGCAGTTGAGGTCGGCGCCGTCGCCCCACAGTGTCAGCGAGTTCTCCGAGCCGCCGTTCAGGAAGCAGGCGAGGTGCTCGTCGGCGTTGGGCGACGACGGCGGGATCGACGGATCGGCGTAGCCGGTGAGCGTCCGGGCCCACTCGGCGAGGCCTTCGTCGACCCAGTCGCTCTCGTCGGGGTCTTCGTTGTTCTCGAGCAGGTGCTGGTACTCATGAGCGAAGACGCCCTCGATCAGGTGGCGGTAGGCCGGAGCGTTGCGGCAGGGATCGCCGGCGACCGGCTCGTCGGGCGGCCGGGGCCCCGTCCGGTGGAGCCAGTCGAACGCGTCGATCGTCATCATGTTCCGGTCGAAGAGCCGCTCGAGCGCGGACGAGTAGACGCCCACGACATAGCCGAACTCGTTTCCGTTCCCCAAGTCGTAGAAGGACTCGTCCCGGACGTTGTCCACGAGCACCACGATCCGGTCGCCGCGTCCCTGAGGGCTGAACGGGGGACCGACGAGGGCGTTGGCGCCGTCCCGGCTCGGCGGGAGGCTGAAGACGGCCGACTCGCGGGGGTAGATCGTGCCGTCGAAGGCGCGGACGAGGTCCTGCACCTGCGCATCCGTGATCGTCGTCCGGACACCGTTGCGACAATCGCCCTGGAGGTAGTCGAGCTCGTGCGCGACCCAGACCTCGATCTTGTTGCCGACGCCGCGCAGCGCGAAGGACTTCGGGTAGAGCGCGCCTTGGACGATGTCGAGCCCCGCCCAGAGGCGCACCTCGCCGAGCGCGGGATCCTGGGAGAGGAGCCGGAGGCTGCGCGACTTCGGCCTGCGCGTGAGCGCGCGGAGAGGAACGAGCCGGCCGTTCGGCTGCCGGAAGCGGAACGGCAAGTCGGGGGCGACGTGGCGGACACCGCCGCGGGCGACGCCTGGCTTCGCTCCGCCCGCCCGAGTGGGCACGGCTGCGGCGACTGCGCCCGTTCCGGCCAAGCCCATCGCGATCGTCACGGCGGCGGTGGCCAGAAGCGTTGGTCTCGGATTGAGCAGGGTTTCTCCCAGGCGTCGTTTTCGCGGCAAGCGGGCCCGCCGCCAGGGGCGGCCAAACGACGAGACCACAGCGCTTTTTCGGTAGTTCGGCGCGCGCGGCTCGACCCCTCCGCCGAGGATTTCCAGGAGTCAGCTTCGTCCTAGCCGGCCAGGACGCGTTAGGAGTGGGGCTTGGCCATCGAGCGGTAGTCGAGCGCCTGGTCGAGGATCTCCTCCGAGACGCCCGCCTCCCGCGCGACCTCGCGCAGCGAGCGGCCGGTCGACGCCGCCGTCTTCACGATCTCCGCAGCGCGGTCGTAGCCGATGTGCGGGTTGAGGGCAGTCGCCGCCGACAGCGTCAGCTCGGCGTAGCGCTCGGCCTGCTCCCGGTTCGCCTCGATCCCGTCGACGCACTTCTCCGCGAGCAGGCGGGAAGCAGCGGCGAGTAGGCGGATCGACTCCAGCAGGTTGCGGGCGAGCAGCGGCACGAAGACGTTGAGCTCCAGGTGGCCCTGCATCCCCCCGACGGTGATGGCCTGGTCGTTCCCGATCACCTGCGCCGCCACCTGGGTGACGACTTCGGGGATGACCGGGTTGACCTTGCCGGGCATGATCGAGCTGCCCTTCTGGAGCTCGGGCAGGAAGAGCTCGGAGAAGCCGGCACGCGGGCCGGAGCCGAGCAGCCGGAGGTCGTTCGCGATCTTCGTCAGCGAGACGGCGACTGTCTTCAGCGCGCCGGAAGCCTCCACCAGGGCGTCGCGCGCAGCCTGGGCCTCGAAGGGATCGGCCGGCGGCCCGATCGGGAGCTCGGTCTCGTCGACGAGGCGACGCCGGACGCGGTCGGCGAACTCGGGGTGCGTGTTCAGGCCGGTGCCGACGGCCGTGCCGCCGAGCGGGATCTGGCCGACGCGCTCGAGCGTGTCGCGCACCCGCTCGGCGCCCTGGCGGACCTGCGCCGCGTAGCCGGAGAACTCCTGCCCGAGCGTCACGGGCACTGCGTCCATCAGGTGGGTTCGCCCGGACTTGACGATGTCGTCGAACTCCTGCGACTTGAGCCCGAGCGAGTTCCCGAGCTGCTCGAGGGCCGGGATGAGGTCATGCGTGAGCTGGTCGAGCGCCGCGAGGTGCACGGCGGAGGGGAAGACGTCGTTCGAGGACTGACCCATGTTGACGTCGTCGTTCGGGTGGACGTCCTCGCCGGCCAGCGCCGCGATCACCTCGTTCGCGTTCATGTTCGACGAGGTGCCCGAACCGGTCTGGAAGACGTCGATCGGAAACTGGTCGTCCAGCTCGCCGGCCGCGACCCGGTCGGCCGCGGCGGCGATCCGCTCCGCCTTGTCGGCTTCGAGCAGCCCGAGCTCGGCGTTCACGCGCGCCGCAGCGCCCTTGATCCGCCCGAGCCAGTGCGCGACGGGCGCGGGGATCGGCTCACCGGAGACGGTGAAGTTCGCCACGGCTTTTCGCGTCTCGTCGCCCCAGAGCTCGGTGCGCGTCTCGACGTCGGCCATGCGGCCAGTCTAGTTCGGCCCGTGTTTAGCGCGCCCTGGGGCGCCGCCAACCTCGTCAGGCGTCCCGCGGAGCCGGGCTCCGCCCGGCGGGAGCGGACGCCGGCCAGGACGCGCGCTAAACGGTGCGGAGGCGGCGGCGCTTGAGCGGGCGCTCACGGAGCTGGCGGCGAAGCGCCGCCGTCAAGTCCTCAGAGGCGGCCCAACCGACGTAGCCGCAGCGGTGGCACTCGCCGGGGTCGGCGTGATGGCGATCCGTCGCGGCCACGACGCGGCGGGCGCCACACGACAGACACTCGACCCGGAACTTGTCCACGAGGGAGCGATTCGGCAGACCGGACGCCCCGTGGCATCCCTCCTTCGAGGGACACCTAATCCGTGCTGTATTTCGGCTGCACCTTTTCGCCGCGGATGGCGGCGATCGCGTTGTTCGCGGCGATCGCGGCCTCGCCCATCCCCACGGTGATGAGCGTGATCTTGCCCGGGTAGCCGGCGACGTCACCCGCGGCATAGACGCCCGGCATCGAGGTCTCGCATGACGTCGGGTCGATCTTGATCTGACGCTTCCCCTCGAGCTCGACGCCCCACTCGGCGATCGCACCGAGATGGGAGACGAACCCGAGGAGCGTGATCAGCGCGTCGCAGTCGTGCTGCTCCGACTCACCCGTCGACGTGTCCTCGATCGTGAC
Organism: Gaiellaceae bacterium; assembly: GCA_035264165.1. GTDB lineage: Bacteria > Actinomycetota > Thermoleophilia > Gaiellales > Gaiellaceae > JACDAN01. Next base: position 3,838 of record DATFQN010000014.1, read on the forward strand.
GGCCTCGATGTGGCCGTCGCCGTGCACCTCGCGCACCTCGTGCGGGGTCAGGATCCGCACCGCGCCTTCGCCTTCCAGCCGCCGCGCCTCGTTCATCGAGGACTCCAGGGCGCGGAAGCGGTCGCGGCGATGCACCAGCGTGATCGGCAGCTCGGCCGTGTCCTGCAGGCCCAGCGTCCAGTCGAGCGCCGAGTCCCCGCCGCCGACGATCACGCAACGCTTCCCGGCGAACTGCGCCTTCTCCCGGACGACGTAGTGCAGGCCGCGCCCCTGCCATTCGTCGATCCCCTCGATCCCGAGCTTGCGTGGCTCGAACGCGCCGTGACCCGCGGTGATGATCATCACACGCGACAGGTACGTGTTGCCCTTGTCCGTGGTGAGCGCGAGCAGCTCCTCGCCGTTCTGGCTGATGCGCTCGAGCGCCTTCGCCTCCTCGCCGAGCCGAACCTGGGCGCCGTACTGGAGGCCCTGCTCGGCGCACATGTCGACGAGCTTCTGCCCGAGGATCTTCGGGAACCCCGCGACGTCGTACACGTGCTTCTCGGGGTAGGTCGCCGCCACCTGGCCGCCGATCTGCTCCAGCGACTCGACGATACGGACCGTGCCGTCGCGGTGCCCGACGTAGTAGGCGACGGACAGCCCCGTGGGGCCCGCGCCCAGGATGGTGACGTCGACGACGTCGTCGCTCATGCCGCCGGGAATCGTAGTAGGGCTAGCGCGAGGGCTAGTGCGAGCAGCCGGAGCCGCAGCCGGGGCCCATGGCCGCATCGGGCTCCTCGCCCTCGGCGACCTGGAACGAATGGCCACAGCCGCACGCGCTGACGACGTTCGGGTTGTTGATGGCGAAGCCGCCCTGGAGGCCGTCGACGAAGTCGATCTCGGTGCCCTGGAGGTACGGAGCGCTGTGGGGATCGACGACGACGCGAACGCCCTGGAGCTCGAGCTCGTGATCGCCCTCCATCGCGCCGCGGTCGAACCCGAGTGCGTACTCGAAGCCCGAGCAGCCGCCACCCTGGACGGCGATCCTCAGCACCTCGGCCTCGCCGGCAGGCTCCTCGGTCATCAGCTCCGTGATCTTCGAGGCAGCCCGCTCGGTGAGCGAGACGAGGGTGATCGGGCGTTCGGCGAGCTCCATCTCCCGGTCATCGTAGCAGCGTGTCCGGCGCGCGCCGTCCCCCTCCGAGGCGGTCCGAGCTGGCACTTTGTAACAACTGCTTCACGCTTCGTTGAGCCGTTTCCGCCCTCGTTCGTAGCAGCCTCGAAGGGTGTAGTGTTCCCGCCGAAGTGGGGCCCCCGAGGGCACTCGGCGATGCTCGATAACTGGCTGCCGTTCCTGATCTACGGCACGCTCGCCGTTGCGATTCCGCTCTCGATGGTCGGCATGTCGTTCGTGTTTGCGACTCGCCCCGTCGCGCGGAACAGGACGCGTGCGCTCCCCTTCGAGTCGGGCGTGTCGACCGGGCCGCCGCACGTCCAGCGCTTCACGATCAGCTTCTACCTCACGGCGCTCCTCTTCATCGTCTTCGACATCGAGATCGTCTTCCTCTACCCGCTGGCCGTCGTGCTCGAGCCGCTCGGCTGGTTCGCGTTCTGGGAGTTCGCGTTCTTCATCGGGATCCTCGCGCTGGCGTACGTCTACATCTGGCGGAAGGGAGCCCTGAATTGGCGCCGGTGAATGGGAACGGAAACCAAAAGCGCCTCAAGGATTACGGCCTTCGCTCCGAGCGCGTGCTCTGGAAGGACAAAGGGCCGGGCGTCTTCGAGGAAGAGCTCGGCAACCTCGAGGAGAAGCTGCTGCTGACGACCGTCGAGAAGGCCGTGGCCTGGGCGCAGGGCTACTCGATCTGGCCGGCGACGTTCGGGCTCGCCTGCTGCGCGATCGAGATGATGTCGATCGTCACCTCGCGCTACGACAGCGCCCGCTTCGGGGCCGAGGTCTTCCGCTCGACGCCGCGGCAGGCGGACCTGCTGATCATCTCGGGCCGCGTCGCGCACAAGATGGCGGCGCCGACGCGCCAGATCTACGACCAGATGCTGGAGCCCAAGTGGGTGATCGCGATGGGCGCGTGCGCGAGCTCGGGCGGCATGTTCAACAACTACGCCGTCCTCCAGGGCGTCGACAAGATCATGCCGGTCGACATCCACGTGCCCGGGTGCCCGCCGCGACCCGAGGCGCTCGTCGAGGGCATCATCCGGCTGCAGGAGAAGATCCACGCGGGAGTCCCGCCGGCGTACGAGATCCGGGGCGTCGCGTCCTAGTGGTCTTCGAGAGCGTTCCCGGGCTCGTCGAGACGAAGGAGGAGCACGGCGAGACGACGCTCGTCGTCGACCTGGCTCGCTTGACGGAGGCGTGCCTCCACCTGCGGGACGTCGAGGGCTTCCGTTTCCTCTCGGACATCACGCCCACCGACTACCTGGGCTGGGGTTCTGGAGGGGTCGCCGGGTACTACGGCACGCGGCTGGGGCGCGACCTCAACTTCCCAGGCGGGACCGGAGGCGCCACGGGCTCGCAGGGGTATGCGCGCGTCCCGAAGCCGAAGGCGAAGCGCTTCGCGGTCAACTACCACCTGCTGGCGCTGCGCGAAGAGGCGCCGCGCGTGCGCGTCCAGGTGTGGCTCGACGACGGCGAATCCGTCGCCAGCGTCGTGCCGATCTGGCCGACCGCGGACTGGCACGAGCGAGAGGCCTGGGACCTGATGGGGATCCACTTCGAGGGCCACCCCAACCTGGCCCGCCTCATCATGGACGACGACTGGGAGGGCCACCCGCTGCGCAAGGACTATCCGCTCGGCGGCGAGCCTGTGCGCTTTTCGGACGAGGTGTAGACCAGTGGCGATCGTCGAGCGACCGCGCATCTACGAAGGCACACACATCCCGTCGCCGATTCCGACGGTGCTCCAGGTGCCCGAGGAGCTCCGCGAGAGCGAGAACCTGCTCCAGGTCAACTTCGGCCCGAACCACCCCTCGACGCACGGCGTCCTGCGGCTCGTCGTCGACCTGAACGGCGAGCAGGTCGTGGGCCTGCGGGCAGTGGTCGGCTACCTCCACACCGGCTTCGAGAAGAACATGGAGGCCAAGACGTGGTGGAAGGCCATCACCTATGCACCTCGGATCGACTACGTCGCGTTCCAGAACAACGAGCTCGTCTTCGTGCTCGCCGTGGAGAAGCTGCTGGGAATGGAGACGCCCGAGAAGGCGCGCTGGATGCGCACGCTCCTGTGCGAGCTCAACCGCCTCCACTCGCATCTCGTCTGGCTCGGCACCTCCGCGCTCGAGCTCGGCGCGATCTCGGTGTTCTGGTACGCGTTCCGCGAGCGCGACCTGATCCTCGATCTCTTCGAGTTGGTCTCGGGGACGCGGATGCACTCTCGCTACTTCCAGGTCGGCGGGCTCGCCGAAGACATCCCGCGGGGCTTCTATCCCGAGTGTCGCCGCTTCGTCGAGTGGATGCCGAAGGCGATCAATGACTACGAGGCCCTGCTGACCCGTAACGAGATCTGGCTCGAGCGCACCGTCGGCCTCGGTGTTCTTTCCGCGGAGGATGCGATCGCGCTCGGGCAGTCGGGGCCCGTGCTGCGCGCCTCGGGCGTCGACTGGGACCTGCGCAAGAACCAGCCGTACCTCACCTACGACGAGGTCGACTTCGACATCCCGGTCTACGACGAGGGCGACGTGTACGCGCGCTACCGGGTTCACATGGACGAGATGCGGCAGTCGGTTCGGATCGTCGAGCAGTGCCTCGAGCGCCTTGAAGGGATGCAGGACGCGCCGTGGCTGACGGACGACCGCAAGATCGTGCTGCCGCCGCGCGAGGAGCTCCATACGTCGATGGAGTCGCTGATCCATCACTTCAAGCTCGTGACGGAGGGCTTCCGCGTGCCGGAGGGCGACGTCTACGTCGCGATCGAGTCACCGCGCGGCGAGCTCGGGTGCTACATCGTCTCGGACGGGGGACCGAGGCCGTGGCGCGTGAAGTTCCGCGCGCCGTCGTTCGTCGCGCTCGAGGCGACGGCGACGTGCATGCGCGACGCGCTCGTCGCCGACCTGATCGCGATCGTCGGCTCGTTGGACACTGTCATGGGCGAGGTGGACAGGTGAGCGACTTCGTCACGGAGGTCCACCGGCTGCGGCAGCGGTATCCGGAGGGACGCTCGGCCGTCATGGGCGCGCTGCGCCTCGCGCAGGAACGCCACGGAGGTTGGCTCCCGCCGGAGGCGCTGCGCGAGGTCGCCGACGCGGTGGACCTCACGCCGGCCCAGGTCGAGGCGGTCGCCACCTTCTACGACATGTACAACCTCGAGCCGGTCGGAAGGCACGTGGTCGAGGTGTGCACCAACCTCTCCTGCGCCCTCGTTGGGGCGAAGCACGTCGTCGACGCCTTCGAACAGGAGCTCGGGATCCCACCCGGCGAGACCTCGGATGACGGCGAGGTGACGTTCCGGCTCGTCGAGTGCGCCGGCGGCTGCGGCTACGCGCCGGTCGTGATCGTCGACCACTGGTACCGGGAGCCGACGAAGCCCGAGGACGTCCCCGGGCTCGTCGAGGAGATGCGTGGCCGCTGAGCTGACCGTTCTCCAAGGCGCCGACGAGCACGATCTGACACGGCTCGACGAGTACCAGGCGATCGGCGGGTACGAGTCGCTAGAGCGAGCGCGCGGGATGGAGCCTGCTGAAGTGATCGAGGAGATCACCGACGCCTCGTTGCGCGGCCGCGGCGGGGCCGGCTTCCCGATGGGCCGGAAGCTCACGCTCGTCCCGCCGTCGGACAAGCGCTCGGGGCCGGCATACGTCGTCGTCAACGCCGACGAGTCGGAGCCGGGCGCGTTCAAGGACCGCGAGATCATGCGACGGGTTCCGCACCGGCTGATCGAGGGCTGCCTGATCGCCGCCCATGCGATCCAGGCCGCCGCCGTCTTCATCTACATCCGCGGCGAGTACCTCGCTGAGTTTCTCGTGCTAGAGGCCGCGATCGAGGAGGGCCGGGTGGCCGACCTGTACGGCGACGTGCAGGTGATCCTCCACCGCGGCGCCGGCGCCTATATCTGCGGCGAGGAGTCGGCGCTGCTCGAGTCGCTCGAGGGCAGCCGCGGCCAGCCACGGCCGCGGCCGCCGTTCCCGCCCGTCGCCGGCCTCTACATGCAGCCGACGCTGATTAACAACGTCCAGACTGTCGCCAGCGTCCCCGCGATCATCGAGCTGGGGGTTGACCGTTACAAGGAGCTCGGCGTCGAGTCCGCGCCCGGCACCGTCGTCTACTCGCTCTCCGGAAACGTGAACCGGCCGGGGAACTACGAGCTGCCGCTCGGCACCACCCTCCGGCAGCTGATCTTCGAGCACGGCCACGGCGTCGCCGAAGGGCGCGCGCTGAAGGCGATCATCCCGGGCGGCTCGTCGGTGCCGGTCTTCACGCCGGACCAGCTCGACGTGCCGCTCGACTTCGACTCGGTGCAGGCGGCGGGCTCGTTCCTCGGCTCGGCGGCGGTGATCGTCGTCGACGACCGCGCCTGCATGGTCCAGCTCGCGCTCCGGGCGGAGAAGTTCTACATGCACGAGTCCTGCGGGAAGTGCACGCCCTGCCGCGAGGGGACGCGGTGGCTCGTCCAGCTGCTGGAGAAGATCGAGGGCGGCGACGGGACGCAGGCCGACCTCGACCTCGTCGTCAGCGTGTGCGACCGCGTCCTCGGCAAGTCGCTCTGCGCGCTCGGAGACTTCGCCGTCTGGTGCGTCGGCAGCTACGTGGAGAAGTACCGCGACGAGTTCCAGCGGCACGTCGACGACGGCCGGTGTCCCTACGGCGGCGAGTCGTCGATCGAGGGCGTCCGGGCGCCGAGCGACCAGCACACGCACACCGCGATGGCCGAGGTCCCAGCTTGAAACACCGCTTGCGGTGTTTTCCTCAGGCCGTGCGGGCTTTGCCCGTGCGGCCGTCTGAAATGACCGGTCGACACGTCGCGATTCGCGAGGTTCGGCGGTGAGCTCACCGGAGCTCGTCACCGTCACCGTCGACGGCGTCGAAGTGCAGGTGCCGAAGGGGCTCGGGCTCGTCGAGACGGCAGCGACGGCCGGCGTCGAGATCCCCGTCTTCTGCTACGAGCCGCGGCTCGGACCGCCGATCGGCGCCTGCCGCATGTGCCTGGTCGAGGTCGAGGGGATGCCGAAGCTGCAAGCCGGCTGCACGCTGACCGCGACCGACGGCATGGTCGTGAAGTCGGCGGCCGCGTCCGAGAAGGCCGCCGACGGGCAGGAGGCGACGCTCGAGTTCATCCTCGTCAACCACCCGCTCGACTGCCCGATCTGCGACAAGGGCGGCGAGTGTCCGCTCCAGGACCTCACGTTCCGCTGGGGTCCCGGGAACACCCGGATGCGGTTCCCGAAGCGGACGCTCGACAAGCCGATCCCGATCTCGCCACTGATCGCCCTCGACCGCGAGCGCTGCATCCTCTGCTACCGCTGCACGCGCTTCTCCGAGGAGGTCGCAGAGGACGGCCAGCTCATCGCCAAGAACCGCGGCGCGCTCTCGGTGATCGCGACCTTCGAGGACGAGCCCTACCGCGGACGCTTCAGCGGCAACGTCATCGAGCTCTGCCCGGTCGGCGCGCTGACCTCGACGACCTACCGGTTCGAGGCGCGGCCGTGGGAGATCCAGAACATCCCGACCGTGTGCGGCATGTGTCCGGTCGGCTGCAACATCAGCGCGACGACGCGCGAGGGGCGAGTTCGTCGCGTGCTCTCACGGAATCATCCGGAGGTCGATCGCGGCTGGCTCTGCGACAAGGGCCGGTTCGCGTACGGGCACCTGGAGGCGCACGACCGGGTCATGGATCCCTTGCACCGCCGGCGCCCGAGGTACGAGGAGCTCGGCTGGGACGAGGCGCTCGACGAGGCCGAGAGCATGCTGAGGAGCGCCGAGGGCAGGATCGTCACGGCTCTTTCGGGGTCGGAGACGGTCGAGCTCGCCTATGGGCTCGGAAAGCTCATCCGGCAGGGGCTCGGCGCGCACTCCGCGCTGCTCCCGGAGCGGGTCGACAATGCGCTCGACGCCGTTCGCGCGCCGCTCTCCGTGATCGGCGACGCGGACGCGGTGGCGATCCTCGGCGACGAGCCCGTCGGCGAGCGGGCGCCGATCGTCGAGCTGTGGGTGAGGCTCGCGCGGCGGAACGGCGCGGAGGTCCTCTACACGTTCGACGAGACACGGCTGCGCGCTGCAGAGCGGCCGGTGCTGATCTGGTCGGGTGGCGACGACGGCGGCGCAGAGGTTGCGCGGCTTGCATCCTCGCTTGGCTGCGCCGGCTTCCACCTCCCGCAGACCGCGAACGGGCGAGGCGTCGCGGACGCGTGGGCGGCGGCCGGCGACGAGGAGCCTGAGAACCCCGAGCCGATCTCGCTGCTCATTATCTCCGGCGACGAAGCGGCGGCGGACGCGAACGTCCGCGCCATGGCCGAGCAGGCCGAGGCCGTGCTCGCGATCGCGATGTTCCGGCGGCTGGTGACGCCTCTTGCTGATCTCGTCCTGCCCGGCACGAGCTACCTGGAGCGGGACGGCACCTACGTCAACCTCGAGGGACGGCTCCAGCGCCTACGACGGACGTCCATTCCTCCTGCACCGGACGAGCTCGCGGTGCTGGCGCGGCTGGCGGAGCGCTTCGGCGTCGCTCTCTCGCCCCACCCGTCGCAGGTCTTCGAGGAGGTCTCGGCGATCGTCTACGGCGGGCGGCCGTACGGCGAGGTCGGCGAGGAGGCCGAGCTGCCGACCCCTGTCCCTGCCGGGCAAGCGGGTGTGGACGCAGTGCCAGGCACGGAGACACGGCCCGGCGAGACGGCCGAGAGAGGGCTCCGGCTGGTCACGTACCGGCCGCTCTTCTCCGGGCCCGCCGTCGAGCGCGTGCCCGAGTTGCAGTTCCAGCGGCCCGACCCCGAGGTCGAGCTCTCACGCGACGACGCACGGCGGCTCGGGATCTCGAACGGCCAGGAGGTGACTGTGCGGTCGAACGGGACCTCGGCGACGCTCCGCGCGCGGCTGGCGGAGGATCTGTCGCCCGGCGCGGCGCGCATCGCCGAGGACCATGCTTCGGGCCTCGAGCAGCACGTGGAGATCACGGCGTGAACGAGCCCTGGTGGATCGACGCCATCAAGGCGATCGTGATCGTCAATCTGCTGCTCCTCACCTTCGCGTACATGACGCTCGTCGAGCGCAAGCTGATCGGACGCATGCAGCTCCGCTACGGCCCGAACCGCGCCGGCCCGCGCGGGATCCTCCAGCCGATCGCCGACCTCGTGAAGCTGATCCGCAAGGAGGCCTTCTACCCAGCGACCGCAATCGAGGCGCTCTACATCACCGCGCCGGCACTCTCCGCCGCCACCGCGCTTGCCGCCTTCGCCGTGATCCCCTTCGGCGAGGGGTGGCACGTCGGCGACTACTACATCAGCGGCCAGGTCGCGAACGTCTCCATCGGGCTGATCCTGCTCTTCGCCCTCGGCTCCGTCGGGATCTACGGCTTCATCGTCGGCGGCTGGGCCTCCGACTCGAAGTACTCGCTGCTGGGGGCCATGCGCACCTGTGCCCAGCTCGTCTCCTACGAGGTCTCGCTGGCGCTTTCCGTGCTGGGTGTCGTGATCATGGCGAAGTCCCTCTCACTCGTAGACATCGTCGCCGACCAGCGCGAGGACTGGTGGTTCGCGGGCCCGCAGTTCGTCGGCCTGCTCGTCTTCTTCATCGCCGGCATCGCCGAGACGAACCGCGCGCCGTTCGACCTGCCCGAGGCCGAGACGGAGCTCGTTGCCGGCTACCTGACGGAGTACAGCGGCATGCGGTTCGGCCTCTTCTCGATGGCCGAGTACGTGAACATGATCGTCCTCTCCGCCCTCTGCGTGACGCTCTTCTTCGGCGGCTGGGTGGGTCCCGTCGACGCCCTCGGGCCGCTCTGGTTCGTGCTCAAGCTCCTCGGTGTGCTCTTTATCTTCATCTGGCTGCGGACAACCGTTCCGCGCCTCCGGTACGACCAGCTGATGGCGTTCGGCTGGAAGGTCCTCCTGCCGGTGGCGACGATCAACGCCGTCGTCACCGCCGCCTTGGTGGTGGCGCTGTGAGCCCACAGCCGTTCAGCTCGATCAAGGGCTTCGGCGTGACGCTGAAGCAGATCTTCAAGAAGCCGATCACACAGCAGTACCCGGAGGAGAAGCGGCCCGTGTACCCGCGCTTCCGCGGCCGCCACCGTCTCTGGCGCCACTCGAACGGCCTCGAGAAATGCATCGGCTGCTCGCTCTGCGCCGCGGCGTGCCCGGCCGACTGCATCCGCGTCGTCGCCGAGGAGAACACGCCGACGCACCGGGTCTCGCCGGGCGAGCGATACGCACGTATCTACGAGATCAACCTCAGCCGCTGCATCTTCTGCGGTTACTGCGAGGTCGCCTGCCCGTTCGACGCGATTACGCTCGAGGCCGAGTACGAGCTCTCGGAGTACTCCCGCGACGACCTGATCTACACGAAGGACATGCTCCTGGCCGAACCGGTCAAGCGCATGCCCGTCGCCGACCGCGACCTCTTCGACACCCCGATCCCCGCCTACAAGGCGTCCAGCTGATGGGCAATGTGCTCGTCTGGGCCGTCTGGGTCGTCGCCGCCATCGCCTGCCTCGGCTCTGGCATCGCCGTGATCAGCTTCTCCAACCCATTCTTCTCGGCGCTCGCGCTGATCGGGAACCTGGCCTCGCTCGCGGTGCTCTACCTCCTGCTCGCGGCCGAGTTCGTCGCCGCCGCGCAGGTGCTCGTCTACGCCGGTGCCGTGATGGTCATGTTCCTGTTCGTGATCGCGTACGTCGGCGGCCGCGCCGAGCACGCGTTCGAGAGCGGGCCGAGCTGGCAGGCGCTCGCGGCGGCGGTCGCGGCCGGGGTGATCCTCGTCGACGTCGTGATTGCGATCGGCCTCACCACCGGTGGCCGGCTCGAGGACGAGGCCGACATCGGCGTCGTGTTCGGCAGCCCAGCCGACGTCGGCGAGGTCTTCCTGACGAACCACCTGCTCGCCTTCGAGATCACGTCGATCGTCCTGCTCGTCGCCGCCGTCGGCGGCGTGATCCTCGGCAGCGAACGCACGAGAAAGCGCGCGTGAACGGCCCAGACGTCAGCTGGTACCTGACGCTCTCCTCCTTTCTGTTCGCCGTCGGCGCCCTCGGCGTGCTCATCCGCCGGAACCCGCTGATCGTCCTGCTCTCGCTGGAGATCATGCTGAACTCCGCCAACCTCGCCCTCATCGGTTTCGCGCGCCACCTCGGCGACACCGGCGGCCAGATCTTCGCGCTGGCAGTCATGGCCGTCGCCGCGTCCGAGGTCGTCGTCGGGCTCGGCCTCGTCGTGGCCCTCAACCGCAGCCGCGTGCCCCTCGACGTCGACCGCCTCAGCACCCTCCGGGGATGATCACCTCCGCCTGGATCTGCCTGCTCTCGCCGCTCGGCGCCTCCGCTCTCATCACCCTCGCCGGCACCCGAATCTCCCGGCGCGCCGCCGGCTACCTCGCGACGCTCTCGGTGCTCGTCTCCTTCGTCGTCGCCCTGATCACGTTCTTCCGCCTGGTCGACCAGCCCGCCGAGGAGCGTTCTCACGTCTCGACGCTTTGGACGTGGCTCACGGCGGGCGACCTCGACGTCGGCCTCTCGATCCTCGTCGACCCGCTCTCGGTCTTCATGATGCTCGTGGTCTCCGGCGTTGGCTTCCTGATCGTCGCCTACTCGATCGGCTACATGGACGGCGACGACGAGGAGCGGCGCTACTTCGCCTACATGGCGCTGTTCGTCTTCTCCATGCTCCTGCTCGTCCAGAGCGGCGACCTCCTGATCCTGCTCGCCGGCTGGGGGCTCGTCGGGCTCTGCTCGTACCTCTTGATCGGCTACCACCAGGAACGGCCGCAGGCGATCGCCGCCGCCAAGAAGGCATTCATCATGAACGCGCTCGGCGACGCAACGATGGCGCTCGCCCTCTTCCTGCTGATCCAGCGGCTCGGGACGCTCGAGTACGGGGCCGTCTTCGAGGGCATCGACGGCGTCGGCGGCTGGGCGATCACGCTGGTTGCGCTCGGCCTGCTCGGGGGCGCCGTGGCCAAGTCCGCGCAGATCCCGCTCCACACGTGGCTCCCCGACGCGATGGAGGGGCCGACGCCGGTCAGCGCCCTGATCCACGCGGCGACCATGGTGACGGCCGGCGTCTACATGCTCGTCCGGCTCAGCCCGATCTTCGAGCAGGCGCCCCGGATCCAGGACCTCGCCGCGGGGCTCGGAGCGATCACGCTCCTCGTCGCCGGCGTCGTCGCTCTCGTCCAGACGGACATCAAGCGCGTGATCGCGTACTCGACGATGTCGCAGATCGGCTACATGTTCCTCGGCGCGGGGCTGACGACATACCCGAACGCGATGTTCCACCTGATGACGCACGCCTTCTTCAAGGCCCTGCTCTTCCTCGGCGCCGGCATCGTCATCCACTCGCTCGTTGCCGAGCAGGACATCCGCCGCATGGGCGGCCTCGCGCGGGTGCTCCCGAAGACGTACACCGCGATGATCGTCGGGGCACTCGCGCTGGCGGGAATCCCGCCGCTGTCCGGCTTCTTCTCGAAGGACGCGTTGCTCGCGGCAGCCCTCGACGCCGGCGCCTACGGCGTTCTCCTCTGGGTCGTAGGCCTCATCGGGACCTTCCTGACGGCGCTGTACGCGTTCCGCATGATCTTCATCGTCTTCGGCGGGGACCCGTCGCCGTTCGTCCGCGAGCACCTCCATCGGCCGGGACACACGATTCCCGCGCTGTGGATGGCATGGACGGTCGGTGCGCTCACCGTCTTGTCCCTGATCGGGGGCTGGATCCAGTTCTCGCCGTTCTGGCACCCGCTCACCGATTTCCTCGAGCCTGTCGCAGTGCCGGGAATCGAGCCGTCGGGGGTCGAAGAGGTCGTGACGAGCGTGCTCGCCGTGGCGCTCGGAATTGCCGGCATCGCGGTGGCCTGGTGGATCTACTCGGCGCGGCGCGCCGAAGTGCCCAGGTGGGAGCTCGGCCAGCGCGTCCTCGAGCACAAGCTGTACTTCGACGAGCTCTACGACGCCGTCTTCTACCGGCCGGCCGTATGGCTCGCCACGGCTACCAGCCGGTTCGTCGAGGGCCCCCTCATCGCCGGCTCGATCCGGGAGCTGACGGAGGGGACTCGCCTGCTCGCGACCAGGCTGAGCGACGTACAGACGGGTCTCCTCCGCACCTACGCGCTGGCGCTCGGCGGCGGTGCGGCGATCCTAACCCTCGTCTTCCTGGTGGTGCGGGCGTGAACGACTGGCTGACCACGATCCTGATCCTGTTGCCGCTCGGTGCCGCGCTCGTTGTGTGGCTGCTGCCGTGGTCGAACCAGGCTGCCGGCTCGCTCGCGCTGCTCGCCGCGCTCGCCGAGGTGGGCTTCTGGATCAACGGCGTCGTGCGGTTCGACTTCGGCAACGACGCCTCGCTCCAGTTCGAACAGCAGCACACGTGGTTCGACGACCTCGGCGTGTCGTACCACGTCGCACTCTGGGGCTTCCCGTTGTGGCTCGTCGGGATGACGGTCGTCGTGATGGCCGCTGCCATCGCCTACGCGTTCTGGGCCGGCCGCGATCGCTCTCGCGCCTACTTCGGGCTGATGCTGTTCCTGACGAGCGCGATCGTCGGCGTCTTCTCGGCGCAGGATCTCCTCCTCTTCTACGTCTTCTTCGAGGCGATGCTGATCCCGCTCTACGTGCTGATCGGCGTCTGGGGCGGCGCGGGCAGGCTGACCGCCACGCTCAAGTTCGTCATCTACACGATGGCGGGCTCGTTGCTGATGCTCGCGGCGATCGTCGTCGTCGGCGTGCAGGAGGGCACATTCGACCTCCCTGCGCTCCAGAGCGACAACGAGTGGGTCTTCGTGGGCTTCCTCGTCGCCTTCGCCGTGAAGGCGCCGCTCTTCCCGCTCCACGGCTGGCTGCCGGACGCCTACCGCGAGTCCTCGCCAGAGGTTGCGGCGGTGCTCTCCGGCGTCGTCTCGAAGGCGGCCGCGTACGGCTTCCTCGCGATCGCCGTCAGCAAGTTCCCCGAGCCGGCCGACGATCTGCAGCCGCTCGTGCTCGCGCTTGCGTCGGTCGGACTGGTCTACGGCTCCCTGGTCGCCTTCAGGGCTCCGGACCTGCGAGGTGTCATCGCGTACTCCAGCCTCGCGCAGATGAGCCTGATCACGCTCGGGATCTTCGCGTTGAACGACCTCGGCTCGGCGGGCGCCGTGCTCCAGATGGTCAACCATGGGCTTCTCTCGGGCGCGCTGTTCCTCCTTGCCGGCGTGGTCGAGCGGCGCGCGGCGACCGGTGAGTTTGCGCGCCTGGGGGGCATGGCCCGCGGGCGGCCGGCGCTCGCCACGGTCCTGATGACGACCGGCGTGATCGCGCTCGCCGTCCCCGGCTCGACGGCGTTCGCCGGCGAGTTCCTGATCCTCGCAGGTGTCTTCGACCAGGGGTGGGGCTGGGCGATCGTCGGCGCCTCCGGGATTGTGCTCGCGGCGATGTACATGCTCCGCCTGATCTCCGCCGTGCTCCACGGGCAGATCGGAGCATCCGTCCCGGACCAGGCCCTCGACCTCCGGCCGGCCGAGCTCGCGGTGATCGTTCCCCTCGTCGGCTGCCTCCTCGCGCTCTCGGTCTGGCCCGCCGCCATCACCGACCACATTCCGTACTGATGAAGCCGGCGATCGACTGGTTCGCGCTCTCGCCGTCGCTGGCGCTGCTCGCAGCTTCCGCACTGGCGCTCCTCGGCGCCGTCCTCGTCCCGGTCGTGGCGCGACGGATCTTCTCGGCATTCGTCGCCGCGGGCGGGTTCGTCGCGGCCGGAATCTTCGCCGGCTGGGTGTACTCCGAGACACCCGAGGCGACGCTGAAGATCGCCGACACGATCACGCGCGACCGCTTCGGGGCGCTCGCGCAGATCATCATCGCGGGGGCCGGCCTCGTCGCAGTCGGGATCGCCTTCGGCCAGCGCACGCGGGCCGAGCACGTCGGCGAGTACTACGCGCTGCTGGCGGCGGCGGGAGGGGGCATGATCTTCCTCGTCCAGGCAAGCGACCTGATGACGCTCTTCCTGGGCCTCGAGTGGTTCTCGATCTGCCTGTACATCCTCTGCGCGATCGAGATCGACGTCGTCAGCTCGCTCGAGGCGGGACTGAAGTACCTCGTCGTCGGCAGCTTCGGTTCCGCAGTCCTCCTCTTCGGCTCCGCGCTGACCTACGGCGCCACCGGCGAGCTCCAGTTCGGCGCGATCGCGCAGGCGATCGAGACGAAGGGGATCGCGAACGACGGCCTCGTGCTCGCGGGGCTCGCGATGATCCTCGCCGGGCTCGGCTTCAAAGCCTCGGCGGCGCCGTTCCACATGTGGACGCCCGACGTGTACGAGGGCGCGCCGACGCCGGTCACCGCCTTCATGTCGGCGGCGACGAAGGCGGTGGCGCTCGTCCTCGCCTTCCGGGTGCTCGTCACCGCCTTCCCGGGTGAGGAGGACCTCTGGACGATCGCCGTCGCCGTCATCGCGTGCGTCTCGCTCGCGGTCGGCAACATCGCCGCCCTCGTCCAGCGGAACCTCAAGCGGATGCTGGCGTACTCGTCCGTGTCGCACGCCGGGTTCATGCTCATCGCCGTCGCCGCTGCCAACGAGCTCGGCGCCAAGGCGCTGCTCTTCTACCTCATCCCCTACGGCGCCGCGTCTCTCGGCGCCTTCGGCGTGATCGCGGCGCGCGAGCGCGAGCTCGGCGAGCGGGTGACGCTCGACAACGTCGCAGGCATGGGGTGGGAGCGGCCGCTGCTCGGTGTCGCGATGTGGATCTTCATGCTGGCGTTCGCCGGGCTCCCACTCACCGGAGGCTTCGTGGGGAAGTTCTACGTCTTCGCGGCCGCCTACGAGGCCGACCGCTGGTGGCTCATCGTCGCCGGGGTGATCGGGACGGCGATCAGCCTCTACTACTACCTCGCGGTCGTCCGGGCCATGTACATGCGGATGCCGGAGGTGCAGCTCGCGCCCGTCGGCGGCTCGCCACCGCGCGAGGCGTTGCTCCAGACGTCAGTCGTCGCGTGCTTCGCCGTCACGGTCGGGTCGTTCTTCGCGGTGGAGCCGCTGATCGACCTGGCCGAGAAGGCTGCGGCGCAGCTGCCGCTCTAGGCCCTGCGCAGCTCGCCGACGAGCGCGAGCGCGCCCTGCGCGGCCATGAGACCCAGACAGATGACGAGGGCCGAGCTCCAGAACGACGGCACCGAGGCACCGGCGGTCGCCAGGGCGAGTGCAACGACCCACAACGAGGTCTCCGCCGCGTTGCCGCCGTCGCCGGAGACGAGCCGGCCGTAGCCGTCGAGCGCGAGGGCCGCGATCACCGGCAGCGCGGCGAGCAGCGCATAGAGCGCGAGGTCGGTGCGGCCGGCGGCGTCGGCCAGGCCCGCGATCACGATCAACGCGGCCGGTGCCAGCTGGCGGCTCACGGCCCGTCGTTCGACGCGAAGTAGGCTGGTCCTCCCGCGTTGATCCTCTGGCCGCTCCTGATCGCGCTTCCACTCGGCGGGCTCGCGTTGCTGCTTGCCAGCCCCGACACGGACTTCCACTGGGAGCACCACCCCGCCCACTTCTGGCTCGTTTTATCGGTCTCGGCGGTCAGCATCGCCCTCGGGGCGCTGACGAGCGAGGCCGCGACGCGCCGCTCAGACGCGCGGCTCTTCCTCGTCTCGCTGGCCTTCCTCGCCAGCGCGGGCTTCCTCGGGCTCCACGCGCTCGCGACGCCGGGCGTCCTCCTGGAGGGCAAGAACGCCGGTTTCACGATCGCCACGCCGGTGGGGCTGCTGCTCGCCTCGGTCTACGCCGCGTGGTCGGCGGTCGACCCGCCCTCCCCACGTGTCCTCGAGCGGCGGCGCTGGCTCCGCTGGTCGCTCGTCGTCGCGATGGTCGTGTGGGCGGCGGTGTCCCTCTTCGAGGTTCCGCCGCTCGACAAGCCGCTGACGGAGGACTCGGCGGATCGCTGGCTACTCACGCTCGGCGCCCCGGCGGTCGTGCTCTTCGCGTTCGCCGGCTGGCGGTACTGGCGGCTCTACCGCTCGCGGCCGTCGGCGGTGCTGGCCGGCGTCACGGCAGCCTGGATCCTGCTCGGCGAGGCCTCGATCGCGGTCGCGTTCTCGCGCAACTGGCACGCGTCGTGGTGGGAGTGGCATCTCCTCATGGCGGCGGCCTTCAGCATCGTTGCGTTCACGGCGCTGCGCGAGCGGCACGGCAGAGACCCGTTCGCCGCGCTCTACCTCGACGAGACGCTCGGCCGCATCGACCGACGGTACGCCTCAGCGGTCAAGGCGGCCGCCGACGAGCAGCTCGGCGAGGACGAGCTGCGCGAGCGGTTCGGTCTCGCCGCGGACGAGGCGACGCTCCTCGCGCGCGCCGGACGTGAGGTCGAGGCTGTCGAGGGGCTCCTGCGCCCGTACCTCTCCCCGCAGCTCGCTGCTCGTCTCCGCGCCGAGCCCCAGGCGGCGGAGCTCGGCGGCGAGGAGCGCGAGGTGAGCGTCCTGTTCGCGGACCTGCAGGGCTTCACGGCGTTCTCCGAGCGCCACAGCCCGGGCGAGGTGCTGACGATGCTGAACGAGTACTGGGCGAGGACGGTCCCGGTCGTGCTCGGGGCGGAGGGCGGCATGATCGAGCGCTTCGCCGGCGACGCAATCATGGTCGTCTTCAACGCGGCCGCCGACCAGCCCGACCACGCGCTGCGGGCGGCAAGAGCCGGGCTCGCGCTCCAGGAGGCGGCGGAAGCGCTCGCAGCGGACGAGCCCGCGCGGCCGCTGTTCCGCGTGGGGATCAACACCGGGCCGGCGATCGTCGGCAACGTCGGGACGGCGGAGCAACGCAGCTTCACGGCGATCGGCGACACGACGAACCTCGCGGCGAGGCTCCAGACGCACGCGGAGCCGGGGCAGGTCGTGAT
>DATFQN010000015.1:0-3446 GCA_035264165.1 Gaiellaceae bacterium
ACCTTGTTGTTCGTGAAGCGCGTGTCGCCCTTCGGATAGCCGGGCGGCGCCGTGTAACCAGCGTCGTTGAAGCACGGATTGCCGGCGTAGTTGCCGTTCGCGTCCTTCGTGACGTAGACGCCGCTGTCGATGATCGCCACCTTCACCCCCCGGCCGGCGTTCGCCTGGCCGCCGAGCTGAGCCCACAGAGCCGGGGCTCCGATCTGCGCCGGCGTCGCGTACATGGCCGGCTGGTACGGGATGTCAGGCGTGACTGCGAGAACGCCCTTCATGCGACGGACCTTCGCCGCCTGCGCCTTGCTCATACGCACCGCCATGCCGTTGAGCGTCAGGCGGTACGTGCGCTCGATCCGGACGCCGCGAACCGCGCTGCGGAGCCGCGCTGCGAAACCCTTCTGGGTGCGGGCCAGCCCGCGCAGGTAGTGGCGGTTGACAGCAGCCTTGAGATCGATCTTCGGCCTCGCAACGCCGGCGTAGCTGACGAGCCGCTTCGCGCGCGGATACCGCGCGAGCGGCTTGCCCCTGAGCTGGACGATCCAGCGTTTCGCGTTGTACGTCGCGAGGTCGATCCGGGTCGCAGCCTTCGTGGCCGTCTCCCCCTTCGTCCTCGCTCCCGCGGCAGCCGTGAACGACGCCGCGAGCAGGACGAGCATCAGCCCGCCCGCAAGCAGGACACGTGTCCTCATCAAGACCTCCCTAGGAACCTCTCCCCTTGTGTTTGGCCAGGAACCTGGTGAAACAGGCGGTTTGTAAGCGGTTCGGCCTCGAAAGTCAAGCAATCTCTATATAGAGGTTCCTCTTTCTACTAGGCCGCTTTCGTAGGCGAAGACGACCGCCTGAACGCGGTCGCGCAGCCCGAGCTTCATCAACACCCGCCCCACATGCGTCTTCACGGTCGTGTCGCTGACGAAGAGCTCCTTCCCGATCTCGGCGTTCGAGAGCCCCCGCGCGAGGAGCTTGAGCACCTCGAGCTCGCGCTCCGTGAGTTCTGCGAGCTCCGGCGGCACCGTCTTGACGGAGTCGGGAGGCCGCCGCACGAACTCCTCGATCACGCGCCTCGTGATCGAGGGCGCGAGCAGCGCGTCGCCGGATGCAACAGCCCGAATCCCCTCGACGAGCTGCTCCGGCGGGACGTCCTTGAGCAGGAAGCCACTCGCCCCGGCGCGTAACGCCTCGTAGACGTACTCGTCCATGTCGAACGTCGTGAGCATCACGACCTTCGAGCCGACGCCACCGTCGGCGAGGAGGCGGCGGGTCGCCTCGATCCCGTCAAGCTCCGGCATGCGAACGTCCATCAGCACCAGGTCAGGACGCAGGCGGCGAACCTCCTCGATCGCCTCGCTACCGCTCGCAGCCTCGCCGACGACCTCGACGTCGGGCTCCGCGTCGAGGATCATCCGAAAACCGGCGCGTACGAGCGCCTGGTCGTCCGCGATCAGGATGCGAAGCCTCTCGCCGACGGTCTCGACGGGCTCAGTGTCGAGCGTTCGCAGCGGCGGGAACTCGGACGCCAGATCCGTCGCGACCAGCTGGAAGATGTCCACCGGGCGGTCGAAGTCCTTGAGCCGCTGCCGGCCGAGCTCTCTCAGCAGGATGCCTTCGTGCTCCTCTTCCTCGTCCTCGAGCAGCGAGTACGAGGTCTGCGAGATCAGGATCTGGCCGCCGTGGCCCGCGTCGCAGATCCGCTTGGCCCGATGCACGGCGAGGCCGTGGTAGCGGTCGTCAGTCAGCGACGCCTCGCCGGTGTGGATCCCCATCCGGACGCGCACGGTCGTGTCCTCCGGCCACTCGTGGGCGTCAAGTGCGCGCTGCCCGGCGACCGCCGCCCGAACCGCGTCGCGCGCCTTGCGGAAGCAGAAGAAGAACGCGTCGCCCTGGGAGTCGATCTCCGTTCCGCCGGCCTCGGAGAACGCCGTCCTCAGGAGCCTGTGGTGGTCGGCGAGCACCTCGCCGTACCGATCCCTCAGCCGCCGCAGCAAGGCGGTCGACCCCTCGATGTCGCTGAAGAGGAACGTGACCGTCCCGCTCGGAAGGTCGGACATGCGTCAAGCGTGCCACGCGGCGCGCGGCGCGCCTAGGAGAATCAGGCGATCGGAAGTCGAGCCTTGAGGGCGAAGCCGCCTTCGGGCCGCGGGCCCGCTTCCAGCTCGCCGCCGTAAACGCTCACCCGCTCGCGCATGCCGACGAGGCCGTGCCCCCCGCTCTCCGAGCTGCCGTCGGACGCGCCTCGCCCATCGTCGACGACCTCCAGCTCGACGGCGCCGTCCTCGTAGCGGACGAGCACCGCGGCGCTCGTGGCCTGCGCATGTTTGACCGCGTTTGTCAGGGCCTCCTGGACGAGCCGGTACGCCGTCAGGTCGAGGCCGGCGGGTAGTTCTTTCGCGTCCCCCTCGATCTGCACCTCGACCGGAAGCCCCGCTTCGCGTGCCTGCTCGACGAGCCGGTCGAGGTGCTGCAGGCTGGGCTGGGGCGCGAGCGCCGGCGCCTCCTCGGGTCGGCGCAGGACGCCGACCAGGCGACGCATCTCCGCGAGCGCCTCACGCCCAGTCTGCTCGACGATCATCAGCGCCTCCCGCTCGCGGTCCTGGTCGGGGTTGAGCAGTCGGCGGACGCCAGAGGCCTGCACCGTCATGACGCTGACGGCGTGGCCGACTACGTCGTGGAGCTCGCGGGCGATCCTGGCGCGCTCTTCGGCCACGGCGGCCGCCGCCTCGGCCTCGCGCTCGAGCTCCAACCTGCGGGCCCGTCCCTCGGCGGCATGAGCCTGCTCGAGCCGCCTGGTCAGCCCGTATCCCGTCAGCCAGGCAATCCCGAATACGAGCGGAATGAAGATGAAGTCGCCGGCGGAGCGCTCCGGATCGTTCCCGACGATGACCACGAGAGCGGCGAATGTGATGGCGAGACCGATGAAAGCCTGCCTTCGATCGGCGAGCGAGCCGAGCAGGAAGGCAGCAGCGATGGCTGCGATGAACCCGGCGAATGAGTACGGGATCAGACGTCCGTCTACGAACGAGAGGGCGGTCCCCGCCACGAGCATTCCAGCGGGTGCGGCGAAGGGGAACCGTCGCCGGCCGAGGAGTATCAGCGTCAGTCCTGCTTCCACGGCCATGCTCAGGGCCAGGGGCAAATCCGGCGCATCCCGGCTGTTTCGCCCGACCGCGATCTCGATCGCGCCGGCGATCGCACCCGCGACGATCAACACGTCGAACCAGTACTCCCGCACGTAAGGCCAGATCGCACGACGCTTCATGCGCTCAACGTACGCCGCGGACCTGGATTTCGCGTCGGCCGCCATGACGATTCAGCATCCTCCTTCAGGAGGACGGCGGCAAGCGCCTCTACACTGGAAACGCACCGCGGGGCGTTAGCTCAGCTGGGAGAGCGCCGGCTTTGCAAGCCGGAGGTCGCCGGTTCGATCCCGGCACGCTCCACTGGGAAACCCGCTG